>CAYMSA010000049.1:1606-13287 GCA_964392965.1 uncultured Coriobacteriaceae bacterium
GAGATGACCGACTTCACCGACACCGCCGCCGAGCGGATCTCGGCACTCCGCACCGAGATCGACCAGCTCGACGAGCAGATCGTCGCGCTCCTCAACAAGCGTGCCGCGTACTCGCTTGAGATCCGCGGACTGAAGCCCAAGGTCCAGTGGGGCCTCTACGACCCGAAACGTGAGGAGGAGATCTTCAGTCACCTCTCGCGCGTGAACGACGGACCGCTCTTCGCCGAGAACCTCCGCGAGATCTACGCCACGATCCTGCACGTGATGAAGGAGATGCGCGGATGACCCCAGCAGAAGCCGCTTCCGTGGGCGCCATCGCGCGCGACGAAACCTGTACGATCATCGCCGGGCCCTGCTCGGTGGAGACGCGCGAGCAGATGCGCGAGGTCGCTTCATGCCTCGCCGAGCTCGGCATCAAGGTCATGCGCGGCGGCGCGTACAAGCCGCGCACGTCGCCGTTCTCCTTCCAGGGACTCGAGGAGAAGGGTCTTGAGCTGCTGCGCGAGGCGGCCGATGAGTTCGGGCTGCTCGTGGTTACCGAGGTGACCGACTCGGCACACGCGGAGATCGTGGACTCGTACGCGGACATCCTGCAGGTGGGCACGCGCAACATGGCCAACTTCAGCCTGCTGCGGAAGCTCGGCGAGGTGACCGCAAGCTCGCACAAGCCGATCGTCTTCAAGCGTGGCATGGCCGCCACGATCGAGGAGTGGCTCCAGGCGAGCAACTATCTCACGATGAACGGCAACGAGAACGTCGTCTTCTGCGAGCGCGGCATCCGCACGTTCGAGACCGCGTACCGCTTCACGCTCGACATCACGGCGGTGCCCGTGGTGCACAGCCTGTCGCTGCTGCCGATCATCGTGGACGTCTCGCACCCGGCAGGCCGGGCGGACCTCGTGCCCGACATCGCCCGGGCGGCGGTGGCCGTGGGTGCCGACGGCATCATGGTGGAAGTGCATCCCGACCCACGCAACGCGCTCTGCGACGGGCCGCAGTCGCTCGACCTTGAGGGCATTCGCAAGCTCATGGCGGACCTGAAGCCGGTGGCCGAGTCCGTGGGACGGAAGCTCGGATGAGGTTCAGCGGCGCATCATGAGTCGACTCGACCTCTCCACACTCAACCCCGCCCAGCGCGACGCCGTCACCACCACCGAAGGGCCGCTCCTCGTCCTTGCGGGGGCTGGCAGCGGCAAGACGCGTGTGCTCACCTATCGCATCGCCCACATCGTCGAAGACCTCGGGGTCTCACCCGCCGGGATCCTTGCGATCACGTTCACCAACAAGGCCGCCGCCGAGATGCGCGAGCGCCTGGGTGCACTCATCGGCCCCTCGGCACGTGCCATGTGGGTCATGACGTTCCATGCGATGTGCGTCCGCATCCTGCGCGCCGACGGCACGCGCCTCGGCTACACGCGCTCGTTCACCATCTACGACGCCGATGACATGAAGCGCGTGCTCGCGAGCGTGCTCGCGGACCTCGATATCGACACGAAACAGTACCCGCCCAAGGGGTTCGCCAACCGCATCTCCGCGGCCAAGAACGAGCTCATCGACGTCGCTGCGTACGAGGCGCGCGCGGCGACTCCCCCCGAGCGTGTGACCGCGAAGGCGTACCGTCTCTACCAGGAGCGGCTGCGGGCGTCGAACGCCATGGACTTCGACGATCTGCTCGTGAACGCCGAGCGCCTCCTGCGCGAGCACCCGGACGTCTGCGGTTTCTACCAGGACCGCTTCCGCTACATCCTGGTCGACGAGTACCAGGACACGAACCACGCGCAGTACGAGATCGTGAACCGTCTCGCCGCGCGCAACCGCAACCTCATGGTCGTCGGCGATGACGACCAGTCCATCTACTCGTGGCGCGGCGCCGACATCCGCAACATCCTCGAGTTCGAGCGCGACTACCCCGACGCCACGGTGATCCGCCTCGAGCAGAACTACCGTTCCACCGAGACCATCCTCGCGGCGGCCAACGCGGTCGTCGCGAACAACCGCGGCCGCAAGCCCAAGACGCTCTGGACCGCCAACGCTGGCGGAGAGGCGATCGTGCGCTACTCGGCGGTGGACGAACGCGATGAGGCCCGTTTCGCCGTCGAGGAGATCGAGCGGCTCGTGCGCGCGGAGCGCCGCGACTACGCTCACTTCGCCATCTTCTATCGCACGAACGCGCAGTCCCGCGTCATCGAGGACATGTGCTTGCGCGCGGGTGTGCCGTACAAGCTTGTGGGCGGAACGCGGTTCTTCGAGCGCGCCGAGATCAAGGACGTCATGGCGTGGCTGCGCGCGGTCGTGAACCCCGCGGACGCGCAGTCGCTCATCCGGGTGATGGACAGGCGTGCGGGTATCGGCAAGACGACGATCGCGACGCTCCGCTCGCATGCGCTGGCCGAGCAGATGACGCTTACCGAGGCCATCGAGCGCGCCCCCGAGCTCGGGTGGCTCTCGACCGCGCCGGCGAAGCGCGTGGCCGAGCTCGCCACCGACCTCGCGGCGGCCCGTGAGGCTGTCGGCACCGGTGAGACGCCGGGCGAGCCCCCCACGTCGCTTCGCGCGGCGGTGGAGGCGATCGTCGAGCGTTCGGGCCTGCTCCCGGCGCTCAAGGCCGAGGGCACCTCGGAGGCGGCGGGCCGCATCGAGAACATCCAGGAGTTCCTCGGCGTGGTGGACGAGTACGACGCGCAGCACGAGGAACCCGAGCTCCGCACGCTCGACGCGCTGCTCGAGTGGGTGGCGCTCAGAAGCGACCTCGATGAGGTGGAGGACGCTGACAGCGCCGTTACGCTCATGACGCTTCACTCGGCCAAGGGGCTCGAGTTCCCCGTCGTGTTCCTGCTCGGCATGGAGGACATGATCTTCCCGCACGCGAGCTCGATGTTCGAGGACGCCGGCCTCGAGGAGGAGCGGCGCCTGTGCTACGTGGGCATCACGCGCGCCCGCGAGCGCCTCTACCTCACGCATGCGAGTGCGCGGACGCTCTTCGGCCAGACGCAGTACAACATGCCGAGCATGTTCCTCCGCGAGATCCCCGACGAGCACATCCGGGTTGAGGGCGTGGGCTCGGCCGGCTTCGGCGCCTCCGCGCCCGGCAGGGGCCGCGGCGACCGCGGCGGTTCGGTCCGCTGGGGCGGGGAGCGGACACATGCCGGGAGCGGCTTCGGCGCACGGACGCCCGTCGCGCGGGAGGGCCGTGGAACCGAGCGACGTCGCGACGGCGCCGCCGACGGCGGCCGGGTCTTCGGCTCGGGACGTCCGGCCGCAAAGCCCGCACAGGAGTCGCCGCACCTCGCCACGGGCGACGTAGTCGACCACCGCGTCTTCGGCCGAGGGGTCGTTCAGGCGGTCGCTGGCGACAAGGTGACCATAACCTTCGCCGGCGGCGGGACGAAGAAGCTGCTGCTCGGGTACGCTCCACTCAGGAAGGTCGAATCGCCGGACTGACGCCGGAAGGGAAGCGCATGGGACCGGTACTCGTCTTCGGCCATCGGGCGCCGGACAGTGACTCCATCTGCTCGGCGGTGGCGTACGCGCACCTGAAGAACGTCACCGACCGCGACACGGTCTACCTCCCCGCGCGCCTCGGCCCCGCGCCTGCCGAGACCGCATGGGTCTTCGATCGCTTCGGTCTCGAGCTGCCAGACCTCATCGAGCACGTCAGGCCCCGCGCATGCGACGCGATGACGGCCGACGCGGTGACCGTCCTGGCGGACGAGAACCTGCTCGCCGTGGGGCGGCTGATGCGGAATCGCGGCGTGCGCGCGCTGCCGGTCGTCGATGACGACCGGCGGGTTCTCGGTCTGGTCAACCAGGCGACGCTCGCGGACCTCTACACCGAGGAGCTCGAGGCCGCAGGCTTCCGGGATTTCCCGATGACGGTGGGACAGGTCGCCCGCGTCCTCGGCGGGGAGGTCCTCGCGGGCGACGACGCGATGCTGCTCCGCGGCCGGCTGTTGATCGGCGCTATGGAACCGGAGACGATGGTGCACCACATCGTCCCGGGCGATGTGCTCATCGTGGGCGACCGCCGAAGAACCCAGCCGCTCGCGCTCGAGGCGGGCGTAGCGTGCCTGATCGTCTCGGGAGGGTGTGTGCCAGAGCGCCCGGTGCTCGATGACGCGGCCGCCCGTGGCGCGGCCATCATCGTGACGTCCCACGACTCGTACGCGAGCGCACGCCTCGTGCATCTCGGACGGACCGTGAGTAGCGTCATGGACACGAGTCCGCTCCTCGTCGGCGGTGATGCGCTTCTCGCCGAGGTCGCCGAGGACCTCATGGAGAGCGCTCACCGCGAGGCCATCGTCGTAGATGGCGACGGCCGTCTGGCGGGCATCCTCACACGCAGCAACCTTGCGAGAGGGCTCCGCCGTCGCGTCATCCTCGTCGACCACAACGAGGTCGCCCAGTCCGCGCCCGGCATCGAACAGGCCGAGGTCATCGAGATCGTCGACCACCACCGTGTGGGTGACGTCGAGACGAGCGCCCCCATCCCGTTCCTCAACCTCCCCGTAGGCGCCACCGCCACGATCGTCGCCGAGCGGTATCGCGAGCTCGGAGTGGAGATGCCTGAGGCGATCGCGGGCATCCTGCTCGCCGCGATCCTCACCGACACGGTGATCCTCAGATCGCCGACGGCCACCGACCTCGACCGCGAGACGGCGGCCCGCCTCGCGACGCGCGTGGGCGCAGACGTGCTCGACTTCGGCAGGGACGTCTACCGGGCCCGCGTGGCCGGAAGCGTCTTCTCGGCGACCGTCGCCGTCTCCGCCGACGTGAAGGAGTACCGTCTCGGCGGCCATGTGGCGGCGGTCGCGCAGGTGGAGGTCGTCGACCCGCGCGTGTATCTGGAGCATGCCGATGAGCTCACGTGCGAGCTCGGAGCGCTGTGCGAGAAGCGGGGACTCGACCTGGCGATCCTGCTCGTGACCGACGTCGTCACCGAGGGTAGCTACATGCTAGCATCCGGCAAGACCCGTCTCGCCGAGCGGGCGTTCGGCATCGATCTTTCGGCAGGACCGGTGTGGCTCGACGGGGTGCTCTCGCGCAAAAAGCAGGTGGCGGCACGCCTGTTCGAGACTCTGGGAGGATGAGGCGCCATGCGTGTCTGGCTGGAGCCCTGGCAGCGTGACCCGCGGAGGGGTCTGGTCGTGCTTGTTGCGGGCGCGGCCATCGCGGCGCTGCTGTTGCTCGTCGCGGCCGTGCTGCTCACCCCCGGCTTCGTGGCGTTCGACACCGCGGCCTCGGCTGCGATCCGTTCGGTCCACTTCCCCGGCTCACGCACCATCGCTCTCGTCTCGAGCTTCATCGGCGGCTTCTGGCCGATGGCGGCTCTAACGGTGATCACGGCGGCGTGGCTCCTCAGTCGCGGTCACCGGACCGGGTCGGTCGCGTTCGTCGTGACCATGGCCGGCGGGACGCTCGTCGGCGCCCTCGGTAAGCTCATCGTCGCACGCACTCGTCCCGGCATCGAAGCGGCGCTCATACCGCTGCCGGAGAGCTACGGCTTCCCGTCGGGTCACGCGCTCGCGAGCCTGCTCTACTTCGGCTCGATCGCGGTGATCATCCTCAGCAGCGACGCGCCCACCAATCGCAAGATATGGGGCGCGTTCGGCTGCGCGGTCATGGCGTTCGCCATCGGGATGTCGCGGGTCGTGCTCGGCGTCCACTACGGCGCCGACGTCGTCGCCGGCTGGATCCTCGGCATCGCCTGGCTCGCCATCGTCATGCTCGTCGCCATCCGGTGGGGGAGCGGCGTCGGCCATCACGAGCGGGGACACACCGGTCGCATGCCGGGGGTGTGAGTCTTCCGCCAGGCTGTCCGGCCCGGCTCCCGGATCGCCTCGCCGTTCGCGCGCAGTCTCTCAGCGCGCCCTCGGCAGCCGGAGCGTGACGGTCGTTCCCGAGTCGACCTCCGAAGCGATGGAGACCGACCCGCCTGCCGCCTCGGCGACGTTGCGCACGAGGGAGAGGCCGAGGCCGGTGCCGCCCTTCGTGCGCGAGCGCGCTGCGTCCACTCGGTAGAAGCGCTCGAAGACGCGGTCGATGCTCTCGGGCGGGATGCCGATGCCGGTGTCGGTGACGGCGAGCGTCACGGTCGTATCATCGGCCGTCACCCGCACGACGACCGACCCGCGCTCGGTGTACGCGATTGCGTTCGACAGGATGTTGTCGAGCGCGATCGCGACGTCGGTGGCGCCGACGCGCACGGCCACGTCATCGCGGCTCACCGCCGAGAGGTCCGCCGAGAGCGCCAGCTGTTTCGCGGCCGCGGCGCGCTGATGGCCGGCGAGCGCGAGCTCGATCGCCCGGCGGACGTCGGTGACCTCGTCTGCGCCGGGAGTGCTCTCGAGTCGTGAGAGGTCGAGCAGGTCGGTGACGAGTCTGCGCAGGCGGGTTGCCTCATCGCCCACCTGTCCGAGAAACGCCGCCGCCTGTTCGTCGTCGCCATCGCGGATCGCCGTCTCGGCGGCCTCGCTCAGCAAGACGATGGCCGCGACAGGCGTCTTGAGTTCGTGCGAGGCGTTGGCGACGAAGTCCCGCCTGACGGCGTCGAGCCGCATGCGGGCGGTCACGTCGGCGATGACCACGAGCGTGCCGGTCCGGACGCCGTCGGTCGTAAGCGGCAGCACGGTGACGCGGTGGTAGCGCGCGAAGGGGTCCGGGCCGAGCTCGTTCGTGGAGGCCGAGGCACTCTCGAGCTGACGCGCGATGGCGGCCGTGACCGACGCAGGCAGCCCGAGCTCTGCGAGGGGGGTTCCCGTGAGGTCGCCGGGGGGCAGGTGGAACATGATCGCGAGCGCGCGGTTGGCCATGCGGACCCGGTTGCCGTCGAGCAGGAACACCGCGTCGGTGAGCCCGTCGAGCACCTCGCGCAGCGTACGCTCCTCGGTCTCGGCCGCAGCGATGCGGGCGTGCAGTCCGTCCCGAAGCGTCCGGAGGGACTCGGCGAGCGGTGCGAGCGGGCCTGCCACGTCGGGAACCCGTGTGCCGAGGTCACCCTTGGCCATCGAGCATGCCGAGTCCACCAGCTGCTCCACCGGCACGGCCGCCCGGCGGGTCAGTCGCCACGCCGTGAACGAGGCGATGACGAGCGCGATGACGAGCGCGATGAGACCGGCACGGCGTGCGTCCCGGGTGAGTGCGTTGATGTCTGCAAGGGGCTCGGAGACACGGAGCGCGACCGGCTCATCGCCCCAGCGGGCGGGTACCGCCACGTACATCCGCTCGATGCCCTGCGTCTCCGAGCGCCGCACGTCCACGCCCGTTTCGCCCGCGAGTGCGGCGCGCACCTCGGGGCGGTCCCCGTGGTTCTCGAGAGTCCCCGGGCTCTCCTCACTGTCGGCGATGACCGTTCCGTCGGCGGCCACCACGGTGACCCTCAACGACGTCGCATCGGCGAGCTCGGCGAGGGGCGAGTCGAGTGCGGAGAGAGGCGAGAGTGTGACGGCGGTTCCCCGGGCGACGTCCGTGAGGCGCCGCTCCTGCTGTACGAGGATCGTGTCGTGAAGCGGCCCCGCGAGACTCCAGGTCCAGGCGATCGCGAACACCGCCACGACCGCAGCCGTTCCCAGCGCCAGCTGCAGGCGGTAGCCGGCAGCAGGGTCCCGGCGGTCACGGCGTGGCATGCGCCTCAGTCCTCCCGAAGGATGGGTTCGAACCGGTAGCCGACACCGTGCACGGTGTGCACGTAGTCGTATGCCGAGAGCGCTTCGAGCGCCTGGCGGAGGCGTCGCACGTGGACGTCGATGGTGCGCGACGAGGGGAGGAACTCGTACCCCCACACCTCACTCGCGAGCCGCTGTCGTGACATGAGGAGCCCGTTGTTGCGCGCCAGCGTGACGAGGAGCTGGAACTCCTTGAGGCGGAGATGGAGCGGCTCGCCAGCGCAGGTCGCCCGGAGCTGGCCGGGCTCGATGTGGAGATCGCCAACCTCGATGACGGCGTCGTCCGTGAGGACCGTGCGTTCTCGCACCCGGCGCAGGTTGGCCCGCACCCGTGCGAGGAGGAGCTCCGTGGAGAACGGTTTCCCGATGTAGTCGTCGGCTCCGGCATCGAGTCCGCGTATCGTGTCGCGCTCCCCGTCGAGCGCGGTGACCATGATGATCGCGACCTCGGTGTTGGAGCGGCGGACCTCCTCGGCGAAGCGGTAGCCGTCGAGTCCCGGCAACATGAGATCCAGCACGATGAGGTCGGGGACCTCCGAGAGGGCGAGCTCCAGACCCGCGAGGCCGTTCTCCGCGGTGAGTGTGTCGAAACCGGCCCGCCGCAGGGCGTAGTCAACCGTCTGCCGGATGACCGGATCGTCCTCGACGACGAGGATGCGTGCCACGCCTACCTCCCGTCCGGACCCGTGCGTTCGTGCCGACGGATCCCCTCTGTGCCTTCTGTGCCCATTGTGTCAGCCCGAATCGCGGATGCGAACGCATTTAACACTCATTTCACAGCCACTTCGCAGCTGTAACACGCGTGCAACCACTCGGCAGACCGACGGTCGTAGCGTTGCAGGTGTCCGGCGACCGCCGGGTCGAGGAGAGAGTACGACGAAGCGAAGGGGTGCACGAGTGAACATCAAGAAGCTTGCAGCTTCTGGGCTCGCTGTGATGCTGCTGGTCGGTGCGTTCGCCGCCGCCGGCTGCTCAAGCGAGACCAAGGACAACGGACAGAGTGGTTCCACCGAGCCGACCACACCGGCTTCCGCGCCGGCCGAGCTCGAGGGCATGATCGCGATCCAGGGCTCGGACACGCTGCTCAACGTCGCGACCGCGTGGAGCGAGGCGTTCATGGACGAGAACCCTGGCGTGGACATCTCGGTCCAGGGCGGTGGCTCGGGAACGGGCATCGCTTCGCTGCTCAACGGCACCGTCGATGCTGCCAATGCGTCTCGCCAGATCAAGGACGAGGAACTCGCTGATGGCGAGAGCAAGGGCATGGACATCATCGAGCACAAGGTCGCCATCGACGGCATCGCGGTCGTCGTGAACCCGGCCAACGGCGTCGAGGACCTCACGCTCGAGCAGCTCGGTCAGGTCTTCCGCGGCGAGATCACCAATTGGAAGGACCTCGGCGGCGCCGACAAAGAGATCGTCCTCCTCTCGCGTGACAGCTCCTCGGGTACGTATGAGTTCTTCAAGGAGGCCGTGGTGGGCGAGGACGCCGAGTACGCGGCGAGCGCCAAGCTCCTGCCCTCCAACCAGGGCATCGCCGATGAGGTGGCGGCCAACGATGCAGCCATCGGCTACATCGGCCTCGGTTACCTCACCGACACGGTCAAGGTCGTCGCTGTGGACGGCGTCAAGGCATCCGTCGAGACTGCCGCCGACGGTTCCTACGCGATCAGCCGCTACCTGTACATGTACACCGACGGTCAGCCCGAGGGTGCTCTGGCCGCTTACATCGAGTGGATCCTCGGTGACGAGGGCCAGCAGCTCGTCGTCGACGAGGGCTTCGTCCCGCTCCCGTAACGCATGGATACCCCTACGTCTCATAGACGCGGGCGCCGGCTCGGCCGCACGACGACACGTCGTGCGGCCGAAGGCGTCATGAAAGCTGTCATCTACGCATGTGGCTGGATCGCGATCGTCATCCTTGCGGCCATCGCGCTCTTCCTCGTCACAAACTCCGTGCGGGCACTCGACGAGGTGGGCCTCGGCACCATGCTCTCGGGCACGGCGTGGTACCCGACCTCAAGCCCCGGCAAGTTCGGCCTGCTGCCACTCATCGCTGGCTCGCTCTTCGTGACCGGGGTGGCGCTCCTCGTGTCGGTGCCCTTCGGCGTCGGTGCGGCCGTCTTCATCTCGGAGTTCTCGGGTCAGCGGCTGAAGGAGATCATGAAGACGGTCATCGAGTTCATGGCGGCCGTTCCGTCCGTCGTCTACGGACTCATCGGTGTGGCCGTCCTCATCCCGCTCGTGAAGGACGTGTTCTCGCTCTCGAGCGGCATGACCGCGGTCACCGGCGGCGTCGTCCTGGGCATCATGTCCATCCCCACGGTCATCTCCATCTCCGAGGACGCGCTTCACGCGGTGCCCCAGGATCTGCGCCAGGGATCTGCGGCACTCGGCAACACGCGCTGGCAGACGGCGTACAAAGTCATCGTACCGGCGGCCATGTCGGGCATCTTCGCGGCCGTCATGCTCGGGCTGGGTCGCGCCATCGGCGAGACGATGGCCGTCCTGATGCTCACCGGCAACGCGGCGGTGATGCCCACGAGCATCTTCGATTCCGTCAGGACGATGACCGGCACCATCGCCGCCGAGATGGGAGAGGTCGTCCAGGGCGGTCTGCACTACTCGGTGCTGTTCGTGGTGGGCCTTGTGCTCTTCGCTATCACGTTCCTGATCAACCTCGTCGCCGATGTGGTGCTCGAGCGGCAACGGAAGAGGTGGCGCCGATGAAACGGAGTCCGCGGACGCGCCGGGTGCGAACCGCCGAGCGCGTGGCGAAGGTGGTGACCGGCGCCATCGCCCTCTCGGTAGTGGCGGTGGCACTCTTCGTGCTCGGCTACATCGTCTACAACGGCGTCGGCGCCATCGACTGGAGCTTCCTCACGGACGTGCCCCGTGACCGGGGCCGCGCGGGCGGCATCTTCCCCGCCATCCTGGGGACGGCGCTCGTCACGTTCACGACGGCGCTGCTCACGCTTCCCGTCGGCGTCCTGGCCGGCATCTACCTTGCCGAGTTCGCCCCGCGCAACACGCTCACGCGGATCATCCGGCTCTCCATCACCAACATGGCCGGCGTGCCGTCGATCGTCTACGGCCTCTTCGGCCTCGCGGCCTTTGTGTTGCTTGCCGGACTCGGGCGTTCGATCATCGCTGCAGCCCTCACGCTCACGTGCATGACACTGCCGGTCGTGATCACCGCCACCGAGGAGGCGCTCAGGCAGATTCCGGGCGACCTGCGGCAAGCGTCGCTCGCCCTCGGCGCCACCCGTCTGCGGACCATCGGCCGGGTGGTCCTGCCCGCTGCGGCGCCGGGCATCATCACCGGTTCCATCCTCGGTCTGGCGAGGGCGGCAGGCGAGACCGCACCGATCCTGTTCACGGGCGCCGTCTTCCAGATGCGCAGCATCCCGGACGGCCCGTCTTCGCAGTTCATGGCGCTCCCGTACCACATCTACGCCCAGGTGACCTCGGTGCCGGGGTGGAGCGTCGAGCTCGTGTGGGGCACCGCCCTCGTCCTGGTGCTCGGGGTGAGCGTGGCGAGCGTGCTCGCCGCCATATGGCGATCGATACAGAGGAAGAAGGTCACATGGTGAACACACTCGACGTGAGCCCTGCCGGCGTGAGCGTCATCGCCGGTCGCAGGACGGTGGTGCCGGACACGGCGGTCACTGGTGTCGCACAGGCGGTGTCGCCAGCCCGCGGGAGCTTCCGGTTGACGGATGTCGCGGTCGCGTACGGCCGGGACACCGTCATCGAAGGCGTACGGATGGACATCCCCGCCGGAGCGGTCACAGCGCTCATCGGGCCCTCCGGCTGCGGCAAGTCCACGCTGCTTCGCTGTTTGAACCGCATGAACGACGAGCTCGGCACCGTGCGTGTGAGCGGGATCATCACACTCGACGGCGAGGACATCATGAGCAAGGCGATGGACCCCGTCGAGCTTCGGATGCGCGTGGGCCAGGTATTCCAGCGTCCCAACCCCTTTCCGATGTCCATCTACGACAACATCGCGTACGGCCC
>CAYMSA010000050.1:0-3596 GCA_964392965.1 uncultured Coriobacteriaceae bacterium
CAGATGCTGCGCCACGTGGAGAAGATGGGCACCGGCGAGGCGATCATCGTGACCGAGTCGGGGCTGCTCCACGGACTCGAGAAGGCCGTGCCCGGCGTGCGTGTCTACGGCGTGACGCCCGACATGGTCTGCGCCGATATGAAGCTCACGACGCTTTCCGGCATCGCCGGTGCGCTCCGCGATCTCTCCGGCGAGGTGACGCTCCCGGCCGATGTGGCCGAGGGCGCCCGCTCCGCTGTCGAACGCATGACGGCCATCGGATAGGGGACACGTGTACACGGTCGAACGGCTCCTCGAAGGCGTCATCCCGGCGGCGCTCGACACGCGCTATGTCATGCCGTTCGACACCGGGGCCATGCCCTCGCTCGAGACAGGCATGCTCGTGGTCGGCTCGGGCATCGCGGGCCTCACGGCAGCGCTCCACGCGTCGCGCATGTGCCCGGTGATCCTCGTCACGAAGTCCGAGGTGCGCGACACGAACACCTGGTACGCGCAGGGCGGCATCGCCGGCGCCGTAGGAGAGGCCGACTCGGTCGAACTCCACCTCGCCGACACGCTCGTCGTGGGGCAGGGGCTCTGCGACTCCGGTGTCGTCCGGGCCGTGGTGAGCGAGGCCGCCGAGTCCCTTGCCGAGCTCGAGGAGCTCGGCGTGCGTTTCGACCGTGCCGAGGGCGGCCAGATCGAGCTCGCCCGCGAGGGCGGGCACAGCCTGCCGCGCGTGCTCCATTCGGGGGACGCCACGGGCGCCGAGGTGCAGAACACGCTCTCGGCGGTGGTGCGTACGACTCCCGGGATCGACATACGCGAGAACGTGCTTCTCATCGACTTGCTCACTGCGGACGGTCGCTGTTGCGGCGCCGTCGTGATGGAGCGGACGTCGGGCGAGCTCACGATGATCCGTGCCGATGCGGTGGTGCTCGCGACCGGCGGGTCGGGGCAGGCCTATCGCGTCACGACGAACCCGCTCGTCGCCACCGGCGACGGCGTGGCGGCCGCCTGGCGTGCGGGCGCGGACATCTCGGACATGGAGTTCGTGCAGTTCCACCCCACGGCGCTCGACAGCGACGCATCGCCCAAGTTTCTGCTCACCGAGGCGTTGCGTGGTGAGGGCGCGTACCTGCTCGACGACGCCGGCGAGCGCTTCATGCTCGGTGCGCATCCGCTTGCCGAGCTCGCTCCGCGCGATGTGGTGAGCCGCGAGATGGAGCGCGTCATGCACACGAGTGGCCGCACGCACGTCTGGCTCGACGCGCGCCATCTCGGCTGTGACTTCCTCGGCCGCCGGTTTCCGACCGTCACCGAGGGCTGTCGTGAGGCCGGGTACGACCTGTGCTACGACCTCATCCCGGTTGCGCCTGCCGCGCACTACCTCGTCGGTGGCATCCGGGTGGACATCGACGGCCGCAGTTCGCTTCCGGGGTTGTACGCATCCGGTGAGTGCTCGGCTTCGGGGCTGCACGGAGGCAACCGCCTCGCGAGCAACTCGCTCCTCGAGGGCCTCGTGTTCTCGCGCCGCATCGCACGTGCGCACGCACGCGAGTGCGGCGACCCGGATCCCGGGCGCGTCGTCTCCGGTGCGCTCTCGGACAGCACGGGCAATGCCCGCCGGGTGCGCGCCGAGTTGCAGCAGGTGATGAGTGCCCATGTCGCGGTCGTGCGCTCCGCCGACACTCTCGCCGGCGCGGCGCGCGTGATCGATGGGCTTGCCGGCGCACCGGACGCTCGCTATCCCTTCGCCATCGAGACCGCGAACCTCCTCGTCTGCGCTTCACTCATCACGGGAGCCGCGGCGCTTCGTCGCGAAAGCCGCGGTACCCACTACCGTTCGGACTATCCGGCACGCGACGACGCGGACTGGCGTGTACACTCGGTATGGAGCCGTGGCGCTGCGCCACGGCTGGTTCCCGTCCCCGAGGAGGTCGCGCCGTGACGTTCAGCATGCCACCGTCCGACGACGTCATCGCGAGCGCGCTCGCGGAGGACCTCGGCGTGGCTCCCGAGCGCATCCTCGAGCCGCGTCTGGCGGGTCCATCGCTCTTGCGCGCCGACGTGACGTCGGCGGCGGTCATCCCCGAAGACGCGTTCTTCAGCGGGCGCATCGTCTGCCGTCAGGATGCCGTCGTGTGCGGCCTGCCGCTCGTGGCGCGGCTTTTCGACGTGCTCGCGACGGCGGGTTCGGTGGAGCCTGCCGACTGCTTCCCGCTCGTCGCCGAGGGTACGCAGGTGAAGGCGGGGACGCCGGTCATGGAGATCGAGGGGTCCGCGCGGCTCGTGCTCGCTGCCGAGCGCACGGCTCTCGACTTCATGATGATGCTCTCGGGCATCGCCACCGAGGCCCGCCGATGGCAACGCCTCGCGGGCGAGGACCTGGCAGTCGCCGACACGCGTAAGACGCTTCCCGGCCTGCGTGCGCTCTCCAAGTACGCGGTGCTCGTCGGTGGTGCGTACAACCACCGTGCGGGCCTGTGGGACATGGTGCTCATCAAGGACAACCACATCGCGCACGCAGGCGGCGTGGGCGAGGCGATTCGCGCCGCGCGAGCAGCGAACCACGGGCTCCTTGTGGAGTGCGAGGCCGACTCCATCGAGCAGGCGGTCGAGGCGGCGCTCGCCGGGGCCGACTGGGTGTTGCTCGACAACATGGACGACGCGACGCTCACCGTGGCGGTGGCAGCGATCCGCGACGCGCTCGGCGAGGCGCCGGAGCGCATCTGCCTCACCGAGGCATCGGGCGGCATCACCATCGAGCGCCTGCCCGGCCTCGCCGCGACAGGCGTGGACCGGGTTTCGACGAGTGCCCTGACGCTCGCGCGGCCGGTCGACTTCGGGCTCGACGTGGATCCGGGGGCGTAGATGGCCCCGCAGACCGGCTTCGCGCCCCTCGACTGGTTCCTGTCGCTGCTTGACGCGTGGGGCTACCTCATCGTCGCAGGCTTCACCATCTTCGAGAACCTCTTCGTCATCGGCTCCTTCACCCCCGGCGAGACCGTCGTCATGGCGGCCGGCTTCGTCTCGGCGCGCGATGGACTCAACCCGTGGTTGGTGGGCGTGGCATCGCTTGTCGGGACGCTCATCGGCAGCAACATCTCGTACTGGTTCGGACGCGTCGGGGGCAGGGCGGCGCTCGTGCGCATCGGCGGCCGTATCTTCGACGAGGAACGCATCCTCGCCGCCGAGGAGTACTTCGAACGCTACGGGAACAAGACGGTGCTCGTGTCGCGCTTTGCTGCCGGCTTCAAGAACTTCGTGCCCGTCATCGCGGGCACCGTGCGGATGCGCATCTGGGTCTTCGAGGCCTACACACTGCTCGGGGCCATCATCTACACGACGATCATGGTGGTGCTCGGCCGGGTCTTCGCCAACAACTTCGACCGTGCGCTCGAGATCGCGCGCAACATGACCTGGGCGGGCTTCGCGGTCATGATCGGTATGCTCGGACTTATCATCTGGGGTCGGCGGAGGTTCATCGAGCGCCGTGAGGACGAGCTCGTGGAGGATGCCGCCGAGCACGGACACACGCTCGAGTTCGGCTACATCGACGAGCAGGCCGCGCTCGACTGCGAGGGCGGCTGCGGCTGCGCCGACGGCTGCGGCTG
>CAYMSA010000050.1:3696-8886 GCA_964392965.1 uncultured Coriobacteriaceae bacterium
CGGCTGCGGCTGCGCCGACGGCTGCGGCTGTGAGGCCGATGCGTCGAAGCTCCCCGTCTCCACCGGGGACGATGAGCGCGACGCGTAGGGCCGCGATCGCCACGGCGCTGCACGCCGGGGGTGAGGCGGGCGTCTCAGGTGAGGCGCTCGCGCGCGAACTCGGTATCTCGCGTATGGCCGTGAGCAAGCATGTGGCGGCGCTCCGGGAGATGGGGTTCCAGGTCGCCTCGTCGCCGCGCACCGGCTACCGGCTGCTCGGCGCCCCGGATGCGTGTCTGCCCGAGACGGTCGCGCCGCTCGTGACCGACCCGCTCTTCGTAGCCTGGGCCGGCGGGCCGGAGGTCACCTCTACCAACGACGAGGCCAAGCGGCTTGCGCGTGCGGGTGCTCCCGAGGGCACCGTGGTGCTCGCGGCGGTCCAGACCGGCGGGCGGGGACGCTTCGGCCGCACATGGGAGTCGCCGTCGGGCGGCGTGTACCTCTCGTGTGTGCTCCGGCCCGGGCTCGCGCCCGTTGCGATGGGGCCGCTGCCGGTGGCTCTCGCGATCGGTGCCGCCGAAGGGCTCGCGTCTCTCGGCGTGCCGGTGGGCCTGAAGTGGCCCAACGATCTCGTCGTCGACGGGCGCAAGCTCGGCGGTGTCCTCGTGGAGATGGCTGCCGAGGCCGACCGCGTGGAGTGGGTCGTCGTCGGCTGCGGCGTGAACGTGGCGCCGGTGGCGGCTTGCGGTGTGGCATGGGTGCGCGAGCACGTGCCCGACGCAGCAGTCGCGGCGGTCGCCGCCGCCATCGCCGATGGGATGGCGGGCGCCTACGCGCGGTACAGGGCGGGGGCTCTCGATGTGGTCGCCGAGTTCGCGCGTCTCGACACGCTCGCCGGGCAGCAGATCGCGGTCCGCGACGTGTCGGGTGCCGTCGTGGCCGAGGGCATCGCGAGAGGCATCGTGCCCGATGGGCGGCTCGTGGTGCAGACGGCGCAGGGAGTCGTGGAGGTCATGGCTGGCGAGGTCACGCTCCGGGGTTGAGGGTCGCTGCACCGTCGGTTGCGCGCACAGCAGTGCATGTGCTGCCCCATTCCTGGTGTCCTCAGCTTGACGGCGCGGGTGCCCATCACTAACGTAAACGCGCACGTTCTAGCGTTTACGAAAGGATTCTCATGCGCCCCGGCAGGACCGTCTCCCTCGTCAGATCCGCGCTCGTCGTGGCCCTGATCGCCGTCGGGGCACTCATCGCGGTCCCCTTCGGCCCTGTGCCCGTCACGCTACAGGTGCTCGTGCTGGCCGTCGCGGCGCTCATCCTTACGCCAGGCGAGGCCGCCGTCGCGCTCGCCGTGTACGTGGCCCTCGGCGTCGGGGGCGCGCCGGTTTTCGCGGGCGGTGCGGGCGGCCCGGGTGTGCTGCTGGGGCCGACGGGCGGCTTCATCGTTGGCTTCGCGCTCGGCGTGCCCGCTGCGGCCGTCGTCCGCCGGGCGGTTGGTGGCAGCGCCATGATGGTGCCGCGTGCCGGTGCGGCATCCGGGCGGCACGCCATCGCCGATGTCGTGGCGCTCGTGGTCTTCCTGGCACTCATGTACGCCGCGGGCCTCGTCGGCTTCGTGCTTGTGACCGGGCTGCCCGTGGCCGAGGCGGTCATGATCGCCGTCGCACCGTTCGTCGTCATCGACGCGATCAAGTGCGTGATCGCGCTCGCCGTCGCACGTGCGGTGCGCGCCGCGCGCAGATGAGCTCGGGGCGGCTACGTCGTTCCGGCGCTGCTCGCCCGAATTTCGGCGGTGCCATCTGCTCTCCTCTGTCCCGTGTCAGGGCGCACCGGTAGTATGTGAGTGTCCGAGCAACCGGCGCCGGGGAGGGCGTGTGACCGTGAGTGTGAGATTCGTGCATGCGGCGGACCTGCATCTCGATGCGCCGTTCTCCGGGGTCGACGCCACGGACCCGCGCGTGCGTGACGCGCTGGTGGCGTCCACGCTCGACGCGCTCGACGCGCTCGTGGACGTCTGCCTCACGAGCGGTGCCGAGTTCCTCGTGCTTGCGGGCGATGTCTACAACCAGTCAGACACGTTCCTGCGCACGGAATTCGCGTTCAGGACCGCCTGTGAGCGGCTTGCTGCGGGTGGGGTGCGCGTCTTCATCGCACGCGGCAATCACGATCCGGCGAGCGGCCGCTCGTCGGGTCTCTCCGTGCCCGACGGCGTGCACGTCTTCTCGGAACGTGAGGTCGAGCGGGTGCCGTTCTTCCGTGACGGTGAGCTTGTGTGCGCCATCTACGGCCGCTCGTTTCGCACGGCCGCCGAGACGGCCAACATCGCACTCGGCTTCGAGCGCGATCCGGCCGATCCGCTCGCCGTGGGCGTGCTCCACGCGAACGTCGGCGGGCGTCCCGGTCACGAGCCGTACGCGCCCTGCTCGCTCGATGACCTGCGCGCCGCGCGTATGGACTACTGGGCGCTCGGGCATATCCACAAGCCCGAGGTGCTGCTCGAGCATCCGCAGATCGCCTACAGCGGATCCACGCAGGGCCTCGACCCCTCGGACCGCGGACTGCGCGGGTGCCGGGTCGTCACGCTCGGGCCGGACGGCGCCTCTGCCGAGTTCGTCCCCACGGCGAGTGTGCTGTGGGACGCGGCTGCGGTGGACATCGGTGCACTCGACGGCATGGATGACCTTCGGCTGGCACTTGGCGAGGCGGTCGAGCGCGTGCGGGCCTCGGCGGCGGGGTTGCCTGCGATCGTGCGTATCGACGTGACGGGCCGGGGTGAGATCCACGACGCGTTGCAGCGTCCGGCGGTCCTCGCTGACCTGCTGGCGGACATCCGGGCCACCGGACTCGGCACTGAGCCCTGGGTGTGGGTCGATCGGGTCGCCGACCACACGCGCCCGGGCATCGACCTCGACGAGCTGCGCGTGGGGCAGGACTTCGCGGCCGATCTGGTGTGCCTTGCCGACGGCCTTCTCGCCGACGAGCAGGCGCTGCTCGAGTTCACGGACAGGATCGCGCGCCCCGTGCTCGGTGCCCTCGACCTGGGGGATGTGCCCGACCTGGACGCCAGAGAGGTGCTGCTGCGCGCCCGCGACATGGCACTCGACCGGCTGCTCGCGGAGGAGGACCGATGAGGCTGCGACGCATCGAGGCCGTCAGGTATGGCTCGCTCGCGGATGCCACGCTCGCGCCGCTCGGCGACGGGCTCAGTGTCGTCTGCGGTCCCAACGAGGCCGGCAAGTCGACGTTCACGAGTCTCGTGCGGCACGTGCTCTACGGCTATCCCACGCAGCGCGACAGCGAGACAGGCTACTTCTTCGAGGGAGGCGGCCGCCTGGGCCGCCTCGTCTTCGAGGACGCATCGGGGAGCTGGGTGATCGAGCGCGCCGAGGGACCTCGCGGCGGCGCCGTCGCGGTCCGCACGGTCACCGGCGATGAGCGTCCGGCGCTCGCGACCGACCTGACGCGCGGCGTGAGTGCGCGTGCGTACCGCATCGTCTTCGGGTTCGGGCTCGGCGAGATGGCCGAGATCGAGGGTCCGCGCGGTTCGGAAGACGACATCATCGCGCGCCTGTACGCCGCCAGCACCGGGCTGCGCATCAGCCCGCAGGAGGTGAGGGCTTCACTCGAGCGTGAGGCCGCCGAACTCTTCAAGCCGCGTGGTCGCACGCCGGTCATCAATTCGCTCGCGGCCGAAGCACGCGAGGTGCGCGGGGAGCTGCGTCGGCTGCGCACCGAGGCCGCCGGCTTCCATGCGGACCAGGAACGCCTCCAGGCGATGCGCATGGAGCTTCAGACCGAGCGGACGAGGCGGGACGGGGCGCGTCTGCGGGCGACCGAGCTCACGGTCGCGGCGGACCGCGCCGAGGAACGCGTGCGTACGCTCGAGGCACAGGAGCAGCTCCTGCTCGACCTGCGTCGTAAGCGCAGTGCGGCGATGGAGGAGGCCGACGCTATCGTCGTCGACGCCGCGCTGCTTGGGGCCGCACCCGAGCTCGACGCGCTCATCGCCGAGGCGGCTGGGTACGCGCAACAGCGCACCGCAGCAGCCGACGCCGCGGCCGCGCTCGCCAACGCCGAGGGCCGGTACCGGGAGTTGCTGGATCGTGTCGGCCTGCCAGCCGAAGTGGTGACCTCGCTCGCCGGGGATGAGTCCGCGGGTTCGATCGTCGAGACGGCGCGCGGTGACCTGCAGCGCCTCGAGCTCCAGGCGCAGGACCGTGAGGAGCGCGTCACCCGCGTGAGTGACGACCTCTCGCGTGCGGGCGCGGAGGCGACCGCCGCGCTTCGGGCGGCAGTAGGCTCGGTGCCCGACGACGACGACTCGCTTGCTGCCGTCGAGGACCGTCGTGCGGCGCTCGAAGCCATCGAGGCGCTCCAGGCGGATCGCGCAGGGAGCCGGGGACGCAGGGACGCGTCGCTGTGGGTGATGCTCGTCTGTGGTGCGCTTGCCGTGGTGGCGGGTTCGGTTCTCCGGGAATGGGTCACGGTCACAGTCGGCGCCGTGCTGCTCGTCGTGGCACTCGTCTTCATCCTGCGTGCTCGCTCCGCCGCTTCGCTCGTCGCCGAATGCCTGCCGCACCTGCGGCTTCTCGGTCTCACGACGGTGCCGGGACCGGTCGAGGTCTCGCGCATCAGGCGTGCCCACGACATGGCCGTGCAGGCGCTCGGCGCGAGGCGTGAAGCGGCGGATCGGCTGCGCGAGGCGGAGCGCGATGCCGAGATCGCCCGTACGGCGCTCGCCGAGCGGGCTGCAACCTGGGCCGCGTGGCTTGGCGCCCGTCATCTGGATCCCGCGCTGAGTCCGCTTGCGGCCTCGGGCATCCTGTCGCTCGCCCGCGAGGCCGAGAGTGCCCGCCGGGAGGCGGTGGCTCGCCGGAAGGATCTCGATCGGCTCGAGGCCACGCTCGCCGACTTCGCCGGGCGTCTCGACGCGGCCGCCCGTCCCCATCTGAATCTCGGCGCCTCCCTGTCGCCAGCGGACGTCGCCCTCACCGTCAGCCGCCTGCGAGAGGCGCTGGCTACCGTGCGAGCACAGGCGCTGCGCCGCCAGGAGATCGAGCGCGACGTCGCCTCCCTCAACGCCCATATCGCTGCCGAGGAGGACCGCGCCACGGGGGCCGCACGCGAGCTCCGTGATGTGCTCGCGCGCTTCGGACTCGAGGACGGCGGCCGGCACGACGACCTGCGTGTGATGCAGGCCGAGGCCGAACGGGC
>CAYMSA010000050.1:8986-13174 GCA_964392965.1 uncultured Coriobacteriaceae bacterium
CGCATCTTCTCCACGATGACGGGCGGCCGGTATCCGTACCTCACCATTCCGCTCGGCGGCGGCGCCATCGAGGTCTTCGACACGCACGCGGCGGCCCGCACGTCCGCCGTGCTCTCACGCGGCACGGCCGAGCAACTCTATCTCGCGTTGCGGCTCGGTCTGATCGCCCAGCTCGGCGAGACGGGACGAGATCTGCCGGTGCTCATGGACGACGTGCTCGTGAACTTCGACCCGCAGCGCAAGCAGGGTGCGGCACGTGCGATCGCGGACCTCGCTTCCGAGCGGCAGATCGTGTTCTTCACGTGTCACCCTGAGACCGCGGCGCTCTTCGCCGAGGTCGCCCCGGAGCACCAGCGCATCACTCTGTCAGGGCCGGGATGCGCATCGTGAAGACAGTGCCGCCCTCCTCGTAGCGTTCGGCGCCGATGGTGCCGGTGTGGGCGCGGACGATGGCGGCGACGATCGCCAGCCCGAGGCCCGCGCCGCCGGTGAGCCGGTCGCGGCTCGCCTGGGCGCGATAGAAGCGGTCGAAGACGTGCGGCAGGGCCTCGTCGGAGATGCCGGGGCCCTGGTCGATCACCTGCGCCACGGCGTGGTGCCCCTCCGTCGAGAGCCGGATCGTGACCGTCCCACCCGAGGGCGTCATGCGCGATGCGTTGTCGAGGAGGTTCCCGAACACCTGTTGCAGACGGTCCCTGTCGCCGAGGACCGCCGGAGCCGAGCCTTCGATGACGACGTCAACGCCCCGGGTCTCCGTGAGCGGCGCGAGACTCTCCATGGCCCGGGTCGCAGCGTCGGCGAGGTCCACGCGTGATATCGGCAGCTCCCCGGTGGCGCCCTCGATGCGCTGCAGCGTGATGAGATCGTCGGCGAGTCGTGCGAGACGCTCGGACTCGCGCACCATCGTCGACAGGAACTGGTGCGCGTCCTCCTCGGGCACGTCGCCCTCGAGCAGTGTCTCGGCGGCACCGCGGATGGCGGTGAGCGGCGTGCGCAGCTCGTGGCTCACGTCGGAGACGAAGCGCGACTTGCGGCGTTCCTCCTCGTTGAGCTCGGCCATCGCGTCCTGCACTTCGTCGGCCATCGCGTTGAAGCCGTCGGCGAGCGCGAGCACCTCCTCGGAACCTCGCGCGCGCGCCCGCACCGAGTGGTCGCCCGAGGCGAACGCCACGGCCACGGCCGCGAGCTCCCGGAGCGGGGATGCGATGCGCCTGGCGAGGAGCGTGGCGAGGAGGGCCACCACCGCGAGCACTGCGAGAGCGATGAGGAGGATCCTCATCCGGTACTCGCGTGTGAGCGTCGTGATCGAGAAGGTGGTGCCCGACGCGTACACGATGCCCACCACCTGCTGGTTCACGATGACCGGCTGCGCAACGAGAATGGCCACACCACCGTCTTCGGTGACGCGGGTCGCGGTCGTCCGTTCGCCCCGGAGCGCCCCTGCCACCTCCGGCGTCTCAGCGTAGAGCACGCCGGGAGCATCGAGTGCGGCCGAGTCGGCGAGCGTCATGCCATCGCGGTCGAGCACGCGGATCCGGGAGATCAGGTCCTCGCTCGCGCGTGTGAGCTCCCAGGTGAGCGTCGTGGCCTGGGCCTCATTGAGCTCGGTCGCGCGCGACGACTGCATCTGCGCCGAGAGGGCGGCCGCGAGCACGATGGCGTCGTCGGACACGCGCTCCTCGAGCTTGTCGGTGGCGTACCCCTCAAGCTCGGTGACGAAGTAGTACGACAGCCCCACCCCCAGCACGAGCGTGATGAGGAAGAGGGCGAGAAAGAGGCGCGTGCGGATCGACAGGTGCATCGCGGCCCCGTCGCGTCAGTCCGCGAGGCGGTAGCCGTACCCGCGGACGGTCTCGATGACGGAGGGGTCGACGCCGGCCGCCGTGAGCTTATCGCGCAGGCGCTTGACGTGGGTGTCCACCGTCTTCGTCTCAACCACGTACTGCCAGCCCCAGGCGTCCTTCAGCAGTTCCTCGCGCGAGAGCACGCGATTGACGTTGCGCATGAGACACGCGAGAAGCTCGAACTCCCGGGGTGTCAGGTCGATCTCCGTCTCGCCCGAGCGGGCGACGTGCGCCGCTTCGTCGAGCGAGATGCCGGCCGCCACGATCGGCCCCTCGTCCCGGCGGATCGCATCGCCGGTCCGCGGGACACTGCGGCGCAGGAGCGCCTTCACCCGTGCGATGAGCTCCCGGACGCCGAAGGGCTTCGCGAGGTAGTCGTCGCCGCCGATCTCCAGGCCCACGACCTTGTCGAGTTCCGTGTCGCGTGCCGAGAGGAAGAGCACCGGCGTGTCGCTTCCGGCACGCAGGCGACGGCAGACCTCGTAGCCGTCCGCGCCGGGGAGCATGATGTCGAGTATCACGAGGTCGAACGTGTCCTCGGCGAGCACCGCGATGGCTTTGTCGCCGTCATCGGCCACGGTCACCTCGTATCCCTCCTTGCGGAGGTTGTACGATACGAACTGCGAGATGGACTCCTCGTCATCGACGACGAGGATGCGCGAAGGTGAAGTCGTCATACACGCCTCCCGAATAGGTGGGTCGTGAGCGATGATACCATCGTGGCCCATACGCGAGGTTCGACGTTGTCGCTCCGTCACGCGACGGGCTCCGTCCGTCGGCACGCATGCTTCGGCCGGCACGTGAGAAGACCGCACCACGGAAGGGGAGGTCCGGGATGATCCTTGCAGTGGACATCGGGAACACACAGACCGTGCTCGGCCTGATAGAAGAGGGCGAGGTCACCGGCCACTGGCGCATCTCGACCGACGCCACGCTCACCGCCGACGAGATCCGCATCAAGATCGGCGGCCTGCTCGTGGCGGACGGACGCTCGTGGGACGACGTCGACGGCGTCATCGTCGCCTCCGTGGTGCCCGCGCTCACCGCTGCGTACATCCAGCTGGCCGAGCGCGCTACGGGCACGGCGCCGCTCGTGGTGGGTCCTGGCCTGAAGACGGGGCTCCCCATCTCGTATGAGGACCCGCGGGAGATCGGCGCGGACCGCATCGTCAACGCCGTCGCGGCGGTGGCGCGCCACGGTGCGCCCGTGATCGTCGTCGACTTCGGGACTGCCACCACGCTCGATGTCGTCGATGCGTCGGGAGCCTACGTAGGCGGCGTGATCGCCCCCGGCGTGGAGACGAGTGCCGAGGCGCTCTTCCGCCGCGCCGCACGCCTCTCGGCCGTGGACCTCGAGCCGCCGGCCCGTGTCATCGGCCGCAACACACGCGAGTCCGTGCAGGCGGGACTCCTCCTCGGCGAGGCACTCATGGTGGACGGGCTCGTCCGGCGTACATGGCAGGAGCTCGGCGCCGAGTGCCCGGTCATCGCCACAGGGGGTCTCGCGGCCCGCATGGCCGACATCTGCGAGACGCTCGACGAGGTGCTCGAGGACCTCACGCTCGAGGGCCTCGCGCTACTCTGGAAGCGGAACACGCGCGACTGACGACGGGCGGCGTGGTGCCCGACACCCGCAGGCGACGATCAGAGCACGCCCGCGCCGTCGAGGAGGAAGCGCCCGCCGAGGTAGAGCAGGAAGACCGCGCAGACGCCGATCACGATACGGTACGGCCGGTCGGCGAGCAGTCCGCGTCCTTTCGAGACGGCACCGATCACGATGCCGTACCAGACGATGTCGGCGAGCTCGTGGCCGATGAAGAACGCCGCCACGCCGATCGGGCCGATGGCGATGCCGTCGGCGGCGAGCTTCACGCCCACGGTCGCCCACCAGAGCGTCCAGTACGGGTTGGAGATGCTCACGGCCGCTCCCTGCGCGATGGGGCCGATCCGCGAGGCTGTGGCAACCGTCTCTACGGGCTTCAGCGACACGCGTCCGGAGAACGCGCCGCGCAGCAGGTCCTGCCCCATCCACACGAGGATCGCGCCGCCGGCGAGCGCGAGCACGGTCATCACGGCGTCCTGCCTCAGGAACGTCGCCAGGCCGAACGCGAAGCCCACCAGGAGCGCCGCCTCCAGGAGTGCATGGCCCACGAGCATGAGCGCCGCCGAAAGCCGGCCGTGCGTGAGCGTGCGCGTGATGGTCGCCACGAGGTACGACCCGGGCGACATGGCGCCCGAAAGGCCGATGACGAACGCCGACGCGCCGAGGGCGAGGGCCTGAGTGAGCTCAGCTGACATGCGCGTATCGTACCGCAGCACGTCTCGGGTGCGGCACTCGTGCCGG
>CAYMSA010000051.1:0-7994 GCA_964392965.1 uncultured Coriobacteriaceae bacterium
GGGTCAATCCCTTCGGATCCATCAAGGACCGTACCGCGAAGTGGCTCATCAAGGGACTCCTCGAGCGCGGTTCGCTCGAGAGCAAGACGATCGTTGAAGCCACCTCCGGCAACACCGGCATCGCGCTTGCGGCCATCGCGCAACTCCTGGGCATCCCGATGATCGTCACTGCACCGGCGGCGCTCTCGCCCGAGAAGTCGGCGCTGCTTCGCGCTTTCGGCGCCGAGGTACGCCTCACGCCCGCCGACGACGCCTCCGGGCTTCACCCGATGGATGTCGCGTTCCGGATGGCCAAATCGATCGTGGAGAGCGACCCGAACCGCTATGTCATGCCCAACCAGTACGACAACGCGGACAACGCACGTGCACACTATGAGTCCACCGCTCCCGAGATCTGGAAGCAAACCGAGGGCCAGGTGCGCTACTTCTTCGCCGGCTTCGGCACGTGCGGCACGCTGGTGGGAACGAGCCGCTTCCTCAAGGCCCAGGATCCGACGATCAGGACGATCGGCATCCAGCCGGTGAAAGGTCATCACATCTCGGGCCTGAAGAACATGGAGGAGACGAACGTCCCCGCCAACCTCGATATGTCGGCCATCGACGACATCGTGTGGGTCGACGACGACATGACCGACGAAATGGCGCGCCGCCTCTACCGCGAAGAGTCGCTCATGGTCGGGCCCTCGGCGGCAGCCATCGTGGCCGGAGCCGTCAAGTACATGAGCGAACCGGGCCGTTCGGGCATCGGCGTGGCAATAGCGCCGGACAGCGGCCAGAAGGCCGCAAGCTACCTCAACTCGATCCTGGGATAGGCCGAGCGCACGACCGCGCCGCCCCGGCCACCAGCCGCGCCCATCACACACTGAAGAAGGCTCCCGTTCAGGGAGCCTTCTTCATCGAGCCACCGCTCATAGGCTGACCCGCCCTACTCCGCGTCGCCCTCCCCGCCCTGCTCGAAGACGACCGCCGACACGCCGAGCAGCTCCTTCGCCATGTCGCGTAGCTTGTACTTCTGGATCTTTCCTGACGCGGTGAGTGGGAATTCGTCCACGAAGAACACGTGCTTCGGCGCCTTGTAGCGCGCGAGCCGCGCGCGGGCGTACTCCTGCACATCCTCCTCGCTGACCTCGCTTCCCGCCGAGCGACGGACGAACGCACCCACGACCTCGCCGTACTTCTCGTCCGGTACGCCCACAACCTGGGCGTCCTCGACGCCCGGCATCGTGTAGAGGAACTCCTCGATCTCGCGCGGGTAGATGTTCTCGCCTCCGCGGATGATCATGTCCTTGATGCGGCCGGTGATGCGGTAGTAGCCGTCCTCGTCCACCGTGCCGAGGTCTCCCGAGTGCAGGTAGCCCTCCGCATCGATGACTGCGGCCGTGGCCTCGGGCATGTTGTAGTAGCCCTTCATGGTGTTGTAGCCGCGACAGCAGAGCTCTCCGGGCACACCCGGCAGGCAGTCTTCGCCCGTCTCAGGATCGATCACGCGTACGTCCACCGCATCGTGAGCGCGACCCACCGTCTCGCACTTGCGTTCCAGTGTGTCGTCAACCGTGGTCTGCGTGAACACCGGCGACGTCTCGGTGAGCCCGTAGCAGATGGTGAGCTCAGACGCGTGCATCTTGTCGATGACCTGGCGCATCGTCTCGATGGGGCACGGACTGCCGGCCATGATGCCGGTCCTGAGACTCGTGAGATCGAAGAGGTCGAACATCGGGTGGTTGAGCTCGGCGATGAACATCGTCGGCACGCCGTAGAGCGCCGTGGCGCGCTCCTTCTCCACGGCCGCCAGCACGAGCAGCGGGTCGAACTGCTCGATGCCCACGATCGTCGCGCCGTGAGTGAGGACCGCGAGCACGCCGAGGACGATACCGAAGCAGTGGAAGTACGGCGGCGGGATACAGACTCGGTCCTTCTCGGTGAAACCTTGTCGCTCGCCGATGTAGAAGCCGTTGTTCACGATATTGCGACTGGTGAGCATGACGCCTTTGGGGAAGCCGGTCGTGCCCGACGTGTATTGCATATTGATGGGGTCATCCACGTGAAGCGAAGCCGTGAGCGCACGCAGCGGCTCGTCAGGCATGTTCTCGCCGAGCACGAGAAGCTCGGGCATCGAATAGAAGCCGCGGTGCTTCTCGGGGCCCATGTAGAGCAGGCTCTTGAGCCGCGGGAACTCGGCACTCTCGAGATAGCCGCGCTGATGGGTGAGCGTCTCGGGCACGAGCTCCCGGATGATCTTGATGTAGTCGACGTCGCGGAACGTGTCGATGATCGCGAGCGCCTTCATGTCCGACTGCTTGAGCACGTACGCCAGCTCGTGCGACTTGTAGACCGGGTTCACCGTGACGAGCACCGCGCCGATCTTGGCGCAGGCGAAGCAGAGCGTGAGCCAGTCGGGGATGTTGCGCGCCCACACGCCCACGTGGTCGCCCTTGCCGATGTCGATGGCGAGCAGCCCCTTGGCGAGCCGGTCGCACCGTGCATCGAACTCCCGGTAGGTCCAGCGCAGGTTGCGGTCCGGGTAGACGATGAACTCGTTCTCACCGTGAGCGGCCACCTGCTGCTCGAAGTACTGGCCGAGCGGCAGATCGGTGTGCAGCTGTTCGTTGGTCCAGGCCATGACGACCGCCTCCTACAGTGGTGTGTAGACGACGGCGACGATCTTCGCAGCCTGCTCGCCCGCTGCACGCACCTGATGAGGCACGATCGAATCGTAGTAGATGCTGTCGCCCTTCTCGAGCCGGTCCACGGTCTTGCCGTACTCGACCTCGATCGCACCGTCGAGGACGAAGATGAACTCCTCGCCTTCATGCGAAGAGAGCGAATGCTCCTCGGCGGGCGTGGGCTGGACATCGATGAGGAACGGCTCCATGTGGCGTGACGCCTTCCCGCTCGCGAGCGAGAAGAAGTCGAGGATGCCGGCGTCGCTCGACGTCTCGAGGCTCTTCATGCGCGAGACCTCCTCGGCGGCGCCGTGTCGCGTGACGATCGGTCCGAGCTCGGTCTCGTCGTCGAGCAGCGTGCCGAGCCGTACGCCGAGCGCACGCGTGAGCTTCACGAGCGGCGCAAGCGAGGGTGCGACCTCGCCACTCTCGAGCCTCTGGATCGTGATGACATCGCAGCCGCTCCGCTCGGCGAGGCCCTCTACCGAAAGCTGCAGCGCGGTCCTGAGTGTCGTGATCTTCCTGCCGATGGTCGCATCGTGTGCCATCCCGGATCCTTTCGCGCGCGACGGGCATGTCACCGCCGGCAACCCGCGCGTCCAGCGCGTGGCCGGATCGCGTCTTCGAGAACGGCGGCGGTTGCACGCATGATAGCCGATGGCCCCCACGGCCGCGACGGTCACAGGTACAATCGACCCGAAGTCCGCGGACAGATGGCGTCCGCTGGCGACCGAGGACGGGAGAGCGTGATGGGCTCGATGCGAGACGAAGAGGTGCGGAGCGGCGATGACGCACCGGATTCCGAGAGCGGGCGATCGGGCGGAGGAGTCCCCGGGCTCGTGCTGGCTTTCGTGAGCGGCGCCGGCATGGCGCTCGCCATCGCGCTCCTGTTCGAGGCCGTTCGCGCCACGCTTCAGCTCGCCTCCGACGAGATGCTCGGGGCAGGACTCCTGCAGCTCCTAGCCGCCGCCGGAGGCTGGATCTGGCTCATCCCCGTCGCCCTCGTGCTGCTCTTCGTGTTCGGCGGCCTCGGGATGATGACCGTACACGCCATCGGCGGACTCAACATCGCGCCTCTGGCCTGGACGGGACTCTTCCTCTCACTCGGGTGGAACTTCCTGCGCTTCGGACTCAATCCGCCCGGAGCCGACGCATCGAACTGGGGCTGGATCGCGGTGGGTGCGGTGTTCTGGCTGTTCGGACTCGGCCCGTTCATCGGCCTCCTGAGAGAGGCGCGGGCGCACCTGCGAGGCGTCTGGGCGCGCCGACCCCACGGCGGCCCCAGCCCCGCCCAGGCGCAGGCGGAGCGCCTTGTGCTGCCCGTGCAGGTCGCCGGTGTCGCGGTCGGGGTCGCCCTCGGTATAGCGGCTTTCAGACTGCTCCTGGGCTGAGCCTGCACGTGGGTCGTGACGACGGGTAGAAACCGTACATCGACCACCCGCTGAAGGAGTCCCCATGGCCGAGCATGAGTCCCGCTTCAAGCGCCTGCGCATCTACAACGCCGTCATGGGCCTCTTCCATGCAGCTCAGGGCGTGGCGATCGTCGCGCTCTCCAACGACTTCGCCCTGCCGGTCACCGCGAGCTTCCTGCAGGGCCCGCCCGGGAGCCCGGCAGGAGTCCCCGAGGTTCTCTTCGAGATTCCGCTCGGCCCGGCCGTGGCACTCTTCGTCTTCTTCTCGGCACTCGCGCACTTCACGCTCGTGATGCCCGGCGTCTTCGACTGGTACGTGAAGAACCTCAAGCGCAACCGCAACTACGCGCGATGGATCGAGTACTCGTTCAGTTCGTCGCTCATGGTGGTCCTCATCGCCATGCTGCCCGGCATCTTCGACATCGCCGCGCTCATCGCCATCTTCGGCGTGAACGCGATGATGATTCTCTTCGGCCTGGTGATGGAGCACTACGAGGAGCCGGGGCACCCGAACTGGATGACATACCTGTTCGGCTGCATCGCCGGGGCGGTACCGTGGATCGCGATCGGCATCTACATGTGGAGTCCAGGTTCAGCAGCCGAGCCGCCCGCCTTCGTCTACTGGATCTTCTTCTCGATGTTCGTGTTCTTCATGAGCTTCGCGGTCAACATGGTGTTGCAGTACAAGCGGGTCGGCCCATGGCGCGACTACCTCTTCGGCGAGGCCACCTACATACTTCTCAGTCTGGTTTCGAAGTCGCTCCTGGTGTGGCTCGTGTTCGCCAACACGCTCGTGCCGACCTCGTAGGAGCTGCTCCGGCCGATAGAGCCTGACCAGACCGGGGCATACCTAGAGTGCGGGACGCACCGGATGCGAGTCCCTTGAGCACGCCGGACTCGGAGGAATCATCATGACCTGCTATTTGCGCTCGATGAGCTGGCTCTTCCGTGTGTTGGAGCTGGAGAACGACGCCGGGAATCAGCACCGCATGGACCGCGCCGTGAAGTCGGCGCTCGGGCTCCCTGCCGACGCGTCGTGCGATGAAGTGAAAGCGTTCCTCGCCGCACTGTCCGGCGAGGAACGCTTCGAGTTGATCGATACGATCGAGCGAGCCCTCAAGGGCTGAGAGCTCCTAGGCAGCTCCCCATCCGCCGTCGACATCGATCAGGGCACCATTGACCATCTTCGAGTCATCGGAAGCAAGGAAGAGGGCGAGGTCCGCCACGTCTCCCGGCTCGAGATACGCGGGGATGATACCTGCGTAGATGCCCGCCTGCTGGGCGCCCAAAGGATCGATCTTCGAGGGGTCGACGCTCGCCATGATGTTCGTCTTGACCGCGCCCACGATCATGGCGTTGCAGCGGATGCCCTGCTTGGCGTAGTACCACGCGGTGTTCCGCGTGAGGCCCACGCATGCGTGCTTCGACATCGTGTAGACGACACCTGCAGCGCCCCCATGCTCGCCCGCGGCCGAAGCCGTATTGACGATCGAGCCGCCACCCTGCTCGATCATGACCGGCACGGCGTGACGGCAGAGATACGCGGGGCCGTATGCGTTGACACCCATGACCCGCGGCAGAAGTTCATCACTGAAGTTGGCGACTCCGGCGAAGTTGTCCATGATGCCGGCGTTGTTGCACAGGACATCGAGTCGGCCGAAGTTCTCAACGGCGGCATCGATGATGCGCTTGCAGTCCTCGTCCTTGGAAACGTCGCCCTGCACGCCGACGATCTCGCCGCCGGCCTCCTGCACCTCGGCGACCACCGAAGCGAGGGTCTCAGCGTTCCACTCGGCGGCTACGACCTTGGCGCCCTCGGCGGCGAAGAGGTTCGCCATCGACCTGCCCATCCCCGACCCGGCTCCCGTGATGACCGCGACCTTGCCTTCAAGTCTCATCGAAACCCTCCTTCGCATGACGCACGACACGACTGGACGCATGGCTCTCGCGCCCCTCTGCGCGTGCGTACGCGCATGGGCGCGATCGACTGCCGACACAATTCACCATACCCGGGTCGGGCCATGCGTCAACCATTCGGTGCAAGACTGAGTATTCCTGGCAGCGGCTCGGTAAGTGACCTTAATGCCGCGTGGAATCCGCCTCCCGGAGCAGCTGCTCGAGCCGTTCTGAGAAGTGCTCCCGATCCTCTTCCGTGAAGGGTGCGGGGCCCCTGTGCCGACCGCCGGCGCGCCGCAAGCGGGCTTCCTCGTGGCGGATCATGAGATCGGCATCGATGGTGGCAAGGTGATAGATGCGACCCCTCGGACCGATGGCGGCCGCTCCCCTGCCGAGCACCATGGCCGCAAGCCCGATGTCTTGCGTCACGACGACATCGCCCGCGTTCAGCCGCTCGACGATCGCAAAGTCAGCCGCGTCGCGCCCACCACTCACCTGGACGGCCTCGACACCCTTCCGTGACGCGAGGCGCTCGAGGTTCTGGGTGGCGTTCGCGACGACCATGACGTCCCAGCCGAACCGGCGTGCGGTCGCAATCGCCTCGCGCGTTACCGGGCAGGCGTCGGCGTCGATGAAGAGCGTGGGCACGCCTGTCGACTACCGCTCGGTCATGGGGAGGTAGTCCCTGCGCTCGGCGACGCTCTTGTACGCGGGCCGGATGATCTTGCCGCCACTCGCAAGCTCCTCGATGCGGTGCGCACACCAGCCGACGACACGCGACACCGCGAAGATCGGCGTGTAGAGCTCCTCGGGGATACCGAGCATCTTGTAGACGAAGCCCGAGTAGAAGTCGACGTTGGCGCTGACGCCCTTGTAGACGCGACGCGCCTTGCCGATCGCCTCGGGAGCGAGCCGCTCCACGCGGGTGAGCAGATCGTACTCGTCGATGAGACCCTTCTGAGCCGCCAGACTCGCCGCTCGATCGCGCAGGATGGTCGTGCGCGGGTCGGAGACCGAGTAGACGGGGTGACCCATGCCATAGATGAGACCCGACTGATCGAACGCCTCCTTGCGAAGGATCCTCAGCAGGTAGTCCTCGATCGCTTCATCGTCAGCCCAGTCGGCGACGTGTTCCTTGAGGTCTTCGAACATCCGGCCCATCTTGATGTTGGCGCCACCGTGCTTGGGGCCCTTGAGCGAGCTCAGAGACGCCGCAACGGACGCGTAGGTGTCGGTGCCGCTCGACGAGACCACGTGCGTGGTGAACGAGGAGTTGTTGCCGCCGCCGTGCTCGGCATGCAGCACGAGCGCGAGGTCGAGAAGGCGCGCCTCCTCTTCGGTGTACTGACAGTCGGGGCGGAGCATGTGCAGGACGTTCTCGGCCGTCGACAGCGTGGGGTCGGGGCGGTGGATGACGAGACTGCGCCCGTCGAACTGGTCGACCGATGCCTGGTATGCGTACACCGCGAGAACCGGGAACGTGGCGATCAGGTGCAGACTCTGCCGGAGAACGGCAGCGACCGATGTGTCATCCGGTGCCTCGTCGAGTGTGTAGAGCGCAAGAACCGCGCGCGCCATGGCGTTCATGACATCGCGGCTCGGCATACGGATGATCGCGTCGTGGATGAAGTGCCGGGGCAGCATCCGGCTCGTTGCGAGGTGCCGACCGAACGTGGCAAGCTCGTCCTCGTCGGGCAGCTGGCCGAAGAGGATGAGATAGCATGTCTCCTCGAAGCCGAAACGACCGTCCGACATGAAGCCTTCCACGAGCTTGTTGATCTCGATGCCGCGGTAGTAGAGCTCACCCGGAACGGGGATGTAGGCGTCGCCGTCGGGCGCCGAACCCACAACGTCACCGATGCGTGTCAGTCCGGCGAGGACGCCTCGGCCCGACACGTCGCGAAGCCCTCGCTTCACGTCATAGCGAGCGTACAGCTCGCTGTCGACGACGCTGCTCGCCAGCGCCTGCTCGCTCCACCGCTCGATCCACTCGGCCTTCTCGGCGGCCGCCTTCTTGGAGTCA
>CAYMSA010000051.1:8094-13151 GCA_964392965.1 uncultured Coriobacteriaceae bacterium
CTCGCTCCACCGCTCGATCCACTCGGCCTTCTCGGCGGCCGCCTTCTTGGAGTCAGGTGTCATGCGCTACCCCTTTCGCAACGGGAGTGCAGGTCATTTCGGGCCAACGCGGTCCTGCGGTTGGTCACGGGAGGTCGTCAGACTGCGCAGTCCGGTGCCCCCGCACACACGTCACTGTGGCGCTGCGACAGTGTGGAATCGTCTGACGCCATTCTACCCGATGGGTCCCTGGTGGCGTCCACTCTTGCGCGTCGGGTGCTGGAACATCTCGCGTGCAACACTCACTGTGGCGCATGCGTCCGGCCATGGATACACTAGCCGCATGGCATCGCGGCCATGTGCCGCACCGGCTCCGGGAGAACTTGATGCAGCTGCACGACGTGCTGGGGGTGACCGTTGGCGCCGGAATCGGCGGCGCGCTCCGATACGTCATCGGCGGCTGGATGGCCGAGCGATGGGGTACGTCGTTTCCCTGGCACACACTCGCCATCAACATCGGGGGGGCGTTCCTCCTCGGCATGCTCATGGCGCTCTCGGTGGAGCGCAGTGTGCTGCCATCATCGGTGCGCCTCTTCCTCGGCGTTGGAGTGCTCGGCGGTTTCACGACCTTCTCCACACTGTCGTACGAGAGCCTGACACTCATCGAGCGCGGCCTCGTCGGACAGGCGGTCGGCAACATGCTCGGCAGCGTCGTGCTCGGACTCATCGCAGCTGCGCTCGGGTTGATCGTAGGCAGGGCACTCTAGGGAGGCGGACATGCGGCTCGAAGGCGATGCGAAGCGCGTGACGATCTTCATCGGCGAATCAGACCGGTGGCATCACAAGGCACTCTACTCGGCTCTGATCGAGATGCTTCGACGCGAGGGCTGCGCGGGCGCAACCGCCATCCGCGGCATCGAGGGTTTCGGCAAGAACAGCAGAATCCACACCGCCAACATCATGCGCCTTTCCGAGGACCTGCCGGTGATGATCACGATCGTGGACAGCGCGGCCAGGATCGACGCAGTTCTGCCGGTGATTGACGAGATGGTCGGCGGCGGCCTCGTCATCGTCGAGGATGTCCACGTCCGCACCTACAGCGACGCCAGCGGGAGCTGAGGAACGCTGAGACGACTCATGCGCCGTCGTGCGGACGTCGCCGACACGGATGCCCCACGCTGCGAAGCGCAGGAGCCGAATGCCCCATGGCATGATACCCTGATAGCCGCAACCCACCCCGTCAGCAAAGGACGAGGACTCGCGTGAAAGATTACTACCAGCTGCTGCAGGTGCAGCACGACGCCTCGCCGGAAGTCATCACCGCCGCATACCGGCGCCTGATGCGGGACGCGCACCCCGACCACGGCGGCGATGTCGAGCACGCCAAGCGCCTGAACGTCGCCTATGAGACGCTCTCCGATCCCCAGCGCAGGCGATCCTATGACCAGCGCATACGCGTAGCACACAAGGGCACACCGCGGCGCTCGCTCATGGAGGAGCTGGCGTTCCGCCTCGGCGTGAGCCTCGCTCCCACCGTGCGGCAGTTCAGGAAGAGCATGAAGTAGATTGAGGCACGCCCCGGCCGGCGAACCGGGGTGTCGGGCCCTGCCCGTCAGCGGCGGATCTCCTCACCCTGGCTGTCCTCGTCCGCCGCCGACAGTCCGGCGACCTCCCCCGCTGCAGCCGAGACCACCTCGCGACGGAGTGCGTAGTGCACCCACGTGCCGTCCTTGCGAGCAGTCACAAGACCGGCGTCACGAAGGAGCGCCATGTGATGCGAGATCGTGGAGGCAGCGAGCCCCAGGTGCTCCACGATCCTGCACGCACACACGTCAGGAACCGGACCTGTCGTCCGGCAAGCGGAGTCCGCAACCGATGCGCCACATCCGGTCGCCCTCGCGATGAAGCGCAGGATCTCACGCCGCTGTGCCGAGGCGAGGGCGCGGAAGACGCGATCGGCCTGCTCCGGCGAGAGTGAGGCCATGCGCTCGCCCGTCCCGGTGACCGACTGTGGTCCGTCACTCACGTGAGCACCGGCCCCAGCGCGTTGAACGCGTAACCCATGATCAGGATCCCCACCGTCACGACTGCGACGAACACGGCGAGCAGCGGCGTCTTGATGACCCGCTTCAGCATGACGAGCGACGGCATCGAGAGCGCCGTCACCGCCATCATGAACGCAAGCACCGTGCCGATTCCGACACCCTTGCCCACCAGCGACTCGGCGATGGGAAGCGTGCCGAAGATGTCGGCGTACATCGGGATGCCGACGATCGTGGCGAGAACCACCGAAAAGGGGTTACCCTCGCCGAGTACGGTCGCGATGAACCGCTCGGGAATCCATCCGTGGATGACCGCGCCGATACCCACCCCGATGAGCACGTACCTCCACACACGCTTCACGATGTCGCGGACCGACTGCGCGGCGAACGCGAGCCGGTCCCGCTGCGTCATCTCGGGCAACTCCGCGTCGGCCATGCGCAGGCCGAACACGAACGGCTCGACATAGCGCTCGAGCTTCAGCCGACTGATGAGCGAGCCGCCGATCACCGCGATGACAAGGCCGACGACCACGTACGCGACGGCGATCCGCCAGTTGAATATGCTCGCCAGCAGGATGAGCGAGGCGAGATCGACGAGCGGCGACGAGATCAGGAACGAGAACGTCACACCGATGGGCAGGCCCGCCGACGTGAACCCGATGAACAGCGGGATCGACGAGCACGAGCAGAACGGCGTGACCGTTCCGAGCAGAGCACCCACCGTGTTGGCACCGACGCCGCTGAACCGGCCGATGATGGCACGGGTGCGCTCGGGCGGGAAGAAGCTCTGCACGTACGAGATCACAAAGATGAGCACCGAGAGCAGGACGAAGATCTTGATGGTGTCGTAGAGGAAGAACTGGACGCTCGAGCCGAGCCGGTCGTCGACGTCAAGACCGAAGACCCCCTCGACCAGCCGGCCGATGAGGTCGTTCAGCCACACCATCTTGAGCAACGCGTCGTTGAGCCAGCTGAACACAGCGCCCGCCAGTCCTCTCTCGCCTGCAGTCTCCAGCACTGGTCAGAGCCTCACCCCGACCGGAGCGCGCTACGCCTGCAGCGCCTTCTTCACGTCGGCGAGCGACGGCACGCGGCCGGCGATCTTCACCTGCTCGTCCACAACGAGACCAGGCGTGGACATGATGCCGTACGACATGATCTCGCCGAGGTCCGTCACTTTCACCACCTCGGCGTCAAGGCCGAGGTCGGCCGCTGCGGCGCGGGCGAGTTCTTCGAGCTTCTTGCAGTTGGCACATCCCGTGCCGAGTATCTTGATGACCATTCCCGCCTCCCTGGCGTATCGACCCACAACCGCATCACTGATGCGCTAGCAGCAGCCGCCCTCGCACCCGCAGCCACATCCCCCTGCCGGCATCTCGAACTGCTTCACGGCCTCGGCATCACACTGCGGACACGTGACCGACTCGGGGATGGCCACCTCGTCGGGTATCTGGAGACCGAACGTGAACGAACAGTCGTCGCAGCGGTAGACCCATGTAGACATCGCCTGCTCCTCTCGTAGTCCGGGCGACTCTGCCGAGTCGCCGATGGAGACACTCTACAATGCATCTATTTCGATGTCCATCGAAATATTGAGGTCCCCAGACACGCCGGGCGATGCGGAGCCGGCACCACGACCACCGCGCGATCTGTAGCCGAGCCAATGCCACTCGAAGACGCGTCGCAATCGTCCCGATCCCCGCGCATCGAGCATGCTGGACTGGGCACATACCCCTCGGAAAGGGGTGGTACCGATGACGATGAACGTTCGCACCACCGAGCCGACGACCGTCGCATATCTGCCGATGCAGGGAGCGTTCAGCCAGACGCCCGAGGGCTTCGGGCGTCTCTATGCATGGGTGGCCGCACACGGGCTGCAACCGACCGGCATGCCCGCGGCGGTCTACCACAACATCCCCTCGGACCCGACCGGAGCAGATTCCATCTGGGAACTCCAGGCGCCCGTGACTGGCGGTGCGGCCGAACTGCCGCCCGATGCCGCCGGCATCGGGCTGAAGCGGGTTCCGGCGATGACAGTCGTCGCCGCAATCCACAAAGGACCGTACGACAGCGTCGCCGGCACCTACGAGACGATGTGGGCGTGGATCGGCGAGAACGGCTACGAGCCAGCCGGGCCGCCCATGGAGCGCTACCTGAACGACCCCGGTGAAGCGGCTCCCGAGGAGTACCTCACCGAGATCCTGATGCCCATCAGCAAGCGCTGACAGGAGATGGGACGGCTGCGTCACCCCACGCAGCCGTCGCACGCATTCCTCGTGTTCCCTACCCGATGCTCGCGTGGTAGTCCTGCAGCGAGCGCACGGTTCCTTTCGCTTCGCGGTGCGCCGCAATGCCCTCGGCGGCGGCGAGCGCGGCCGACGTCGTCGTGATGTACGGCACCCGATGGCGAATCGCCGCTTTGCGTACGTACGAGTCGTCGAACTCGCTGCTCTTGCCCGCCGGCGTGTTCACCACGAGCTGCACCTCACCGTTGGTGATGATGTCAGCGATGTTGGGCCGGCCCTCGTGCAGCTTGAGCACGGGCGTGGCCGCGATGCCGTGTTCGCCGAGGAACGCGGCCGTGCCCGCCGTGGCGCGGATGTCGAACCCGATCTCTGCGAAGAGCCGCGCCGCGGGCAGGACGCGCTCGCGATCACGCTCGGCCACGGTGATGAGCACCGTACCGCCATCCGGCAGGCGTCCCCCGGCGGCCTCCTGGGCCTTGTAGAACGCGAGTCCGTACGAGTCGGCCAGACCGAGGACCTCGCCGGTCGAGCGCATCTCGGGGCCGAGCAGCGGATCGACCTCTGGGAACATGTTGAACGGGAACACCGACTCCTTCACGCCGAAGTGCGGTATCGGCTTGCGCTCGAGACCGAGGTCGGCGAGCTTCTCGCCCATCATGACGCGCGTGGCCAGTCCGGCCATCTGGATGTTGCACACCTTCGACACGAGCGGAACCGTGCGCGAGGCGCGTGGGTTGGCCTCGAGCACGTACACCTTGCCGTCGGCGATGGCGTACTGCATGTTCATGAG
>CAYMSA010000052.1:0-12633 GCA_964392965.1 uncultured Coriobacteriaceae bacterium
CGGGAAGAGCCGGTTGATCGTGCGGTCCAGCTCGCTCTGGACGGGCGACCCACCACCCGCCGTGGTTTCAGGGATTTCCTGATCGATCTCAGTCACGGGCCATGCCCTCCCTAGAAGTCGAAGTCCGAGGCGAACGCACGCCTCAGCGTGTACAGCGCCTTGGCGTACCCGCGCCACTGGTTCGTGTTGGGGATTCGCTCCTCGAGCCGGAACTCGACGGTGCGGTTGTTGTACTCGTTCGCGTCAGGGGTGAGCAGCAGGTGCGCGCTGTAGTACCGGTCGCGTTTGTCGGTGGACTGCTGGTCGAACGTCAGCTCAGGCTGGTTCGAGATCAGGGTCTCCCCCACGTAGAGGCCCGCCCGCATAGTCCGGGCCTGGACCTTCTCGCTGACCGGCTCGGACTGGAACAGCTTGACCACCAACTGGGCGGTGGTGATCCTGTCGGACTCGGGCAACACCTCAACATTGACGAGCCGGGTGTCGCTCCTGCGCTTCTTGTTGACCGTCAACACCGGCACCACAACCTCCTGCAACGTCGAACCCCCGTGCACGAACCGGGACCCGGCGCCGGGCAGCCGCAGCCGGTGGATCGACTTCGGGATCTGCACGTCCAGGTCGCTGTCGAGCCCGAGCTGAGCGGCCGTGAACGTCCGGAAGGCAGGATCGTCTTTCAGGCCGCGGCCGAGCACGTAGCGGCGGTTCTTGACGGTGATCTCATCCCCCTGCGGCAGCGTCGACAGGTAGAACGCCTCCGCGAGCCCCGAGTCTTGGAACAGGAACCCATGGTCGGCGGTGATGAGGATGTTCGTCGCGTTCGCATTCGTCAACCGCTTCACCAACTCGACCAGCTCCACCAGCGTGGCCTCGGCAGCCGCGAACACCTGCCGTTCGGTGCCCGGCTTGTCGCCGGTGGCGTCAATACGGTTGTGGTAGACGTACAACACCTGGTGCTGCTGGTACAGCTCCCGCAGCTCATCGCGGGTCAGCGAGCTGACGTCCTCCGCCTGGATGGCCCGGCCGTCGACGGCGGCGAGGATACTGCTGCGGTTGGCGGTCCCGTCCGTCCGCGCCCCGTCGACGAGCACCGGGTCACCGCTCGGTGAGTGCCCGATCGTGCGGTGCGGCAAGAGCGCCGCCATCCCAAGCTGGGTGTAACTCGGCAGCACCCCCAGCACCGCGTCAAGGGTCGCGTCGAACCGGTCCTCCTGCCGGATGCGCCAGCCGAGTTCGTCCGCGATCTCGTAACGCAGAGCGTCGGAGATGATCACGACAGCCTTCTTCCGGCCATCGCGGATGATAGGGGCCACATGGCTGGAGAAGAACGAGGTTTGTGAGTTCAGCTGGGCGGATTGCCACCGGTCGACGGCGTCGACCTGCTGCTGCCAGGCGTTGCCCAGCTCGTAGAGGAACTTGTTCGCGTAGAACTTCTCCACCTGGGTGCGCAGCGCCTCCAACGGCACAGCGTGTTCGGTGGTGCGGGCCGCGTGAACGAACTGCCGGTACAGCTGGTCGACACGGAACCACTCCCGCCGGTAGCGTTCCAGGCCCTCGTCAAACGAGTGCATCGACAGGTCCAGCGCCGCCAGCTTTGTCAGCAGTTCGGAGGCGCTGCCGATCGCGGTGTACAACTGGCGGTAGCCGTCGATCCAGATGCTGCTCTGCCGGCCACGGATGACCTCGGTGACCTCACGCGCGGTCACAGTGCGCTCCGCGACGGCGCGGGCGAGTTCGCTGATGATCTTCCGGTCGACGTCCTCGAACAGGTCGTTGCCGACCAAGTCCCGGAAGCCCGTGTCCTCGATCGTGCGGGCGTAGTCCAAGTCGCGTGCGGCGCGCCGGGCGAGGGCCAGCAGCGCGGCTTGGCTGTGCCGGTCGTTGCGCAGGCTGGCGAAATCCAGCTGGATGTTCCGCAAGGCCCCCGGACGTTCCGACTTGAACCCTCCAATGGCCTGGCGGAACACCCACAACACGAAGTCGTCCACGCTCGGGTTCGGGGAGGTGTAGCCGTAGATCGTGGCGACACCGTGCCAGAAGAACGTGTCGAGCCCGTACTCGGCCAGGGCACGGTACTTGGCGTCACCGCCGGTGGCGTTCTCGCCGAGCAGGGTGCGGGTGATCTCCAGCAGGCTGTGTTCCCGCTGCCCCAGCAGCACGGCGCACATTTTGGCGCGCAGTTTGTCCGCGTCGTCCTCAGGACTCAACAGTGCCTTCAGGCTCTGCACCCGTCCCTTAGCCCGGAAGTACTTCTCGTGCGCTTGCACGGCCTCCGCCGTTCCGTCTCCGATGAGGCCGAGGTCGCGCAGCACCAAGGACGTGCGGTCTGCGGTGAACACCCCGTAGGCGAGTTCCAGGTCGAGCAGCCAGTTCCCGATCCCGGATGGCACCGCGCCCGAGCGGTAGATGAGGAACTTCCCGGTGGGCTCCTCGTGTAGCAGCCGGTACTTGGTGGCGTACTCGTTGTTCGCGACCCGCAGGGTCGTCACGCCCTCCAGTCCGAGCGTGTCCAGATCGGCGGCGTATTCGCCGTCCGGGTCGTGCCAGAACACCACCCGCTGTGTCTCGAACCTGCGCTCGAGGTGCGGGCGGACGGCGGAGGTTTCACTCATCGCTTGCCTCCAGCCCGGGGATCTTCTTCAGCGCGGCCCCGAACTTCGGGTAGTTGGCCTTCACCCCGTCATCGAGGTCGATGTCAACCTGGCGGGTTGCCAGCGGGTAGAGCACGTCGTGCTCGTACTCCTCGAGCTCCAGCAGTACCTTGCGCAGCCGGTCGACCTCCTTCAGCGCCGCCGCCTGCTGCCGTGGTGTTCCACCACCCGCCGCGAGCCGCTCCTGGTGCTGGCGGCTGGCCTCCAACTTCGCCTTGAACTCCCGCAAGTACTCGTTCAGCACCGTCGAGACGGTCGACGGGGTGTAACGGTGCATGTAGATCAACGCGTTGAACGAGCCCTTCGGGCTGGAGAACAACCAGTAGATCGGGCGCTTCTTGTACCGCTGCACATGATCCTTGTAGAACGACCGCACAAAGTAGTCCCGCAGATCCTTCACCCCGAGCGACTCGGTCACGAACCGCAGGTTCTCCTCGAAGTGCTGCTCACCGAACGCCACCCGTAGGAACTTCCGGAACCGGGTGACGATGTCGTCCTCGAACCAGTCACCATCCACGATCGGCAGAACGTTGTCCCGATCCGGCTGGAACTTAGGGCTCGGCACCCTCGCCAGGTAGCCCTGCAGCGTCTCCCCCTGGTTCGCCAGGATCAACCCTGGCTCATCAAGGCTGTAGCGACCGAACATGCAACCGACGGCGTAAGAGATGAGGTCGACACAGGTAGCACCGGCAAAGGTGCCTGCCTCGGTTGAGGTGGACCCTGCGGCAGGGTTGAAGATCAGCGACACGTCCGTTGCCGCGACTGCTCCATTGACGACGGATTCGAGCCCGTACGCGGACGCTATCGAAATGTTGATTGTCTCCTCAACTTTCGCCAGCTCTCTCGCCCGCGACGAACAGACTTCCTCGAACGAGGCAACCACGTCTTCCAACGGACGGCCTGCAACTCTACTGTTTCGCACAAGCGGAGAGACCGGAAACTCGCGAGAAATCTCGGAGGACTCCCAGTCTGCGCGGGATATCTCCACCGCCCTAGAAACGGACTGTTCGAGAGCTCTGTGCTTGATTCCCGCTAGCGGAATCCGTCCGATTTCTGTGCTCGTGAACGCCGTTCCTGGCGACATCAAGTCTAGGAAGTACTGGACTGTCGAAGAGTTCACCAGGCCGAGGACCAAACTACGGTCAGCATCGACTGCGGGAAACATCATTCGCCCCGTGTCATCGAAGACGAACCCAGGGGGCAATTCGCGGACCGAGAATCGTCCGCTCCCGATCTTGGAGAAGGTTAGGCCAGCGCGTCCCTGAAACCCGGAATTCCTGATCGCGGAACTGCGGTGCGCGCGGATTCTCTCGCCATCTCGCTCCCAATCCATAACGGTCAGTTGGCCGCCATACCAGCGGCGAAACGGCACACCCCTGCTGCATGGCGTCCACCGTCGAGTCCCAATTAGACCAGGGTCTCCCGTTGGTGAAATCGTCGTGTGCGAGACCTCGTACCATTCGCGTTCAAAGGATAAATTGTCACCGGTAGAGATGCCTGCCTTCAGGGCGACCTGCGATGCGAGTGAAGGATATTCCCTGAACGCCTTCAGTGCCTCAGGTGCCGCGCTATAAGCGAACGGTATGCCGGGTACGTGCTCTATGTCAGCGGCTCGGATCGTATGCCGATAAGAGATCTCCGGATTGGCGATCCCATCGAGCAGATCTTCTTCCTTTCCGGCGCCGTCCAATGCCTCGAGACGCACGCAAACGGTTGTGTTCTTGCTCATACCGGCTCGGTTCATCGCGAATGCCACATTTGCACCGAACTTGTCTGCATGATAGGCGGAATCGCGGAGATGGAGGAGGCTCGAGAAACTCCCAGAGCGAAGCATCATCTCTCGAAATCGTTCGTACGTCGAGGCTGTCATCCATTCATCGCCGACGACCATAGCCAGTGCGCCTTGTTGCCCCGCAAGTTGAAGGCCTCGGTAGACAAAAGCGCCATAGAGATTTTGCTTTGCGTCCGCATAGAGGCCCCCTAGGTGAAGCGAGAGTTCCCAACCCATGTTTCTCGCCCCCATGTACGGGGGGTTGGCGATGAATACGGAGTATCTGGGCGAAAGATACTCGGTCTGCAGGACGACTCGGTGAGCCCGGCTCAGAATGTCACGTATGAGGAGGTTCGCTGCGTTGTCGAGAGTATCCAGGTGCTTGAGTAGTCCCGTCAGGTGGTGGTCGGGTTGGATCAAGGAACCGAAGATGTCGGCGTGCTCGAAGGCGTTCCAGAAGGCTTCCTCGGCGGCGCGGTCGCCGTCCGGGGTGACGAGCAGGTCGAGTTCGGGTGGTGTGAATGTGATGGGTTCGAGGACGCAGATGTTGGGCTGGACCTGCTTGGTGAAGAAGGTGCGTTGGCGGGCGCGGGCCTTCATGGTGAGCGCGAATGCTGCGAGCGCGCCGGCGCGGGGGTCGATCTCGGTGCCGTAGAGGTTGTGAGTGAGGATCAGGCCGGGGATGTCGGAGGGGGCGTACCCCTCCTCCTCGTAAATGGCATACAGCAGGTCGAACGCGTAGGTGAGCATGTGCCCCGAGCCACAGGCCGGGTCGATGATCTTCAACTCTTCCGGGCTGGTGACCTTCAGGAAGTCGGTCTCCTCGTCAACCGGCTTGATGTAGTAGTCCATCTGTTCGGCCAGGCGTGAGGTGGGTCGGTTCAGTAGCCACAGCCGTCCGAGGGAGTTCTCCACCAGGTAGCGGACGATCCAGTGCGGGGTGAACAGTTGGGTGGCGGCGGGGATCTCCGCGGCGCCGGCCTTCTTGTTCTTCTTGAAGCCCGCGAAGACCTCCTCCTTCCGTTCGGAGATGTAGAACTGGTACAGCCAGCCGATGACCTCCACGTCCTGGCAGACGTCCTCGGTGAGCGTCGCGACTGCGCGGGCCAACACGGAGTCGTCAGCGAGCAGGTTGGCGGGGATGAGCAGCTCGGTGTAGTCGCCTTCGCGTTCGAACATGAACGGCATGGCCCGGTTCCAGTGGCGGCAGTACTCGGCGAGCAGGTACGCGTATGCCTCGCCCTGCGGGTCGTCGCTGCGGCGGGTGCCGTCCAGCAGGCCCATTACCGTCTCGACGGTGCTCTTGTTGGTAACGACGGTGGTGTCGATGGTGCCGCGTTTCGCTTCGGCGAGGATCTCCGGCTGGCCCCCCTGCTGTCCGCGGGCCGGTGAGACGACACCGACGCCGGTGTACCCGTTGGCGTCCATGAAGCGCAGCGCGATGATGCGGTTGAACCAGGTGTAGGCCACCTTGTCCGCAATCGCAGCACGCCCGGCCTCTCCCCCACCCGCGGCGGCTACGGCCTTCTCCAGGGCCGCGACAGCGCCCGGCTGTTCCACCCGCTCCCAGGATGCCGGGGCGAGGACCCGCCGGATCCCGGCAGAGACCTCAGTGATGAGGTCCGTACGGGCGCGGGTGGCGAACGACTTCAGCGGTGCAGTGTCCATCAGAGGGAGATTTGCTTTCCGTCGGTGAGCGCCTTGAGTAGCGCGATGCGGAGCGCGTCGAGGTACCGGTCGACTTGGTCGGGTGTTTCCAGCAGGCCGTGCATGCCGGGGACGGTGATGGTCTTGATCGAGACCGTCTTCTTCGCCGGAAGAGGGTCGTCGCCGCGTGCGAGCTGGTCGAGCAGTGAGGGGTAGATGGTTTCCTCGAAGCTGGTGGCCTGTTCGCGGATGAGGGCGATCTGGGTTTCGCTGCTAAGGCGGGCGATGATCTGGTCAATGGCTTGGACGACTCGCTGTTGGGCGTCCTCGCTGGCGTTGGCGTAGGAGGAGCTGCCGAGGAGTTCGGACTTCCGGTTCCCGATCACCTCGATGACGGCCGCGCGGCTGGTAGTGAGCGCGCCTGTGATCTGTGCCTGCAGAGTCTGGGTGGCCTGGCCGAGCTGGGTCATGCGGGTGCCCCGGAAGGCGTTGGGGTCGTCGAGGAGCCGCTGGATGTCCGTGTCGCTCCCGTCAGGGAGGTAGCGCAGGTTGTTCGTATGCGCGGTGAGCAGCGCGTCGGCGGTGTCGTAAATGGTGCGTTGTCCGCCGTTGAGGAACTCTTGGATCGGGTCGATCACGTTCTCCTTGGCGTCAAGCAGCTCGTCCCCGATCGCGAACTCGGAGAGGTACCACTCGTCCGGTTTGCCGACGGCCTGCTCCAGCAGTGCGATGGGTGCCTCAAGCTGCGCCACGAATGGGTACTTCGAGCCGGTCATTCGGGCCTTGAGTTCGTCGAGTTTGCTGCGCAGTTTGTCACTGCCATGGCGGGCCAGCTCGAGGGGGTCCTTGGGCGCGGTGGGTTCGTCGAAGAAGTCGATGCAGAACTTGCGGAACGCAGCCACCTTGCGGTCGTCGAAGGTCTTCTGCGGGGTGACCACGGTGTGGGAGTGCTTCTGGGTGTTGCGGAGCACCGCGGCGACCTCGCTGCGCTTGAGAACGTTCCCGTCGACGGTGAGAGTGACCTTCGAGGTCCCGACCAGCCACGCGGTGACAACCTCGATGGAGGCCAGGTCCCAGCCGTAGGGCTTGGCCTGGAAGGTGTCCACGATCGACTTCACGGTGATCTGCTCGCCGAGCCGGTCACGTTGCAGCACGAACGAGAGCACCTCGTCGCCCGGGGCCGCGAGCTTCGAGAGCGTAGGGTCGTCGATCAGCCCCGCCTGGTCAGGGTTCGCGTACCGCGCGACGTGCTGCTCGTTGTACATGGTGCCGCCGAGCAGGCTGAGCTGGGTGTAGGTGCGGTTGATGAGGTCCTGGAACCCATCGGTGACGCGGGTGAGGGCATCCTGCGAGGTGGAGGTGATGTCAGCGGCGTTGATCACGAGGTCGGCCTTGCCGACAGCGCGGCGGATGCGCTCGACGAGTTCCTTCTCCCGCTCGACGTTCTGCGCCGCCTTGGACCGCAGGATCTGGTCCTCGATCGCCGACAGGGAAGTGGTCTGCTTCCGCCGGGTGTACTTCTCGGTCTTGATGAGCAGGCGCAGGTCGGCCAAGGCCCGGTCGTCGGGCTCGAGGATGACGCGCAGTTCGTCCTTGCCGGCGCTGTGCATCCGGATCTCGTCGGGGCTGTAGGGGTACTCCGGGGTGATGAAGTGCACCGTCAGTTCCCGCTGTTGGCCGTACGCCTGGTCGTCGAGTTTGTGGCCGAACGGGAAGTCCTGCCCGTTCTTGGCGTACCGCAGCTTGGTGGTCCTGATGACCTCCCCGGAGAGGATCTTGGACAGCCGGGTGCCGACCTCGGAGGCGTCGATGTCGACGTTCTTGATCTCCTCCTCGATGACCTGTTCCTCGTTGGTGAGGTACTCATACAGGGTGCCGTTGCGCTGCACGTAGGTCTGGGTCTCGAGCAGGGCCAGCGCTTCCTGTACCCGCTTGGCGAGGTCCGGCAAGTCCAGTCCAAATCGGTCGTACATCAGCACGGTCAGGTTGCGGGCGGTGGCGTGGAACCCTTCGACGTACTTCACGAGGAACAGCGCCTTCAGGAGGCGGACCGCGAGGTCATTTTCCAGGTTGCGTTCGGCGACGTCGATGGAGCGTTGCGCCGCCGACTTCAGCGAGGCGCGGATGCCGGCGAACATCTGGTCGAAGGTCGCCAGCGTGCCGACCTCGACGTTACCGATCTCTTTCGCGACCTGCTGGACCACGCCCAGCATGGACCGTTCCCCGACGGAACTGTTGCGGCCCTCGAACACGTTGTGGTCCGATATGCCCTCGATCGCGGCCTGGAAGAGGGGGAACTGGTAGGTGACGAAGGGGTAGGTGCCAACGAAGTGCGCCTGATCGGTGTAGTTGCGGTAGGTCTTGGCGCCGTCGACGAAGTTGAACAGGGTCTTGAAGTTCGCGGCTTGGGTGTCGTAGATCCGCTGCAGTTCCGTCTCACCGGCTGTGTTCTTCTCCAGCAGGCGTTTGCGGATGACCTCTTCGACGTCGGCGCTGGTGAGCTTCACCTTGGTGGCGAACCGGGCCTGGATCTTGGAGAAGTCGTTGCCCTGCTGCTTGGTGCGGTCCCCCACGACCTTGTCCATGTCCTCCTGCGAGGTGACGAACACCCACGCCCGCCCCTGGCACTTGGTGTTCAGGGACTCGGCGATCGTCTGCAGGTTGAGCATCAGTTTGGTGTCCGAGCCGATGAACTGGCCGACCTCGTCGACGAAGAAGTTCAACCGGTAGGCGGGTTCCTGCCGGCCCAGCCAGGTCTGGACCTCCTCAGCGAAGTCCTCGATGGACACCGCGTACTCGGAGCGGTACTTGGTGAGGATGTTCGCCGGTGTCGTGTCGGTGGTGCCGCTGATCTCGGCGTACGCCTTCGCGACGTTCATCTCCTCCAGGACGCCCTCTTCTCGGCCCTGGGCCCAGTCCCGGCCGGAGATCCGCGCGTACGCCTCCTTGAAGGCCTTGTACTGGCCGCGGTTGTCCAGGTCACGTTCGAACCGGGCGACGTGCCCCTGGTTGCCGTAGTAGCCGCGGGAGTCGTCGAACACCTTGACGAACACCTTCAACAGGGCGTCGGACTGGTCCTTGGCGATCAGGGTGGCCTTCTGATCGATGTTGAACAGCAAGCTCTTCGCCGGGATGCCCGCAGCCTTGCGCAGCAGCGCGGGCAGGAACGCGTCAGGGGCTTTGGTGAGGAAGCTGGCCGAGACCTGCGCCCGGTCGAACGCTTGGCCCTCCACGTCGCCCAGCAGGTGGGCGAGCATCTTCAACAGGTGGGACTTGCCGGAGCCGAAGAACCCCGAGATCCACACCCCGTTCGCGTTCGTGTAGTTGGTGTACGCCTCAAGGAGTTGCTCGACGCCTTTGGCGGCCTCGTTGGTCAGGACATATTCCTCGACCTCGTCACCCAGGTGGGAGGCGTCATCCGCCTTGATGACCCCTTCGATGGGACGTTGGACATCCTTGGCGAAGATCTCGTTCAGCTTCATCGTTAAGGCTCCTGTTCCAGGATGTTCTTAGCGCGGTAGTACTGGTCGTCCTTCAGCTGTCCGAACAGCACCAAGGCGGATCCCAGGGTGTCGGACTGTTGGTACCTGCCCGGGAAGAACATCAGCATCGGTTTGTCCTTCGACACGCTCTGCAGGTTGTTGAGCACGTTGTGGGACCGGATGTACGGGAACACTTCCCCTATCCCCGTCAAGAAGAACACGTCGTAGTCCCGCTCGGCGAGCCTTGCCCGCACGGCCGGGGCGATGTGCAACTCCGGGTCGAGCATCCCTTGGAGCAGTTCACGGAAGTCTGCTTTGTCCTGCTCGGGCTCCAATTCGAGGAGCCGGTCCCACACGCCCCGCTGCTGCAGGATCTCCACCGACAGGTCGTAGAGGTTGATCTCGAGCACGCTCACACCCGCGGCGGCCAGCCGGTTCTTCAGCCGCTTCTTCGACTGGGCCACCTCGAGCGCATCCGCGGGGTCGAACGGGTAGATGAAGAAGGGCACCTCATTGCTCAAGCCCTCCATCCGCAGGAAGCGCTGCCCGCTGATCACCGCGAACAAGTGCTCCTCAGCGCTGGGAACCGTCCAGATCTTCATGCAGTAGCTCTCTCAATGTCGGCGTCAGTCATCGGGAAGAAGCGCAGATCGGTCACCGCGCGCGCGCCCAAGGCCGCGGTGACGCGCGCCGACGGGATGCTGTGCACGATACGACCATCCGCTGACAGCAGCTCGGCCTCCCGGAGCATCGCGAACAGGTTCGACCGTAACTTCCGGTAGGTGGAATCGGCCAACTCGGTCAGTTCGGGGTGCCACAGCCGCTTCTGCCGGATGAACGCGTCGTACTCCGCATGACCCAAGTCGGGCGTCATGAGCAGGAACCGTTCCCGGACAACCTCCTCCGCGAACTCCCCGATGAGCGCGTACCGCCGGCACGCCGCGATCCACATCAGGTGACCGCGTTCTCTGGCCGTGGCGTCAACCAGCAGCTCCACCTCGTCGTGGGTCAACTCCTCAAGGCGCTGAATTAGTTCCCGGCTCATGCGCTGGCCCGACGTGGTGGTACGCGTTTGGAGCAAGTTGTTCGATTCGATCTCGGCCCGCACAGCCGCCCAATCCACACTAAGAACGTACAGAGGCGCTGCCACGGCAGCCTCTCGGAGGAAGAGCCCACCCACGCTGAATGAGAGACGGTAATGCGGCACTGGGCTCACCACGTATGGCACGGGCACCTCCTTCCAGTCTCAGGCAAGTTCTTCAGGCTGCCTCCCACCACTGTCAACTTAGATGTGACAGTGACGAGTGCTGGACCGCTCGGATCGTCTTCCTCGACGATGAACCGCCCTTCCGTATCCCCACTTTGGCTGCCGAGATGGCTCAGCTGAGAGCCACGGCTCAGGCACAAGCGAACCTCCGGGCAGCATCAAAGGGACACTTTCACCTTACCGGGGCATCTGGGTTCGGAGCGGTTGACCGGTCGGCCGCGAGCCGAGCGAGGGGTGGACTATCCAGCCGGTCAGATTGACTCCTGCTCCCTCAGGAACCGTTCCGTTTCCTCGATGAGTAGCCTGGCATCGTCTTGACCATGCTCGGGAAGCTCAAGGACCCGTTCACCGCTGTTGTGTCGAAGTGCGACGTGTCGTTGCTCGTCACGGTGTCCCGCTTCGACGTGCGCGGCGCCCATCCAGTCGACAACCCGCACGCCGCTACCCTCGCGCTCGACCACGACATAGGAACCAACTGGAACCGTTGTCTCCGGAAGCCAGACTCGAGACGGCGCGCCAGTGGCAACGTTGACGACGACCACATGTTGGCCTGCGGCCGAACTCCACACGATGGTCTGAACGTGGACCAGCGCTCGATCTTCGGGCGTGGCGATCTCGCGCAGGTGCTGGAGCCGCTGGAAGGCTCGACGGTCACGCCACGGCTTGGTCGCGACCCAGATCACGGCCACGAGGAACCACAGCACAGTCCCGAGCACCGCTGCCCGCCACGCCACGCATACGAGCTCGGCGACTCCTCCAGGCGCCGCCTCTCCCTGCGTTGGTGCGACGACGAGCACGCTCAACGCGAGCAGCGGCGGGGCCGCAGCGCGAAGACAATGTCCGACGTCGTGGAGGAGGTGTCGGGGGCTCATGGGTCACCTGCCGATCGGGTGGGAGTATTGGGTGATGGGGGCGCTCCATGCGATCACCCGCGGTGCCGGGGCTGGCTGCTGGGGGCGAAGGTCTGTGAGGGCGCGGGCCGCGATAGTGGCTTCGCGACGCTGCTGCGCGTTCCCGACGTTCGGCGTGCCGAGCGGGGACCAGGGGTCGGTGATCTGGTGGCGTTCGCGGTAGGCGACGACGGTCCGCGCCCGGGCGCGCCACGCGGCGGCGTCCTGGGGGTCGGGGGGTTCGGGGCCGAGGCGGGCGAGCCATGGTGCGTTGGCGGTGCGGGCGCGGTCGATGAGTTCGTCGGCGCGCTGTTCCATCAGCCGCACGCGTTCGGTGAGTGTGGTGGCCATCTGGGGTTCCTCGGCCGTGGCCGCGGGGAACAGTCCGAGGACGAAGCCCTCAGCTCTCCGAGCCCCGGAGGCGTCGGACATGTCGGCCCAGCGTTCGACGCGCTGATGCAGGACGGCGGCAAGGTCGACCGTGCCAGCGTCGGCCCGCTCGATCAGGCGCGGCAGCGCGGCCTCGACGTTCAGGCCGTGGGCTTCCGCGCGGCGGAGTGCGGTGGACAGGGCGCCGAACGCCTGTGACGCCGTGACCTGGTCGAGTTGGGTGGGTGGGAGTCCGGCGCGCGTGAGCATGCTCGTCCAGCGGGAGGTTTGGGCGTGGTGCGCGATGGTCTCGTACTCCGCCGCTAAGGTCCGGATCGACGACACAACCTCGCGCTCGTTCTCGGCGGTTTCGTGGGCGGAAAGGGCGGCGCCGACGTTGCCCATCACTGCGGTGAGCACCGTGCGGGCGGTGGTGGGCTGATCCTCGAATCCCGGGAGGGGTTCGACGGCCCGGTCGGTGCACACGTACGCGGTGTTTGCCTCGCGGGCGCGGGTGAGCATGACGTAGAGGACTTCGCGGGTCATGCCGGGGCCGGTGACG
>CAYMSA010000053.1:0-10393 GCA_964392965.1 uncultured Coriobacteriaceae bacterium
GAGGCCTACGAGCACATTCACCCGGCGGCCGTGGGGAACCTGGCGCGTGTGGTGGTAAGCGAGCTCGCCGGCCGGGCCTCGCTCGTACGCAAGGCGGCCGAGCTCGGCTTCGACCTCTCGTCGGAGCAGGCGATGGTGGGCAAGGTGCTCGACGACATCAAGACGCTCGAGCATCAGGGCTACTCCTTCGAGGCCGCTGACGCGTCGCTTGAGGTCATGCTCAAGAAGGAACTCGGCACGTATGAGCCGTTCTTCACGCTCGAGTCGTTCCGCGTGCTCATGGAGAAGCGCGAGGACGGCCGAGTCATGACCGAGGCGACCATCAAGATCCACGTGGGGTCCGAGCGCTTCATCGCCACCGCCGAGGGCAACGGCCCGGTGAACGCACTCGACGAGGCCCTGCGCATCGCGATCAGCCGCTTCTACCCGGCACTCGAGGCCATCGAGCTGACCGACTTCAAGGTACGTGTGATCGACGAGCGTAAGGGCACCGGTGCGGTCACGCGCGTCCTCATCGAGTCCTCTGACGGGCAGAAGAGTTGGGGCACGGTGGGCGTGAGCGAGAACATCATCGAGGCGTCGTGGGTCGCACTCGCAGACTCCGTCGACTTCGGCCTGTCGCATCCCCGCACAAGCGAGTAGCCGGGACACTCCATGCAGACGCATAGCAGGAATCTGTTCCTCGTCGTTCTCGCGCGCTTCACATCGCGACTCGGCGGTACCGCGGTGTGGTTCATCGGCACGTGGGGCACGGCTGCCTACGTCTTCGATGCCACGCCCGCGCAGCTCGCCGTCATGTCGGGTGTGAACGGTGTCGCCGCCATCGCCGGTTCGCTTATCGCGGGCGTCCTCATCGATCGCTTCGGCCCGCGTCGTGTGATGATCGGCGCCGAGATCCTGAGTATCCCCGCCGTGCTTGCGATGATGTACGCTCCCACGTTCGCGATCTTCGTGGCGTGCTCGGCGGCCTTCTCGCTTGTGGGCATTCCCACGTGGACCGCGGGCGCGTCGTTCGCGCCCTACGTCGTGAAAGGTCGGGCGGCGCTCGAGCGTGCCAACTCGTTCATCGAGGGGGGCAGCGCGGTGGGTTTCGTCCTCGGCACGGGCATCGGGGCGCTCGTCTCGGGCACGATCGGCATGCGCTGGGTGTTCGTACTCATGATGGCGGCCTCCGTGGTGGCTGCGACGGCCGCGTTCTTCATACGCATCGATGACACACAGAAGGTTCCTTCCGAGCGCGGTGCGTGGCGCGACTTCACCGACGGCCTTCGGCTGGCGTACTCCTCACGGGCTATCCGCTACGTGATCCTCACCGGCACCGCGGTCTGGTTCGGCTTCGGTGCGTTCTCGGCGCTCGAGCCGCTCTTCTACCGGGATGTCGTGGGTGTCGATGTGCAGTGGATCGGCTGGATGAACATGGCGTACGGCCTCGGCCTCGCCACCGGCGCCAGTCTGTTGCCGAGGTTGCCGGGCGGCTTCCTGTCGGCGCGCGGGCTGGCCTTCCTCACGTTCCTCACGGGACTCGGCACGGTGCTGTACGTGGGTTCGACGGACCTGCGTCTCATCGCGGTCGGGGCGCTCGTGTGGGGTGCGATGGTGGGAGCGCTCGAGCCGCTTCTGCGCACGCTGCTGCACGTCGAGTCGCCGCACGAGTACGTGGGTCGCATCGTGGGCACGGCACAGTGGCACCGCAGCCTCGGCGAGCTCATGCCGCTCGCGTTCGTGCCGGCGCTCGCCGCCACCCTCGGCATTCAGCAGACGCTCATCGCCGGCGGACTCCTCGTTGCCGTGTTGGCCGTGGCCGGTGCCAGGACGGCGCGCAGCATCGACCGGGAGCGGGAACACACACCTCCGCCGTCGGCGTTCAGCGTGGGAGCGGGCGAGCCGACGGTTCCCCGCGCAGCAGCTGGAGCACCGCCGGAGTGAGGTTCGTGCCGCAGGAGTGTGCTGAGGATTCATGACCGACGCGAGAGCAAAGGGAGCGACATGCGGATAGTACGCGTAATGCACGACGGAGTGGCACGACACGGCCTCATCGAGGGCACCTCGGTGCGCCTTATCGAGGGTGACCTCTTCGGGGTGTGGGAGCCGGGCGACACGGTCGTGGATGCTCCGCGTCAGCTCGCGCCGGTCGCGCCCTCGAAGGTGGTGTGCGTCGGCATCAACTATCTCCTGCACGGGCGCGAGATGGGGCACCAGATGCCCGAGGAGCCGGTGATCTTCCTCAAGCCGCCGAGCGCCGTGATCGGCCCCGGCGACGCGATCCGGGTCCCCGAAGGCTTCGACACCGTGGACCACGAGGCCGAGCTGGCGGTGGTCATCGGACGCCGGGCCCGCTCGGTCACGCCTGCGGACGCACGTGACCACATCCTCGGCTATACGTGTGCGAACGACGTGACGAACCGTGTGGTGCAGCGCAAGGACGGGCAGTGGACGCGTGGCAAGGGCTACGACACGTTCTGTCCGCTCGGACCGCACATCGCAGTCGATGTCGACCCGGCAGCGCTCGACATCGCGTGTCTCGTGAACGGCGAGGTCAGGCAGTCGGCGAACACCCGCGAGATGATCTTCGGGCCGCTCGAGATCGTGAGCTTCGTGAGCCGCGTCATGACACTCGAGCCGGGTGACGTGGTGCTGACGGGCACCGCTGCGGGTGTGGGCCCCATGAAGCGCGGCGACACGGTGGAGGTGCGCATCGAGGGGATCGGGACTCTGGTGAACACGGTCGAGTGACGGGTCGGACGACCAGCCCACACCCCAACCGTCACCCAACATGTCGCGTTCGGGTGCTAGTATGGCCACATCACCTTGGGTAGCCGCCGATCAGGAGAAGGAGTGCCTGTCCATGGCGTCGGACCGCTTGCGCACGCCGGAGGTGGAGGCTCTGCTTGATGCCTTCGGCACCCTCGATACCACTGATGAGCTCTATACGTTCCTACTCGACGTCGCCACGCCCCGCGAGATCAAGGACTTCGCGCAGCGGCTGGCGGTCGCGCGCCTGTTGGACGCCGGGGAGCACTACAGCGTGATCCAGGGGGTCACGGGCGCTTCGTCCACGACCGTGAGCCGGGTGAGTAAGTGCCTCCACTACGGCGCCGAGGGCTATCGGACGGTCATCGACCGCCTGGGCCCCTTGCCGTCACGCGATGGTGATGCCTGATCATGTCCGGATTCGTCCACCTGCATACCCACTCCGAGTACTCGCTGCTCGATGGTCACTCGCGCCTGTCGCGTCTTGTAGGCCGAGCGAAGACGCTCGGTCAGGAGTCGCTTGCGTTGACCGACCATGGCGCCATGTACGGTGCGGTGGAGTTCTACCGGACCGCGATGGCCGCTGGCGTGAAGCCGATCATCGGCTGCGAGACCTACTTCACGCCGGGGTCCCGTCTCTTGCGTGAGAGCAAGGAGATGTACCACCTGCTGCTCCTCGCGAAGAACGAGACCGGCTACCGGAACCTCATGACCATCGTGAGCGACGCCGCCACCCGCGGCTTCTACTACAAGCCACGGACCGACATCGAACTTCTCCGCGAGCACGCCGAGGGGCTGATCTGCACGTCGGCATGTATGAGCGGCATCGTCAGCAAGTCGATCGAGCAGGGCGATCTCGCCGCCGCGCGCCGTTGGGCGGAGACGTACGCGGAGTTATTCGGCGATGACTTCTTCCTCGAGATACAGCAGCAGGGCATCACCGCCGACAACGGCATCACGCAGAAGCAGCTGAACGCGGAGATCGCGCGCATGGCCGCCGAGATGGGCGTGGGTCTCGTGGCGACCAACGATATCCACTACGTGATGGCCGAAGACTCGCAGGCGCAGGACCTGCTGTTGTGCGTGGGTACCGGCTCGACGGTGGACGACGCGAACCGGATGCGCTTCTCCTCGGACCAGTTCTACCTGAAGAGCTACGAGGAGATGGCCGCCGCACTGCCCGAGTATCCCGAGGCGCTCGCCAACACGCTCGAGATCGCCTCGCGTTGCCATCTCGAACTCGAGTTCGGGAGGATCATCCTGCCGCGCTTCGAGACGCCGGACGGCAGTCGCGAGGACGAGCACCTGCGCTGGCAGTGCCTCGAGGGACTCGAGCGCCGCTATGGCGTCCCGATTCCGGAAGAGGCACTCGACCGCATGGACAGCGAGCTCGAGGTCATAACCGGCAAGGGCCTCTCGGCGTACTTCCTCATCGTCGCCGACTTCGTGCGCTGGGCTAAGCAGAACGGCATCGGCGTGGGTCCCGGCCGTGGTTCGGCGGCCGGTTCGATCATCTCCTACGCGCTTGGCATCACGAACCTCGACCCGATCGCGAACGGCCTGCTCTTCGAGCGCTTCCTTAACCCCGAGCGCACGGAGATGCCTGATATCGACATCGACTTCGACGACGAACGTCGTGGTGAGGTCATCGAATACGTGCGGCAGAAGTACGGTGAGGACAAGGTCGCGCAGATCATCACGTATTCGACGATGAAGGCGCGTGCGGCCATCCGTGACGCGGGCCGGGTGCTCGGTTATCCGTTCGGGGTACCCGACAAGATCGCCAAGATGGTGCCCGAGCGCATCGACCACGTTACCGACGCCGACAAGAAGCTCTCGGACCTCGAGGTCGCACTGCGCGATACACCCGAGCTCAAGGACGCGTACCGGACCGACCCCGACACCAAGCGCATCCTCGATGGGGCGCTCTCGCTTGAGAACGTCGTGCGCGGCGAAGGCATCCACGCTGCGGCCGTCGTCATCTGTCGCGACCCGCTCCACTGGCACACGCCCGTGAAGCTCGACACCAAGGGCGGTTCGGTCATCACGCAGTACGAGGGTACCGTGATCGCGGACCTCGGCCTGCTCAAAATGGATTTCCTCGGTCTGCGTACGCTCACCGTGCTCGCCAAGGGCGTGCAGGCCATCAAGGAGCACCATGGCGTCGAGATCGACCTCGATACGCTCCCCATCGACGACGCCGAGACGTGGGCGCTGCTTCAGCGCGCGGACACCGATGGCGTCTTCCAGGTGGAGTCGCCGGGCATGAAACGCGTGCTCCGGGAGCTCAAGCCCACCTGCTTCGCCGATCTCGTCGCCGTCGTAGCCCTCTACCGTCCGGGGCCGATGGACTCGATCCCCGACTTCATCGCGCGCAAGCACGGCAAGAAGGAGATCACGTACTACGACGACCGCATCAAGAACATCCTCGAGGAGACCTACGGCGCCATCGTCTATCAGGAGCAGGCGATGCGCATCACCATGCAGATGGGCGGCTTCTCGGCGGCCAAGGCCGACAAGCTGCGCAAGGGCATGGGCAAGAAGAACATGGCCATCGTGGACGCCCTCGAGGGCGAGTTCATGGCGGGCGCCGCCGAACGTGGCTTCGACCGCAAGGTGGCCCAGCGCGTGTGGACCGACATGCGCAAGTTCGGCGAGTACGCGTTCAACAAGAGCCACGCGGCCGCGTACGGACTCGTCTCGTTCCAGACCGCCTACCTCAAGGCGCACTACCCGCTGGAGTACATGGCGGCGGTGCTCACCAGCTACACGGGCAAGAGCGAGACGATCGTGAAGTACATCGCGGCGTGCACGACCGCCGGCATCACCGTGCTGCCGCCTGACGTGAACTCCTCGGGAAGCGACTTCACTGCGGTCGAGGGTGCGATTCGCTTCGGCCTGGCGGGTATCCGCAACGTGGGCGAGGCGGTGGTGGCCACGATCGTCGCCGAGCGGCGCACCAGTGGACACTTCACGTCGCTCCACGACTTCTGTGCGCGCATCGACATGCGTCAGGCCAACAAGAAGACGATCGAGGCGCTCATCAAGGCAGGAGCCTTCGATTCGACCGGCTACACGCGCAAGCAGCTGTTCGGGCTCATCGACCAGGCGGTCGACGCCGCCGTGGCGCGCCGGCGGGACGCCGAGCGCGGCCAGACGTCGATCTTCGAGATGTTCGACATGGAGGACCACGGCTTCGAGGATCCTATCCCGGCTCCCGACGGTGACGAGTGGGAGAAGGGGCTGAAGCTCGCCTACGAGAAGGAGATGCTCGGCATCTACGTCTCGGACCACCCGCTGCGGGAGATCGCGCCGGTCATCGAGGCGGGCCGCACGCTGTCCCTCGGCGCGGGGGACGACCTGCGTGACGGCCAGACCGGGTGGTTCGCGGGCATCGTCTCGTCGTTCGACCGCATCGCCACGCGCGCGGGCAAGCTGATGGCGACGTTCGTGCTCGAGGATCTCGAGGGGTCGATTGAGGGCGTGCTCTTCCCGCAGACGTACGAGCGATTCCGTGACGTCATGGCGGTCGATCGCGTCGTTCGCGTGCGCGCGAAGGTCGAGCGTTCGGAGCGCGGGCTCAAGCTCATCGCTCACGAGGTGGAGCCGCTCTCGGACACCGGTCGTTTCGAGCGTCCGCCGGGCACGCTCGTCGTACGGGCCACGCTCGACAGACTCGGCAACGGCGGCAGCGCAACGTTCAAGCGGATTCTCGGACGGTACCCCGGCGCCGACGCAGTGCGCCTGGAGCTCACGACCGCCGAGGGTCTGAAGCGTCTCGAGATGGGGGACGATGTGAGGGTGGACGCCAGCGCGTCCGGCCTCCACGCCGAGATGAAGGAGTTCCTGGGATCGGACGCGGTGTGGGAGGCGTGATCCCGTAGGCACGGCCCGCTCCGTGGTTTGACACGCCCGGGGTGCTCTGTGATACTGCAGTACAGTATCACTCTACTGTAGTAAAGTATCCGGAGGTGACAGTGGTGCGCCCGATGACCGCGCGGGGATTCCGTGACGTGCTCTTCTCGGAGGCCCTGGAGCGGGAGAGTGTCGCTGCGGCGGTGAGCGATGCGTTCGCTTCATGGGGCTACGACCCCGTGGAGTCGCCCGTCGTCGAGGAGGACAGTACGCTTCAGGTGGGTGCTGGCGCCGAGCTCGAGCGCTCGTCGTTCCGCCTCTTCGATCTCGACGGATCGCTCCTCGCGCTCCGCCCCGAGATGACCGTCCCGATCGCCCGCATCGCGGCGTCCCGTCTCGCTGCCGAGTCCGGACCGTACCGCATCAGGTACGCGGGGCCCGTCTTCCGCGAGCACGCTTCGCTGAGAGGCCAGGCCAGGCAGTTCACCCAGCTCGGCGTGGAGCTCATCGGTGCCTCGGGTCCCGCCGCCGACGCGGAGATCGTGCTGTTGCTGCTCGGCGCCCTCGAGGCGAGCGGCCTCGAGTCGTACCTGGTGGGCCTCGGCACGGGGGAGGTCCTACGCGCGCTTCTTGCCCGCTCGGGCGGACCGGAGGCGTGGCAGAGCGAGGTGATCGCCGCCGCACAGGACGGGAACCTCGTCGAGATCGACCGGCTCGCTGGGCGGCCCGGCATCGACGCCCCGGTTGCTCGCGCGCTTCGCGAGGTGCCACGCATCGGGGGTACCGACGCGCTCGAGCGGTGCCGGGAAGTCATCGCGCCGTGCGGCTGTGAGGAGTCGCTCGACGGACTGCTCGCTACGTGGCGATTGCTCGAACAGCTCGGGGAGACGGCGCACGTGCGCATCGACTTCGGCATCATGCGGTCGTTCGGGTACTACACCGGCATCCAGCTCGAGGCGTACGCTCCCGGGCTCGGTCTGCCGCTCGCCGGCGGTGGCCGCTACGATCGCCTTCTCGGCCTCTTCGGCGCTCCGATGCCTGCGGCCGGATTCGCCATCGGCCTCGAGCGGCTCATGATCGCGCTTGCCGAGGAAGATCGCACCCCGGCCGTCAAGCCGCTCGACGCCGTCCTCGGCGGGGCCGACGCGGCCGCCGTGCTCGCGGCGTCACGGCGCCTGCGGGAGGTCGGCTGGCGGGTCCGGGTCGCCCCGGGACGCGCAGGACTCGAGCTCGTGCGGGCCGCAGACGCGGCCGGGGCTACCGAGGCACTCGAAGCGCATGACGGCTCGATCGTCCGACTCGACCGGGCGGGCGAGCGTGCGCTGCCCCTCGGCGAACCGCTGCCCGCGCCGTTGCGCCGGACCGCTCAGCGCGAGGGAGGTGACGCCCGATGATCGCGCGACGGAGCAGCGGCGGTGACTCGTGGGGCGAGCGCCGGCTGCGGATGGCGCTCCCGAAGGGGTCGCTCTATGCCGAGTCCGTGTCGCTTCTGGCCGAGGCGGGCTACGACGTCACGGGCCTTGCCGACCCCGGACGGCAGCTCACTCTGTGCGCCGGTGATATCGAGTTCATCATCGGCAAGCCCACCGACATCCCGATCTACGTGGCCTACGGTGCCGTGGACGTTGCCATCGCCGGCAAGGACACGTTGCTCGAGTCGGCACTCGACACGGTCGAGCTGGTCGACCTCGGCTTCGGCGCGTGTCGCTTCGTGGTGGCCGAGCCGGAGGCCGCCGAGGGCGCGGTGGCGGCCACATACCGGCATCTCGGCGTGGTGCGGGTGGCGACGAAGTACCCGCGCATCACCGAGGCGCACTATGCCGAGCGTGGCGTGCAGGTCGAGCTCGTGAAGCTCTCGGGCAACATCGAGCTTGCGCCGCTCATCGGCCTTGCCGACCAGGTGGTGGACATCACCGCGACCGGTCGCACGCTGCGCGAGAACGGGCTGCGGATCGTTGACGAGGTGCTGTCGTCCACGGCCCGGTTCGTGGCCAATCCGGTAAGCTTGAAGACGGATACGGAGCGGGTGACCGGCATGGCTGCCGCCCTCGGCGCGGTGGTCGCCCGCACGACGGAAGGACGACTCTGATGATGCGACGGATCGATCTGGCCCGAGGCAAGCGTCTCACCCGCGAGGACATCGGCCGCTCCGGGGGTATCGATGCCGAGGTGCTCGGCGTGGCGCAGCGCATCATCGACGATGTGCGGGCGCGTGGCGACGAGGCGCTCATCGACTACACCGCGCAGTTCGACCGCGCGAAGCTCGATGACCTCCGGGTGACCGACGAGGAGATCGCGGCGGCGTGCGTCGAGGTCGGCGAGGAGTTCCGCGCGGCCATCGCCAACGCCGCCTTCGCCATCGAGGAGTTCCACGGCCGTCAGGTGGCGCAGTCGTGGTTCACCATGACCGAGAACGGCGTCTTCATGGGTCAGAAGGTGGTCCCGCTCGAGCGCGTGGGCATCTACGTGCCCGGCGGACGCGCCTGCTACCCGTCATCGGTGCTCATGAACGCCATCCCCGCCATCGTCGCGGGTGTGGGCGAGATCGCGATGGTCGTGCCGCCGGATGCCGACGGCGGCGTCAATCCGTACACGCTCGCCGCTGCTGCCGAGGTCGGCGTGTCCGAGATCTACAAGGTCGGCGGCGCGCAGGCCATCGCAGCGCTTGCGTACGGCACCGAGACGGTTCCGGCCGTCGACAAGATCACCGGCCCCGGCAATGCGTACGTCACGGCCGCCAAGAAGCTCGTCATGGGCGACGTGGGCATCGACATGCTCGCCGGCCCGAGTGAGGTGCTCATCCTGGCGGACGAGACCGCCGAACCGGCCTTCGTCGCTATCGACCTGATGGCGCAGGCGGAGCACGACCCACGCGCTGCCTCCTACCTCGTCACGACGGATGAGACGCTGCCCGCCGAGGTCGAGCTCGCGCTCAGGGAGCTCCTGATCGACTCTCCCCGCGCCGACGTCGTCATGCGGTCACTCGAGGACAACGGCCTCATCATCGTCTGTCCGGACCTCGAGATCGCCATCGACGCGTCCAACCTCATCGGGCCCGAGCACCTCGAGATCATGATGGAGGACCCGATGGAACTCCTCGGCGCGATCACCAACGCCGGGGCCATCTTCCTCGGCCCGTGGACGCCCGTGAGTATGGGGGACTACGCGGCCGGTCCCAACCATGTGCTGCCGACGGGCGGCACCTCGCGGTTCTCGAGCCCGCTCTCCGTGGACGACTTCGTCAAGAAGTCCTCGGTCCTCAGCTACTCGCTTGCTGGGCTGGAGGCAGACGGCCCCACCGTCATGACCATCGCCGAGGCCGAAGGGCTCGAGGCGCACTCGGCGGCAGTCGAGCTGCGGCTCGCGCTCGCGTTCGGCATCGAGGGTGACGAGGAGTGAAGCGCCTGAGGCCGGCGAGGCCGGAACTCGCGCACCTTTCGCCGTACGACGCGAAGCACATGAAGGCCGAGGTCATCCTCTCGGCGAACGAGTGCCCGCGCAATCTGCCGCACGACATCCTGACGAAGCTCTCGGACCGGGTGCTCTCGGATATCGCCTTCAACCGCTACCCGGATCCGATGGCCACGCGCCTGCGCGAGCAGATCGCCGAGGCGAACGGCCTGGAGCCGTCGAACGTGCTCGTGGGCAACGGTGGCGACGAGATCCTCTTCAACCTGATCCTCGCGTGGGGCGGGCCGGGCCGCACGATCCTCGACCTGCCGCCGACGTTCTCCATGTACGGCATCAGTGCGCAGGCCACCAGCACGCGGCTCGTGGAAGTGCCCCG
>CAYMSA010000053.1:10493-12168 GCA_964392965.1 uncultured Coriobacteriaceae bacterium
TGGCCATCCTGCGCACGTTCTCGAAGGCGTTCGCGCTTGCGGGCCTGCGTGCCGGTTACCTGCTCGCTGATCCCGACGTGATCGATGAGCTCACCAAGGTGCGTCAGCCGTACTCGGTCAACGTGTTCACGCAGGTGGCGGCCTCGCTCGCCTACCGGGAGCGCATCCTGTTCGAGGAGAACATCAGCGAGACGCTGCGCAATCGTGACCGCATCGAGCACGGCCTCGGCGAGATGACGGGCGTGGAGGTATTCCCTTCGGAGGCCAACTATGTGCTCTTCCGGGTAGACCAGGCCGCGGCCGTCTGGCGCGACCTGCTCCACGACCACTCGGTGCTGGTGCGCGACTGCTCGCGCACGCCCGGACTCGAGGATTGTCTCAGGGTGACCGTCGGCAGTGCCGAGGAGGTCGAGCGCTTCCTGGCCGCCATGGACGAGATACTGGCGTCGAAGCGGGCAGCGCGGCACTTCGGCGTGCACGCGACCGCGTCGCGGCACATGGAACGGGGTGAGTGAGATGACACGGATAGCCACGATCGAGCGGCGGACCTCGGAGACGGACATCACGGTGACGCTCGGACTTGATGGCGGGGGCGGCACGTGCGTCGATACCGGCGTCCCGTTCTTCGACCACATGCTCGACGCGTTCGGGCGGCACGGACTCTTCACGCTCGTCGTTGAGGCGGTCGGAGATGTCGACGTCGATGCGCACCACACGGTCGAGGATGTGGGGATCTGCATCGGGCGCGCCATCTCGGACGCGCTTGGCGAAAAGTCCGGTATCCGGCGCTTCGGCTCGGCAACCGTGCCGATGGACGAGGCGCTCGTCCTCGCCGCTGTCGACATCTCGGGGCGTGGACAGTGCCACTACACGGTCGATCTGCCGATCGAGATCATCGGGACGTTTGACACGACGCTCGCCCATGAGTTCATGATCGCGCTCGCCGCCAATGCCGGGATCACGTTGCATGTTCGGAGCCTCTCGGGGACCAACTCGCATCACATCATCGAGGCGGTCTTCAAAGCCGTGGCACGCGCGCTCGCCGAGGCCGTGTCGCTCGATCCCCGCGTGAGCGGGATCCCCTCCACGAAAGGCGCTCTGTGACGGGCGGAGCCGTGCGGGAAACAGGAGCTCCGGGCGTGGGCACGACGATCGCCATCGTCGACTACGGCATGGGCAACCTCCGGAGCGTGCAGAAGGGCTTCGAGCACGCCTGCGAGGCCCGCATCGTCGTGACGGCTGTGGCCGCCGAGATCGCCGCCGCCGACGGCATCGTGCTGCCCGGTGTGGGCGCCTTCCGGGACGCCGCGGCCAACCTCGAGCGCTCGGGCGTACGCGAGACCGTGCTCGAGCGCATCGCGGCCGGCACGCCGTTCCTCGGCATCTGCCTCGGCATGCAGCTGCTCGCCGACGTGGGCCTCGAGGACGGCGAGTGGGCGGGGCTCGGCGTACTGGGCGGCGTGTGTGAACGACTGCCTGAGAACGTGAAGGTGCCGCACATCGGGTGGAACACGGTCGCGTACCCGCGCACGAGCGCGCTTTTCGCCGGCATCCCCGAGGACACGGCGTTCTACTTCGTGCACTCGTACCACTTCCGGCCGAGCGACCCCACGTGCGTCATCGGGAGCACCACGCACGGCATCGACTTCGTCTCGGCGGTGGCGCGCGAGTCGGG
>CAYMSA010000054.1:0-11640 GCA_964392965.1 uncultured Coriobacteriaceae bacterium
GCTTCGGCAACATGAGGTAAGCTGAATCCCTACACCATTCCATAGCGAGACTCCGAGTTGCCGGGCATCAATCTGGAGGCCGAGAATGTCGACACAGGACTTCCCGTTCGATGAGTACTGCGCGCGCGTGGGCGTGGAACAAGACAGCCCTCCCACCGTGGATCGCCTCGAAGAACTGCAGCGGGCGCAGCTCTACTCGATTCCTTTCGAGAACTTCGACATCCAGCTCGGCAGATCCATCGATCTGACACCCGAAGGCATCACGGAGAAGCTGCTTCGATCGCGCCGCGGCGGGTACTGCTTCGAGCTGAACGGTCTCTTCGAGATGGCGCTCGAGGCGTCGGGCTACGAGGTGCGGACCGTGCTGGCTCGTGCGTTCGTCGCCGGGAACTCATTCGGCCGAGGACATCAGGCCGAAATCGTCACAGTCGATGGGCAGGACTGGCTCGTCGACGTCGGCTACGGCGGCGCGTGCCCGCGTGTGCCGGTTCCGCTTTCCCACGGAGTCGAGACCGATCATGACGGGACGGTCTTCCGGCTCATCGAGCACGACCTCGGCTGGATGCTGCAGCGGCAGACACCCGACGGCTGGCTGGGAGTCTACAGCTTCGACCTGATGCCCGTCGTGCCCAACGACATCTTGTACGGCCACCACTTCACTTCGACGCATCCCACGTCGCTCTTCAACCACTCCCGTGTAGCCGTGCTCTGTCATCCTGATGGGGAGACGCGGCTCCTCAACCATCGCTGCACTACGCGCCGCACTGGCGTCGACATGGTGGAGGAGTTGCCCGACGACGAGCGCTATCTCGAGGAGCTGAGCCGACGCTTCGGTATCGATCTCGATGCCGAGTATCACCGACTTTCTCCGGTGGCGAGACGCACGTAGCGGCGGCGCGCTCGCAGACTGCCATTCGGCCTCATACGCCTGCCACCATGTCGTCTGCGGATGACATTGTGGGAGATTCCCTGTGTGCGCTGACAGGACATGGCTCATGCGCGGGCACCTCGCAGCCGATACATGTCTGCAACAGCGGCATCGGCGTTGCGCAAAAAGCACGCTCAGCGCGAAGGGGTCACCGTGGAGTTCCTGTTCTCCCCATACACAGTCGCATACGTGGCGGCAGCTCTGATCTCGGGAGTGGCGGCCTGGTTCGCCTGGCGGCGACGCATCGCACCGGGCGGCGTGTGGCTGTGCGCGATGGCGGTGAGCTGTGTCGTTTGGGCGCTCACCGTGGGCCTGGACTACTCGTCGATCGACCTGGCTCAGCACCTTGCCTGGGGCCGCATCTCGTACCTCGGCGCCACGACGGCCCCGGTGTTCTTCATGGTCTTCGCGTTCACCTACACAGGTGACGCCCGCTGGGCGACCACGCGTCGTGTGGCGATGCTCCTCGTCATACCGCTGATAGCGATCGTCATGGTCTTCACGAACGACCTGCATCATCTGGTATGGACGGGTTTCTCGCTCGTCCCTGATCAGCCGAATCTCATCACCTACCACCATGGTCCCGTCTACTGGGCGGTGACCGTCTACGGGCTGGCTATCGCCCTCTTGGCCTCCGTCAGACTCCTGACGGTGATCGCGCTTATTCGCTCGATCCATGGCTTGCAGAGCGTCGCCATCGTCGTCGCGGTGTTGCTGCCATGGACCGCGCATCTCGCCTACAGCCTCGCGCCGGCGACGCTACCCGGCGTCGATCCTTCGGTCACGTTCGCTTTCACGAGCGCGATCCTTTCGCTGGCGATGCTCAAGTGCAACCTGCTCGACGCCGTGCCCGTGCCGCGTTCGGTACTCGTCGAGGAGCTCGGTGACGGCATCATCGTGCTTGACCAGCAGGGCCGGGTGGTCGAGATCAACCCTGCGGCGGTCCGCCTGCTCGGGATGGTGGTCTATCCGAGGCGCATCGTTCCACTCGACACGCTCCTGCCGCACTGGCCTGAGGCGGTGGAGCGCCTTCTCGAAGCGCCCGAGGGCGAGTCCGTCGAGCCGATAGAGACCGAGGATGGCACGTGTGTGAGCATCGAGCGCTCGCGCCTGAACGTCTCGCGAGTCGGTCTCGAACGGGACCTGTACGTCCTGCGTGACGTCACCGCCCAGCGCAGGGCGGAGGCGGCGCTTCGCGACGCCGTTCGTGACCTGGAGGCGCTCCAGGCCGAGCTGAGGGAGCAGGCGATCCGGGATGTCGTGACCGGCCTGTACAACCGGCGATACCTGGTCGAGACGTTCGACCGTGAGCTCGGCCGCGCGGCACGCGAGGGGTACCCGGTGACCGTGGTCATGTTCGACATCGACCACTTCAAGACCGTCAACGACACACGCGGCCATGCCGCCGGTGACGCGATCCTGCGTGCGGTCGGCCATGAGCTCTGCCGGCACCGCAGAGCCGGCGACATCACGGTGCGCTACGGTGGCGACGAGTTCCTCGTGGTATTGCCGAACACATCGCTCGACGCGGCGGGCGCCATCGCCGAACGGTGGCGCAGCGCGCTCGCTGCCGCGACGCGTGAGGTGCTCGGACAGGACTCTCCGGTGACGTTTTCGTTCGGCGTCGCGGCCTTCCCCGCGCACGCGACGACCTCCGCAGACCTTCTCGCCGTCGCCGACTCGGCGGTCTACGAGTCCAAGAGCAAAGGCCGGGACTGGGTCAGCATCGCGTCCGTGCCCGTGAACGGTTCGGGAAGCGCTGCCGACCGGGTGGACCGTCTGGTTCTGGGGCCGCTCGGTGGACTTGATGAGGAGCTAGCAGCGCTCGATGTCTGAAGGCTCCCGGGGCGCGCCGCACTGCCCTCGTGTCGCTCCGAATGCCGCGCGCTAGAACGCGATCAGGATTCCGCCCGGCCCCGCGTGAGTTGCGAGCGATGGCCCCATGTCGCTCACGATGAAGCTCCGGGGCTCGAATCGCTCGGTGATCGCCTGCTGCAGCGTCTCCACATCCGCGAGGTTGTCGAAGTGTGTGATTCCGACATCCCGACCGCTGAGGGTGGCGCGCTTGCTCTGGATGAAGTCGAGCGCGCGGTGCATGAGCTTCTTGCTCCCGTGCACCTTCTCGAGCAGGGCGACATCGCCTTCGTTGTTGTAGAGAAGCACCCGGATGTTGAGGAGCTTGGAGAGCGTGCCCTGCGTCTTGTTGAGTCGTCCGCCCTTGACCACGTTCTCCAGGGTGTTGAGCAAGACGACGGCGTTCGCCTGGTCGCGGAACGACTGCAGCTTGGCCAGGGCTTCGCTGGCCGTGTGGCCCGCACGGGCGAGATCACACGCGTGCAGCACCTGCAGTCCGTGGCCGAGCGATGCACTCAGCGTGTCGAACACGCTCACGTCGACTCCGGAGAGGTCCCGTCCGAGGCATGCCGACGCGTGCGTGCCGCTGAGCTTCGAAGAGACGGTCAGACAGATGACGGGTCCGCGTTCGGCGGCCCGGCGGAACACCTCGGCGAACACTCCGGGAGACGGCTGCGCGGTCCTGGGGAGCGTTGGGCTTGCGGTCATCTTGTCGTAGAACTCCCTGGTCGTGAGGTCCACGCCCTCGAGATACGTCTCACCGTCAATAGTGACCGGAACAGGAACGAGCATGATGCCGTTGCGCTCCAGCAGGTCCCGGGGGAGGTCACAGGAACTGTCCGTCACGACCTGTAGCATTCCGATCCCCCTGTCTCGTCCCCATGGCGGTCCCGTGTCCGGTGCACGCGACGATTCTTCACCCGGGGGGGCCGCTCAGGAGCCCCTTCCGGCTTTCATGCGCTGACACCGAAGCTCTCATATCGCTCTACGCAAACGGTACCACTGCCGTGGCGTGCGGGACAGTCTCCGGTCACTCCTGCTGTGCGTCCGGAGAGAGGATGTCCGCCCTCGCGAGGGCTGGCAGTGACTCGGCCTCGATGTAGATCCGGACGCACTCGGGGTGGGCCGCGGAAAGAGCAGACTCGATGCGGGCGATCGCCTCGTGCATCTGTTCGGCGGTCGTGCCTCGCCTGAAGCACACGCCGAGGTTCACGAGCAGGTTGTGCGGGCCCATGTACATCGTGAGGATATCTCCGCCCGCTCGACAAGTTCGTCCGCTTCGACGATGTCCCTGATCTCGGCGAGCGTGGTCGCATCGGCGCCCTCGCCGATGAGCAGGGCCTTCGTCTCGCGTGCGAGCAGGATCGCCACCGCCATCAGTAACACACCGATCGCCATCGAAGCGATGCCGTCGAGGTAGGGATTCTCGAGCGTATGACCGAGGAAGACGCCAAGGAACGCGAAGACGAGGCCGAGCATGGCCGCGCTGTCCTCGAGCACGATCGTGAACGTGCTCGGGTCCTTCGCTCTCTTGATGTACTCCCAGCTGCCGAGGTCGCCCCGTGCGATGCGGAACTGCTTGAGGGCGACGCGGAAGGAGAAGCCCTCGATGATGAGCGAGACGCCTAGCACGATGTAGTTGACCGTCGGGTCGGACATGACCGCGCCGGGTGCGACATGGCGGATGTGGGAGATGCCCTCGTAGAGCGACATGCCGCCGCCGATACCGAAGATCGAGACCGCGACCACGAGTGACCAGAAGTACAGCTCTTTGCCATGGCCGAACGGATGGTCACGGTCCGCCGGACGTCCGGCCTTCTTCATGCCGAAGAGCAGTAGCCCGCCGTTGCCCGTGTCGACCAGTGAGTGGATGCCCTCCGAGACCATCGCCGATGAGCCGGTGATCGCGGCTGCGATGAACTTCACGATCGCGATGAGAAGATTCGCGATGACCGCGGCGATTACCGCGATCTTTGACCCGCCGTGGCTTGCCATCAAGTTCCTTCCAGGTACGCCCGGTGGTTTCACCGGGTCTCGTCGACAGTTGATGACGGTCAGTCGTCCGAGCTGTGACGATGACCGGATGCATTGTAGAGTGTCGACCATGCGCCTCCGACACACAACACGCCGAGTGACATGCGCGACTCCCTCCGCGCGCACCCTCGCGCGCACCCTCGTCGTCACCATGCTCGCCCTCGTGCTCCTGATGGCGGGCTGTGCGCCGGCTCCCGAGGCGCAGGTGACGCTCGGCGGCACGGAGGTGCGCGTGCTGGTCGCTGACACGTCCGACGAGCGCGCGCGCGGTCTTCAGGGTCGCCGATCGCTCGATCCGGGCGAGGGGATGCTCTTCGTCTTCGACGACCTGGAGGTGCGGACGTTCGCCATGAAGGAGGTGACCTTCCCCATCGACGTCGTCTTCATCGGCGCCGACATGCGGGTGGCCGCCATCGAGTCACTCGATCCCGGTGATACCCGGCACGTCACGGGGCCCGCTGCTTCCGCGTACGTGCTCGAGTTGCCGCAGGGGTGGGCCGAGGCCGAGGGCATCGGCAAAGGCAGCGTGTTTGCCGTTGCCGAGGAACACCGTTAGACTCGCTCCACGCGTCGCGTCAGGCGTACGAGCGCCGACGCGGTGTCATGGCAGCCGGGCTGCATCGCGATAGCTCGTGCGTGGTTTGGTTCGACCGATGTTCCACTCCCCGCCGGGTACTGCCGGCGGACCGCCGGGGGAGTGCCGCCGCTCCGCGCAGGAGCCGGGTGAAGGGCGTCACACGTGGTCACGCCACCTGAAGTCCTTGTTCGAGACGTCGACCTGTCCAGCGGTCGTCTTCGCTATGCCGAGTGTGGCACCGGGGAGCCGCTCATCGTGGTGCCGGCGACCATCTCTGTCATCGAAGACTGGAAACCGCTTATCCGGTTCCTCGGACTGCGTTACCGTACGCTCTTCTTCGAGATGCCGGGTCACGGCGGCAGCAGCGCGCTCGAGGGCGGCTTCGATAGCAGACGTCTGCCCGGCGTGATAGCCGAGCTTGCCGACCACGCCGGCATCGACCGCTTCATCCTCCTCAGCTTCTCATTCGGCGGGATTCTCGCGCTCAGAGCGCTCAAGGCCCTCGGTCCGCGTGTCGTGAGCGTCATCCTCCTCTCACCATGCGTGGCCGGTCGTGCCCTCCAGCGGTCGACGCTCGACCGGGCGCTCATCACCGCGCTCACCTCGACGCTCGAGCATCGTCTGCCCCGTCGAGGTCTTGCCGCGCTCATGCGCAACGAGAGGGCGGTGCGGCTGCTCGCGTGGTTCATGTGCGATGTGGGCGGGTTCGAGACATCGGCGGACCTACCGGCGCGACTGGCCTCGTACTCCATGACGACGATCGATGTCCTCGCCACCCAGATCCGGGAGGTGCTGACACTCGGCGATGACGAACTCGACGGGCCGTATCCGCAGCCGTGTCTCTTTGCGATGTCGGTGTCGGATCCGCTTCTTTCGTATACAGTTACCGAAGCGTTTGTCAGGAAGAACTTCACACATGTCATGATTGAGACATTCGATTGGCCGTACCATGCGCCGCCGGTTCCGTTCTCGCTCGACGACTACATCCGCGACTACGGATGGATCCACGAGATGGACCTTGCGGTGATGAAGGACCCGGGCATCAGGGGGTATGTAGGCAGTGACGTTCCGTCGAGCGCGCTGTAGCAAGGGAGGGTGACCGATGAAACGATATGTCTCGGTGCTGCTGGTGGTTCTGGCGCTGTTCGCGCTGGTGGCCTGCTCTCCTGCAGGCGATGACGAGGCTCCGGCGACGCCGGACACGTCGGGCGGCGAAGTCACGCTCGATGGCGCTGCGATCCTCGCCGAGCGCTGCGGTACCTGCCACGCCACGAGCGTGGTGGACGGAGTGGAGAACGACGCCGTTGGCTGGGCCGCCGTGATCGACGATATGATCGACCTCGGCGCGACCATTCCGGACGATGAGGCGGCTGCCCTTGCCGAGTACCTCGCGAACCGCTAGGTGACGATGGGCGCCCGACCGGGATCGGTTCATGTGGGGACATGTTCGTGGGCCGATCGGACGATGATCGACTCATGGTATCCCTCTGACAGGAACACGCCAGCCGCGCGGCTGCGGTACTACGCCGGGCGGTTCGACACGGTCGAGGTCGACGCGTCTTTCTACGCTATTCCGGACCGGCGTGTCGTGGAGAACTGGGTGAGGCGCACGCCTCCCGGTTTCGTCTTCCATGTGAAGGCGTTCGGGATGATGACGGGCCATGCCGTCGATGAGCGGGCGCTACACCCGGACCTGCGTGAGTATCGGCATGATGTGGAGCGTGGCCGGGTGGTCCATCCCTCACAGGAGATGATCGACGGCGCGTACGAGCTCTTCCTCGAGGCGATCGAGCCGCTCGAGGATGCGGGCAAACTCGGCGGCATCCTCATGCAGTATCCGGCGGTCTTCAACGCGCTTGATGACGCGCTGTTCGAAGACAACCTGGCGATGCTCGACTATGCGCGGGGCATGCTCGGCAAGCGGCGCATGCTTGTGGAGTTCCGCCATCCGTCGTGGGTGGATGAACGCCACGTGAGGGAGACGCTGCAGTTCTTGAGTGAGCGCGACATCACCTATGTCGCAGTGGACGCTCCGCAGTTCCCGACGAACACAACGATGCCCCCGCTCGTCGCAGTGACGAGTCCCGTGGCCTACGTGCGCATGCACGGGCGCAACCGCGAGAAGTACTTCGCTCGCAACGTGTCTGCCTCCGAGCGGTTTGACTATCTCTACCGCGCCGAGGAGCTCGAGGAGTGGGTCCCGCGCATCCGGACACTCGCCGAGCAGGCCGATGTCACGTACGTCATGTTCAACAACTGCAGGAACGACTACGCGCCGAGAAACGCCCTCCAGCTCGCGGACATGCTGTCGGACCTGGTCGCACCGGTGCATGAGGAGCAGCTCGGCCTCGGGTTGTGAAGGCGCCGGCGCCCCGCGTGTGACCCGCGTCCCGATCAGCGCCAGGGTCCCTCCCGGCGCACGAAGTGGTATGGATTCGCTGTAGACAACTCGCGCCGGGGTCGATAGAATCCGTATGCTATCTGCCCCAGGGTAGATGCCCCATAAGGGGGTGTAGCTCAGTTGGTTAGAGCGCTGGCCTGTCAAGCCAGAGGTCGCGGGTTCGAGCCCCGTCACTCCCGCCACACAACACACGAAGCCAGGGTAACGAGCCCTGGCTTTCTCTGTTCCTTGCTGCGTCGTTCGGGCATAGTCTTACGTAGCAGCGTCCACTCGTGATAGAGGGCATCATGAGCGAGGATCGGGAGGGTCTCGAAGAGGGCATGCAGTCCGGGCCGTCCGGCGTACCTGAGGCGAAGGGCAAGCCTCCCCGGAAGCGGTGGGACGCGAAGACGCGATTGCTCGCGCTGTGCGCGGTGGTCGCCGTCGGCTGGGTCGTCATCTGGGGGCCGATCGGCCTCGGTGTCAAACCATCCAACCCCAAGTTCTGCATCTGGTGGTGTCACAACATGCAGCCGCAGTACGACGCGTGGCGTGTGTCCGTGCACAACTCGCAGATCTGCGCGGAGTGTCACCTCCCGGAGGAGCCGGTGAGCGCGCTCTTCTGGGACGCGATGTTCGGCGCCCGGGACATCTGGAAGTTCAACATCGTCGGCGAGTGGGACGAGCCCATCTACGCGTCCGAGCGCACTCGCACGTTCGCCCAGGAGAACTGCATCCGCTGTCATGGAACGACAGCGCATGCCGCGATATCCGAGGACCGTTACTGCTGGGATTGCCACCGCGAGATCTACCATCGCGGCCAGGCATGGGCAGTGGAGCAGGCGCAGAGGAGGACCGATGATTCGCGGAACTAGGCGGTTTTCACGCCGGGTGACGGTGTGGCTGACGATCGCGGGGCTGGCGTGTCTCGCCTCGGCTGCAGCATGCGCGGCTCCGCCTACGCCCGAGGCACCGGCAGTCGTGGCGGCACCGGCGACCACGGACCCGTCGGGCTGGGCCGAGCTCTACCCGGTGGAGTACGAGCAGTGGCTGGCCACGTCCGAGCCCAGGCCGGCCGGTCTCTCGGCCTACAAGCGTGGCTTCGATGGCGGTGTGACCTACGACAAGCTCTCGGAGATGCCGTTCATGCCACTCCTTTTCAAGGGGTGGGGCTTCGGGATCGAGTACAACGAGCCGCGTGGCCACTGGTGGATGCTGCGCGACCAGCAGCTCATCGATCCCTCGCGGGTGAAAGCGGGCGGTGCATGCCTGACGTGCAAGTCGCCCTCGGCGGATTCCCTGTATGAGGAGTACGGTGCCGAGGTCATGAGCATGCCGTACGAGGAGGCCGTGGCGTTGCTTCCGGAGGGCGAAGAGGGCCTCGGCGTGAGCTGCATCGACTGCCACGATAACGAGACGCTCGAGCTGCGCTCGCCCCGCTGGACGATGGAGCGCGCACTTCAGGATATCGCGCTCACCGACCCCACCGATCAGCAGCAGAGGATCCTCGTGTGTGGTCAGTGCCACTGCACGTATTCGGTGATGAAGGATGAGGGCGAGTCGGTCGACGTGAGCTTCCCGTGGCAGGGCGGCTCCTGGGGTGACATCTCGATCGAGACGATCATCGCCAACCTTCGCACGGACCCAGCGCGTACCGAGTGGACACAGCAGGTGACCGGCTTCAAGCTCGGGTACATCCGGCATCCGGACGTCGAGTTCTTCACGGCCGACTCAGTCCACTTCAACGCAGGCGTGACCTGCGTCGACTGCCACATGCCGTACACGGTGGTCGACGGCTTCAAGACCGCGGATCACAACATCATGAGCCCGCTCAAGAACGGCATGACAGCCTGCACCACGTGCCACATGGGCGATATGGCCACACTGCGAGAGCAGGTAGTGGAGCTGCAGCATCGCAACGTGAGCATGCTGATGGACGCCGGCTACTCGGTGGCGGCGAACGCCAAGCTCTTCGAGGTAGTGAACGCGCAGGTGGGTCTTGACGATTCGGTCGTGAAGGCTCGCTACGACGAAGCCCGCGGGTACTACGAGGAAGCCTTCTACCGGGTGGTCTACATGGGTGCCGAGAACTCGATGGGCTTCCACAATCCGAGTGAAGGCGGTCGCATCCTGCGTGACGCAGCCTCGTACTCGAGCCGCTGCAACGGTATCCTGCGCGAGTTGCTGACGGGGGCTGGCGTGACGGTGCCTGACGAGGTCGACCTCGAGCTTGCGAAGTACCTCGTCGATCGCGGCGAAGCGAAGCTGGGTTACGTGGCCAGCCAGCGCTTCATCGACCCGTACCCGACCAACGAGGCACTCTGGGCGAACAACCTCGCGGCGCTCGCGGTCATCCAGGCTGCCGAGCCTCTGCTCTCGGAGACGTACGAAGACGTGATGGGCGGCGGATCTGCCAAGTGACGGTGCGCCACGTGACCTGGTGAGCTCAGAAGCGCCCGGCGGCCGACCTCCCCGGCGCTTCGCATGCGTGTCAGGTCCGGGGTCGAAACGCGCCACAGGTGTGATCGAGGTGTCTCTGCCGTCTTCGAGCTCTTGCGTCAGCGGGCCCGCTCCCGTTGAATAGCAGCGACACCTCGACCCTGCGGTGTCAACGTGTCCGGCGATGAGGGGAGTCCCGATCATGCCCAGGCGAGACGACATCGAGAAGGTCATGATCATCGGTTCCGGACCGATCGTCATCGGCCAGGCGTGCGAGTTCGATTACTCCGGAACGCAGGCCTGCAAGGCGCTCCGTGCGCTCGGCTACAAGATCGTACTTGTGAACAGCAATCCGGCCACGATCATGACCGATCCGGTGATGGCCGACGAGACGTACATCGAGCCGCTCAACGTGGAGCGGCTCACGGAGGTCATCGCGGCCTCGCGGCCTGACGCACTGCTGCCGAACCTCGGCGGACAGACGGGCCTCAACCTCTCTTCGGAGCTCGAGCGCGCGGGCGTGCTCGCCGAGTACGGCGTGCGCGTCATCGGCGTGAGCCTCGAGGCGATCGAGCGTGGCGAGGACCGGCTCGAGTTCATGAAGACGATGAAGCGGCTCGGCATCGAGACCGCGCGGGGCATCACGGTGGGGAGCGTGGAGGAGGCCGAGCAAGTGGCGGCCGACTTCGGCTACCCGGTCGTCATCCGGCCCGCGTACACGATGGGTGGTACCGGTGGCGGCATCGTCTACAACGTGGACGAGCTGCGCGCCATCACCGGCCGGGGCCTTCAGGCGAGCATGGTCGGCCAGGTCCTCGTCGAGGAGTCCGTGCTCGGCTGGGAGGAGCTCGAGCTCGAGGTAGTCCGGGACGCCAACGGCAAGATGATCACCGTCTGCTTCATCGAGAACGTGGACGCGATGGGCGTCCACACCGGTGACTCGTACTGCACGGCGCCGATGCTGACTATCTCCGAGGAGCTGCAGGAGCGGCTGCAGCGCTACAGCTACGCGATCGTCGAGGCCATCGAGGTCATCGGCGGCACGAACGTGCAGTTCGCGCACGACCCCGTGACCGACCGTGTCGTCGTGATCGAGATCAACCCCCGGACGAGCCGGTCCTCGGCGCTCGCGTCCAAGGCGACCGGGTTCCCGATCGCCCTCGTGTCGAGCCGTCTGGCGAGCGGCCTCACGCTCGACGAGATGCCGTACTGGCGCGATGGGACACTCGAGAAGTACACGCCGTCGGGCGACTACGTCGTCGTGAAGTTCGCGCGGTGGGCCTTCGAGAAGTTCAAGGGCGCGCGCGACAAGCTCGGCACGCAGATGCGCGCCGTGGGCGAGGTCATGTCCATCGGTGCCAACTACAAGGAGTCGCTCCACAAGGCGATCCGGTCGCTCGAGAACGGGCGCATGGGCCTCGGCTTCGC
>CAYMSA010000055.1:0-4744 GCA_964392965.1 uncultured Coriobacteriaceae bacterium
CCACGATGGAGACGCCCATCTCCTGGTCCGGCGAGAGCACGATGCCGCCGCCGTCCACTTCCGCGAGGCGGTGGAGCTTCTCGAATCCTTCGATCACGGCCGAGCGCGTGAGCGCGGGCATGTCGGCGCCGTACGACAGGATGGTCTCGTAGCCGCGTGCGAAGACCTGCGCGAACGCGTCGTTGTAGTGCTCGTCGAAGCTCGCGCCGGCATCGCCGATGACCGTGAGCGCGCGCGGCCACTCGCCGGCGTCGGCGAGGACCTGCTCCATGACGGCCACGTTCGCCGCAGGCGTCGTCGAGATGATGATGTCGTAGGTGTCCACCGGCTCGCCCGCAGGTCGCTCGGCGGTCTGTCTCGCCTCGAGGTCGGCGAGCGCGTCACAGGTGACCTCGAGCACGTCGAAGAACATGCAGTGGTAGAGCCACGCAGCGACCTCGGGCGTGTACCAGCCGTCCTTGATGGTGCTGAGGCGCGTCTTCACGAGGCCCGGGACGGGCGGCTTGCTGAAGACGAGGACGGCGTTGCGGCGTGTCGAAGGTGTGCTCATGCAGCTGCTTCCGGTCGGAGTCGTGCGCACATCGTACCGTGCCTGCAGGCCGGGTGGCGAGCGCTGGTGCGTCTCGGCCCTACGCTTCGTGTCCCTCGGCAAGCGACGTCCGGCGTGCCCAAACGGCGTAGACCGCCACGCCCACCGCCAGGATGGGGAGACAGGCGAGGAGCATCGTCGTATAGCCGTACGCGTGGGCGATGGCGCCGCCCAGGGCCGGTCCGATCGCGTAGCCGACGTCCGTGCCGAGCAGGAACGTCGACATCGCCACACCGCTTCGTCCGGGCGTTTCGAGCTGGCCACAACGTCCCTGGATCGACGGCCACGCGGTTCCGCTGCCGAGCGCCTTACACGCTGCCGAGACGAGGATCAGCCACAGCTGGTTCGAGAAGGCGATGAGCAGCACGGCCGCCGCCTCGATAATGGCCGAGGGGTAGTAGACCGCCGAGAGGCCACGTGCGTCGGCGCGGCGTCCCGCGAGAGGGCGCGAGATGAGGAGTGTGAGTGCGTTCACCGTGAAGAAGAGCGAGATCCCGACGATGCCGCGATCGTCGCCGATGAGCACGATGAATGTGGCGATGACGCCCCAGATGATGGCGAAGACGCAGATCACCGCTGCGAGCGGCAGGCACTTGAGGCTGATGAAGTCGCCGATGCCGGTGGGCCGGAACGAGGAGGGGCTGTCACTCGGCGCAGCGGCCTTCACCCGAAAGAGGAGCGGGAGACTCGCTAGTGCCACGGCCGCGCCGACGAGGAACATGGGCACGTAACCGAAGTGGTCGCTCAGGAACACCCCGAGCGCGGGGCCGAGCGCGCCTGCGAAGACGTAGGAGAGACTGAACCAGCTCATACCCTCGCCACGGCGCGAGAAGGGGATCGTGCTGATCGCCATGGTGGCGACGGCCGTCCCGAAGAGCGCATAGAAGAACCCGTGCGCCACTCTCAGTGCTATGAGCGTGCCGAACCCGGGAGCGAACGCGTAGCCGACGAGCGCGAGGCAGTCGATGACGATGGCTGTGCCGATGATGCGCCTGCGGCCCATGCGGTCGGCCAGGAAGCCGCTCAGCGGGCGGGCGAAGACGGCGATGAACATGAAGGCGCTCGCGATGAAGCCGGCGAGAACGAGCGTGGCACCGCGTGTGGTGGCGTACCGTGCGATGACCGGCGTGACCATGTTGTACGTGAAGAGGCCGACCGTCTGGATGGCGATGAGGAACAGGAAGTCGACCGTCCACAGCCGTTGACGCGCTACGCCGCTTGCCGACACGTTCTCCCCCCTGCCGTTCCTCAGGCCCGCTCCTCGTGGCGAGTATCGCACAACGACGGGAGGGAGGGGTGCGCTCCCCGGCGGCAGGTCGGGTGCACGTGCATCCCAAGCGCGCGCAAAGCGGGGGCCCCGTACTCCGGGGCCCCCATCGCAGACGCTTCTCGTTCTGGCAGTCGCCAGGAATCACTATCAGTACACTGTGAACACCGTGGACGCCGCCAGTGGCGACACCGTGCCGTCCGCCGTGACCGCGCGAGCGGTGAGCTCATAGGTCCCGGCCGCCTCCGGCGTGTAGGTGAAGTACCAGTACACCCACTTGCTCGCCGTGGCATCTTCCACATCGTAGGTCGTCCAGTGCTCGCCACCGTCGAGCGAGAACTCGACGGCCGCAACCGGGGTTCCGTAGTCGTCAGCGTAGCCCTCGAAGGTGATGGGCTCGCCCGCGAGGAACATCGCGTCTCCGGCGTAGTTCATGATGTCAACCTTCGTCCGGTACTCGGCGCTCGCCTGTTCGAGCTCCGGGAGAACCTCCTCGGTCGTGAACTCGATGTTGGCCACCTTGCGCGTGAAGTACTTGGCCGTGGTACCCGGCATCCAGAGCTGGACGGCCGCCCCCTCCGTAGCGGGGAGCGGCTGGCCGTTCACCTGGTAGACGAGCAGCGCTTCGTTCTCGAGCGCGTAGGAGAGCGGGATCGCGGTGGCGTGACCGTCCGCGCCGGTGAGCGTGACGGTGTTCACGTCGGGCGCAAGCCCCGACATCTCGACGACGTCCGACAGCGGCACACCGGTCACCTCGGCCGTTGCGATCGCGGAACTCGTTCCACAGGAGCAGGTCATGATCTTCGATGCGCTGTTCTTCTCGGCCATCTCGCCGAGATTGACCGCGTACGCCTTGGTGAGGTCACCGCCGATGTTCACCCAGTAGTCCGTGGTTACCTTGCCGTCGGTGGTCATCGACGTCGACGTTCCGCAGAGCGCCGTCACGATGGTTCCGAAGATGCTGAACACCTCATCGGACGGGGTGATCACGTTCTGGTCGAAGCCGAACTCGCCTTCGACTCGCGCGACGGTCGTGTAGGCGGCCGACTCCTCGACGGTGGTGGCCGAGTCCGTGCCCGCCAGACCCGCGGCGGGGGAGTCTCCGGCGGTCCCGATCGGAGCGCCCGGCTGAGACAATCCCGCCATCAGTCCGTACGTGCCCGCGAGGGCCGCCGCACCGACTGCACCGGTCAGAGCCTTGATGGTCCGCTTCATGTCTTCATCCCCCTTTCTAGGACTTGGCGTTGACCATGATCTCGATGGGAGTCTTGGTCACGCGCCCCGTGTCCGACACGCTCCGGACATGCAGCACGTAGGCGCCCTGGTTCTCAGGTGTGAACGCGAACTTCCACGTCACCCACCGTTCGGCAGTGGCGCCGGCGGTGTTGAAGCGGGTCCAGGTCGTTCCGCCGTCCATGGAGAACTCGATCGCCGTGATCGCTTCGTCATAACCGTGGGCATAGCCTTCGAACGTGTAGGGTTCGCCCACCTTGATGACCTGGCCTTCGTGCGTGTAGAAGATGCCGGCGTTGGGCTTGTTGTAGTAGCCGCCGTCCCTGTCCTCCCAGCCGTTCCACTGGTAGAAGTTCTCCTCGGGATCGGTGTAGATCACGATCTCGGAGAGCTGCTTCACGAATGCCGGCGCTGCCGTTCCCTCTACCCAGAGCTGGACGGGATAGCCGTGCACCCAGCGGAGCGGCTTGCCGTCGATCTGGTAGACGAGGTACGCGTCGTAGCCTTCGAAATTGCTCGTCAGGATCGGCTCGGCGAACCCGTCCGAGGAGATGGCCATGATGCACGTGGTCGACGGTGACGCTCCCGCCTTCTCGAGCAGCCAGTCAAGCGGGATGCCCGTGACCACCGAGTTGCCGATGTACGGGCCACCCGCCGGGTTCTGCGTGCACTGAAGCGTCATGGTCGTCGTGACACTCGGCGCCTGCGCGATGAGGTCCGCGAGCGTCCAGGTCGTCTCCTTGTCGACGGCACCCGTCACGGTGATGTTCCAGCCGGCGTAGTCGGCCTCGCTGCGTGCGGCGTCAGCAGCCTCGTTATCGATGCGGAGATAGTCGTTGTCGTAGTAGAGCCACGCGTAGTTGAAGAGGTCCTCCGCCGAGGTCACCATGTCCTGGGTGAACTCGAAGTCTCCGGTGACGTCGGGGACGTCCACGATGCCGCGGAGCAGCTCGTGCTTGACGGCATCCCAGAGAACCATGCCCTTGCCGTCCTCGGTGGCGTTATGGCAGGACATGCAGTCGCCCGTGAAGTCGGGGTTGCTGGTCCCGTAGTGAAGACCGTGCACGAGCGTGCCGAAGCCATACTCTTCGGTCACGTAGTACACATCGTAGCTGCCGGGGTTGTGGCACCCCTTGCAGGTCTGCGCGGTTATCTGGATGCCGTACGGGTTGCTCAGGTCGGCATGTGCGTAGTCCATCCCGTTGAGCGTCTCCGCCAGGTCGGCGTGACATGCGTTGCAGCCGCGGTTGTCCGCGTCGAGGTAGTACGTGTTGTAGGAGATCGTCTCTCCGGGCTGGTGGTAGATGCCCGAGTCGTATTCGGAAGGCGTCCTCTGCACCTCTGTGCCGTCACCCAGCGTGACGACCTTGGGGGCGTACCGCTCGGCGCGCTCGGCCATCCGCGCGTACATGTCGGCCACCACTCCGGCGGTGCCCGTCGGCTCCACCGTGCCGGTCGGCTCCTCGGTCTGCCCGCCCGGGGTGCCGCCGCACGCCGTGAGCGCCAGCGCCATGCAGGCGATCGCGAGCGCGCAAACGACGACCGCGGTCTTCACGTGTCGCGTCTCTCTCATCTCATCCTCCTCCTCTGCATCTCTCCAGGAAGCGCCTGGTCGACGGAGACTTCTCTGATGCGCACGATGCCTCCTCCCGCGT
>CAYMSA010000055.1:4844-6190 GCA_964392965.1 uncultured Coriobacteriaceae bacterium
GACTCGGCGATGATCTCGCCGAGGTAGTCGCCGCGTATGCGGTAGCCCTCGGAGCGTATGTGGTCGAGCAGCGCGATGAGTCCGAGCGTCTCCTTGTATCTGCCGGCGTCATCGAGCATGCGGTCGCAGTACATCGTGACGAAGTCGCCCGCCGGCACCGTCTCCGCGGTCTCGAAGACCTCGCCGCAGGTGCGGTCGACGAAGATGAAGGCCTCTCCGAAGTACAGCCGTCCGCGGAGAAGGTCCTCCCGGGAGATGACACATCCCACCCGGCGGAAGAGCGACAGCGGGTAGCCACGCTCGAGCATCGCGTGCTTGACGAGGCGGAGGTCGAGCTCCCACGCCTCGTATACGCCTGCTCCCGCCTCCACCGGATCGTCGACTCCGAATCCGTTGATGGGGAAGCGCTGGATCCGTCGCTCGGCGAGCACCTCAAGCGCGATGTGGTCGCATGCAGGCTTGTGCTGGACGGTGTCGCAGTCGGCGAGGAGGTTCGCGGCGATCTGTCGCGCGATCGAGAGACGCCTGATCTCACCGTCGAGCGCATGGACCTGCTCGGACATCTGCCGGGCGAGGAAGTCGACATCGCGCCGGTCGAGTACCTCCTTGACCTGCGCGAGCGAGAGACCGATCGCTTTGAGCTGCTGGATCGCGTCGAGTGTGGCGCATTGATCGAGGCTGTAGTACCGGTAGCCCGTCTGTCTGTCGATGCGTACGGGGACGAGCAGGCCCTGCTCGTGGTAGACGCGGAGCGTCTTCTCCGAGACACAGTTCAGTTCAGCCATCTGCCCTATCAGCAGCTCGCGCATGGGTACCTCTACTGGTGAACCTGCGGCGTGCCCTGCTCTCTCGCCTCAATCTTCGCAGAGACCGCTTGACCTTGCCATCAGGGCAAGGTGGAGCATCAGGACCATCGGGCCCGGATCATCTCGAATCGGAGGTGCCGTGATGATCGAGGTGGGTGTCGTTCGTGGTGTCGACGTGCATGATGACACCAAAGGCGCGCGTGACGGCTGCGGAGCGGGCGAGTGCAGCATCCGCGTCGAAGTCTGTGGCGCGGCAGTCCGCGATGAACGCCGCTCAGATGAGACGGTCCTGTACGCGGCCCGGGGGGCCACATTCACACTACGGGTGGCCGGCGAGGTGTTCCCCCTGGGCCCGCGTGACGTCTGTCTTCTCGCGCCGGGCACCGAGCATGACGTGGCGTGGGGAGTCGGCACTCCGCCCCTCCGCATCGCCCTCAAGCGACGCATCCTTCAGGGGCACTTCCTGCCTGTCGCGTGCGGCTGCCCGTTGCTCCTGGAGTTCCTCGTGCAGGGGATGGGCAACGGGACCACGATGCCGTA
>CAYMSA010000055.1:6290-9599 GCA_964392965.1 uncultured Coriobacteriaceae bacterium
GGCTACGAGCACCTCGGCAACTTCTACCGGGTATTCAAGGCGCACTTCGGAGTGACGCCGGGCGTCTACGGCCGGGGCGGCGGGGAGGGGGCCTGTGTCGCGCAGAAGCCGATGTCTCTGCCGTGCGCTCCTAACTTTCGCGACCTCGGTGGCAAGGTGACGGCGTCGGGCGCCTTCGTCCGCACAGGATTGCTCTACCGAAGCGGTGGACTGTGCGAGGTGCCCCCCTCCGGCGCCGGTTCACTGCATGAGGCCGGTATCCGCGTCGTGTACGACCTCCGCCAGGGCGGGGAGTGCCGCTCGGAGGAAGCGCTTCGTCTCGCCGCTGTCGTGACCGAGCGCGTGGTGCCGGACGACGCCGTGCTCTGGATGCCTGCCACCGGTCTCCGGACCGGCCGCATCGATGAGTGCGGCGCGCCGGGAGAGCACATGATGCGCAACTACCGTGCGGCCGCGCTCCGCTACTGTGACCCCTTCTCGCGTGTGTTGCGCGCCATCGCCGAGGGGCGTCTGCCGCTTCTCTTCTGCTGCCGGAACGGGAGAGACCGGGCGGGCATCCTGACAGCAGTGATACTGAAGCTGCTCGAGGTTCCGGAGGACTCGATCCTGGAGGACTACCTGAGGAGCAACGCGGAGCTCCGTGAGCGTAACGAGGTCGACTACAGACGCATGAGCCGGGACGCAGGTATCGCCGAGTCAGAAGTCCTGCGGTCCTTCTTCGAGGCACGTGAAGAGTATCTCGAGTCGTTCTGGCTCGGCGTGACCGAATCGTTCGGTTCGTTCGAACGGTATGTGAGCAGGGGGCTTCAGGTGGACCCGGCGACGAGGGAGTTGATACACGCGCAGCTCCTCGAGTGACGGTGCATCAGCCCTGGCCGCGTCGCCCCTGCGCCGCACCATGGCCTGCGCCCCTCGCGCTCGAGCAGTCCAGTACCGCGGCTCTCTCGGTCTCACCTCTCTGTTATGCTTTTCGCAGGTCGGCTCATGCATGTGCGGACCGTGCGCGCGTGAGTCGTGGAAACCGTCTCGAGGGGGGACTGCCATGGTCTCTGAAGCGACCGCAACGATCTCGACAGTGTGTGGCGGATGCCACAACATGTGCCCGATGTTCGTCGAGGTGGCAGGGGACCGCGTCGTTCGCTCCTACGGGGTTCCTGGCGACAAGCGTACGAACGGTGCTCTGTGCGCCAAAGGGCTCGCCGCGGCGCAGATCGCACACGACCCGCGCCGTCTGCTCTACCCGATGCGCCGGGTGGGAGAACGCGGTTCTGGCAGGTGGCAGCGCATCTCGTGGGACGAGGCGCTCGCCGAGCTCTCCGGGAAGATCGGCGCCGCTGTCGACGCGCACGGGCCGTGGTCGGTATCCATCATCCGCGGGCAGGCCTGCGGCTGGGGCTTCTCCTACGACATGATGCAGCGGCTCGCGCACTGCATCGGCATCGAGATCGGCATGGGCGCCTCCGAGTGCTTCGTTCCGCGCGCCGTCGCCGAAGGCATGACGTACGGCGGCATGCCTTCGTTCTGCGACTACGCCAACACCGATCTCATGATCTACTGGGGCAAGCAGCCCGCTTTCTCGTGCGCACCGGCGATCCGCAAGGTGTACGACGCGCGCGACCGTGGCGCCAAGCTCGTGGTCATCGACCCGTTGCACTTCCATCTCGGCGCGCACGCGGACCAGTTCATCCGCATCGAGCCCGGCACCGACCTCGCCATGATGCTCGCCATGATGCATGTCATCATCGACCGCGGGCTGTGGGACCGCGAGTTCGTGGACGCGTACACCAACGACCCGGGCCTCGTCCGCCTCGGGGCGCACGTCCGCGGCCAGAATAAGCTCGGCATCGAGTACACGCCCGCGTGGGCCGAGTCGATCTGCGGCGTTCCTGCTGGCGTGATCGAGGCGCTCGCCGTCGAGTATGCCACCACGCGGCGCGCCTCGATCGTGACCGGCCACGGGCTCGAAGGCCGCGTGAACGTCACGCAGACGACGCGCGCCGCGGCCATCCTGCGCGCCATCACCGGTCACCTGGACCGCATCGGCTGCGACCTCTTCACGCAGAAGAGCCCGCCGAGGAACCCGCACTTCACACTCATCGATCACGTGTTGCCGGACTTCGAGCCGGCGGGGCCGGTCATGATGTTCTCGGTGCCGCCGTACAACCCCGAGGAGTCGAAATACCCGCTGCTCTTCGGCGGACAGGGTCTGCTCTCCACGCCCGACGCGCTCCGAATGATGCACGAGGGCAAGACGAAGGTCACCATCGTCCACGGCGCGAACCCGATCGTCACGCAGCCGCAGCCGCCCGTCACCACGGCGGCCTTCATGAACGTCGACTACATCGCGGTCTTCGACCCGTACATCAGCGAGACCGCACAGATCGCCGACCTCATCCTGCCGGCAGCCACCTATCTCGAGCGGACCGAGCCCGAGTGGTTCAAGTCCGACTCCTGGTATCCGGTGCTCACGCTCAGGCAGAAGACGGTCCAGATCGGCGAGAGCATCCCCGACACGGCCTTCGCCATCAAGCTCGGCCGGGCCCTCGGCTATACCGATGAGTTCCCCACCGAGGAAATGCCCTGGTATATCGATGAGTGCCTGAAGCCCTCGGGCATCACGTACCAGCAGCTGCTCGACACGCCGGGCGGCGTGGAGTACGCGCCCATGGTGTACGAGAAGTTCAAGACCGGCGGCTTCCGTGCGCCTGGCGGTAAGGTGAACATCTTCTCGGAGGTCCTCGACCAGCACGGGTTCGATCCGCTGCCCAACTGGGAGGAGGGCTCGGAGACGGTGCGCAGCCGACCTGACCTCGCCGAACAGTACCCGTTCCTGATCTTCACCGGCCGATCCGGCCCGATGTACGTCCACGAGCAGCGGCGAACGATACCCTGGCTTCGTGAGCTCCGCCCGGTGGGCAAGGCGATGATCAACCCGGCGGACGCGAGCAGGCTCGGCATCGCCGAGGACGACTGGATGACCATCACCTCGCCGCGCGGCTCCATGCGCATTCCGGCGGAGGTGACGCCCGTCGTCGGTGAGGGTGTGGTGTACGTTCCGGGCGGCTGGGTGGAGTCCAACTACAACGACATCGGCATCGACGAAGACCTCGACCCCATCTCCAGCCAGGCGAACTACATGCACTGCCTCGGCGCCATCGAGAAAGCATAGGAGGACGCCATGCAGTACGCATTCCACTTCGATGCGAACCGGTGCGCGCAGTGCTTCGCGTGCGAGGTCGCCTGCAAGTCCATCCACAACCTGCGTCCCGACGTGCAGGAGCAGCCGACGAGCACGGGTCCGCGCTACCG
>CAYMSA010000055.1:9699-11621 GCA_964392965.1 uncultured Coriobacteriaceae bacterium
GACCGCATCGCGCGCAAGCTCGTCTCCGGCAGTCAGCCCAACTTCGTGCTCGAGAACGCCCGGTAGCCGTGACCGCGTCAGCGCATGGCGCCGACGGCGTGAGCGAGCTGCCGCTCATACTCTTCACGCTTCTCACCCCGATGAGCGTGGGCGTCGCCCTCGTCGCTCTACTGAGCGGCGGGGGCGTGGCGTTCGCAGCCGTTACCGTGGCTCTTGCCACGCTCGGCATGATCGCCTCGGTCGCGCACCTCGCAAAGCCGCTCCGGGCGCCGTTCTCGCTCCGCCACTGGCGGGAGTCGTGGCTCTCGCGTGAGATCCTCGCCGTGTCGGCCTACTGGGGCCTGCTGCTCGTGTGGGGCGCCCTGGTTCTCGTCGGGCCCGCCCCTGCGGCCTCCGTCATGAACGGTCTCGCTGCTGTAGCTGGCGTCGGACTGCTCTTCGTGATCGCCGAGGCGTACCGGATGCGCCCGCGGCCGGCGTGGGACGGCCCCGAGAACGTACTCGAGCTCGTCGCGGTCGCCTGTGGCGCGGGCTGTTCGCTGGGAGTTCTCGTGGCGCTGCTCATCGGCGAGTCGTTCGCCGCATGGTGGGGGATCGTGCCGCTCGTGGCAGCGTTGGTGCTCCTGGCAACGGCCCATCGTAGACGTCTCGAGCGCCTTGAGGCTGCCGAGCCCACGCCGGCTATCGACGCCACGCTCGTCAACTACCGCTCGCTCATGCTCCTCGTCAAGCGCTCCCTCATGCTACAGACCGTCGCGATCGCAGTGACCGTCGTGTCGCTGGTTCTGTTCGTCGATCTGGTGGGGGTCGTGCCCTGGGGGGTTGCGTTCGTACTGGAGGTCGCCGCGCACTTCGGGGCCCGGCGCGTCTTCTACGACCTCCCGGTGCAGATGAGGTTCGTGCCGAGGTTCCGGTGAGGGCCGTGCCCGAGCGGGGCGCGGCCCTCACCGGGTTGGTGTCGGCTCCTGAAACGAGAACACCGTCCGGACTTCGGTCCGGACGGTGTCTCTCACCGCGAGCGGTGGGGCGTTCTCGTTCTCACATCGGCTCTTCCCGGCGTTCGGGCCGGGTGGTCGTGTGCATCTGCCGCGCGGAAACCGTGTTCTTTCTGCAGACGGCGGCAGTGCTCACACACGACAACCGGATGTGGTCCTCGCGGTGGGGGTGCGTTTCGCCCGTCGGCGTTCCTACACGAATCCGTAGAGGTTCGACTGGCCGCCATCGATGGCGAGGGTCTGACCACTCACGTAGCTGCAGTCCTCGCTCAACAGGAAGACGACGACCTTCGCGACCTCTTCCGGCAGGCCGAGGCGCTTCGTCGGGTTGCCCTGCGCGAATTCGTTTTGGGCCTTCTCGGGATCCTCGGGGTTGATCTGCTTGAACGCGCCAGCGACCATCGGGGTCAGAATCGCGCCCGGAGCGATGGCGTTGGTGCAGATGCCGTCGCGCGCGAATTCGATGGCGGCGTTCTTCGTCATGCCCGAGACCGCGTGCTTGCTTGCCACGTACGGTGTCTGATTGAGGACGCCGCGGATGCCGCCCACCGAGGCAGTGTTGACGATGCGGCCGTAGCCCTGCTGCTTCATGACCGGGATGACATAGCGCATGCCGTAGTAGACGCCCATGAGGTTGATGTCGATGACCTTCTTGAATACATCCACGTCGTACTCGGTGATGAGTGCCTGGCGACCCTCGATACCTGCGTTGTTGTAGAAGCCGTCGATGCGCCCGTAGCGTTCGACCGTGGCGTCGACGTAGGCCTTTACCGCAGCTTCATCCGAGACGTCCGCGACGACCGTGAGAACCTCGGTGCCGGGGAAGTCGCCTTCGATGTTCGCCTTGGTCTCAGCGAGGGCATCCGCGTTGAGATCGACCAGTGCGAGCTTGGCGCCCTCACTGGCAGCTTCGCGAGCGGTCGCCTC
>CAYMSA010000056.1:0-11246 GCA_964392965.1 uncultured Coriobacteriaceae bacterium
TACGCCATCGTCGACGAGGTCGACTCGATCCTCATCGACGAGGCGCGCACGCCGCTCATCATCTCAGGCGCGGGAACGCGCTCGGCGGACACCTACAAGGCGTTCGCGAAGGTCGTTCCTCGCCTGAAGCCCGACGAGGACTTCGAGCTTGACGAGGGCAAGCGCACGATCGCTCCCACCGAGGAGGGCATCGAGCGCGTCGAGAAGGCGCTCGGCATCGAGGACCTGTACGCCGATCCGTCGGGTCAGATGGTCAACCACCTACAGCAGGCGCTCAAAGCGCAGTTCCTCTTCAAGCGTGACGTCGACTACGTCGTCAAAGACGGCGAGGTCCTCATCGTCGACGAGTTCACCGGTCGCATCATGTACGGCCGACGCTACTCGGACGGTCTCCACCAGGCGATCGAGGCCAAGGAGCGCGTCCACGTGCGCGAAGAGAACCAGACGCTCGCCACGATCACGCTGCAGAACTTCTTCCGGCTGTACGAGAAGCTGGCGGGCATGACCGGTACGGCCGTGACGGAGGACGCCGAGTTCCGCGAGATCTACAACCTGCCGGTCGTGGTCATCCCGCCCAACCGCCCGATGGTCCGCGACGACCGAAACGACCTCATCTTCCGTACCATCGACGCCAAGTTCGGTGCGGTCGCCGATGAGATCGCCGAGCGGCATGCGGCCGGCCAACCGGTTCTCGTCGGCACGATATCGATCGAGAACTCCGAGCGGCTCTCGGCCACGCTCAAGCGCCGCGGTATCCCGCACAACGTCCTCAACGCCAAGTTCCACGAGCAGGAGGCGCACATCATCGCGCAGGCCGGCCGGCTTGGCGCGGTCACGATCGCCACCAACATGGCCGGCCGTGGGACCGACATCATCCTCGGTGGGAACCCGGATTTCCTGGTCGACGAGCTGCTGCGTGAGCGTGGCGTGCAACCTGAGGATGCATCCGATGAGCAGCGCGCTGATGCGCTGACCGAAGCGAAGCGCGTGTGTGCTGTCGAGCACGACAAGGTGGTCGCGGCAGGCGGTCTGGCCGTCCTCGGCACCGAGCGCCACGACTCACGGCGCATCGACAACCAGCTCCGCGGTCGTTCCGGACGCCAGGGGGACCCGGGTCTGTCGCAGTTCTACCTCTCGCTCGAGGACGACCTCATGCGCCTCTTCGGCGGGGCGCGGATGGACCGCATCGGCACGTTCATGCAGCGAAGCGACATCCCCGACGACATGCCGATCCAGGCGGGCATGGTCTCGAAGGCCATCGAGAGCGCTCAACGTCAGGTGGAGGCTCAGAACTTCGCTTCCCGCAAGTACGTGCTCGAATACGACGACGTGATGAACAAGCAGCGCAAGGTCATCTACGCCGAGCGTAACAAGATCCTCGATGGCAAGGACATCCGCGGCCGAGTCGAGGAGTTCATCCATGAGGTGGTCGCCGCGGTCATCTCCGAAACCTGTCCCGAGCGCTCGTACTCCGAGGAGTGGGATTGGGACACCCTCGCCGCCGATCTGACCGAGATCGCTGGCACCGACCTTGTCGATGCGGCGGCGCGCGACATGGACAACGCGTACGAGCTGGGCGAGTACCTCTCCGAGAGGATGATCGCGCGCTATGAGGCCAAGGAGGCCGCTGTAGGCGCAGATCGTCTCCGCGCGCTCGAGCGCCACGTCATGCTCCGCGTGCTCGATGTGCGTTGGATGAACCACCTGCTTGAGATGGACTACCTGCGCGAAGGGATCGGTCTTCGGGCGATCGGCCAGCGGGACCCGCTTGTTGAATACAAGGCCGAGGCGTTCGAGATGTTTCGCTTCCTGGTTTCCGAATCGCATCGCGATTTCCTGCGCACTGTCATGCATATCGAGGTCGTGACGGAGCCGGTTGCCGAGTCGACGCAGCAGACCCGCATGACGTACACGGCGCCGACCGAGTCGACGATCTTCAGCGGCGCTCGCGAACAGGCGGCGGCGTCGGCGGCCAATGCGGCGGCAGACGATACGGCCCAGAAGATGGCCGCTGCCTCTTCGGCGAGTGCATCCCGTCCGGCGACCCCTGGTGCCGCGACCGTCGTGAAGGACAAGAGCGATCCGTTCGCTGATGTGGGGCGCAACGATCCCTGTCCCTGCGGTAGCGGCAAGAAGTACAAGCACTGCCACGGTGCCAACGCATGACCCGGGCGGCGCTTCGGCGCCGCGCCCCGTCTGTGACCGCATCGACCCGAGGCAGTGAAACAGGATGATCGAAGACCGCACCACCGATGTCGCAGCGATGCGTGATCGTATCGCGTCCATCGCCGAGTACCTCCATCTTGACGCCAAGCGCGAGGAGCTGAAGCGTCTCGAAGGTCAGTCATCAGAGGCCGGGTTCTGGGACGATCAGTCTCGCGCACAGCGCGTGATGGCGCGCGCCGCCGCCCTGCGCGACGAGATCGCCGCCTACGAGTCGATCGTGGCAGACATCGACGAGCTCGAGGTGGCCAACGAGCTGGCGCTCGCTGACGGTGACGAGGAGCTCGCCGCCGAGGCGACTGCTGCTGTCGCAGGTTTGGCTCGACGTCTCGACGAACTGGAAGTCGGGACGTGGTTCGGCGGCGAGTTCGACTCGGGCGATGCGCTCGTGACCATTCTGCCGGGCCAAGGCGGACTGGAGGCGCAGGACTGGGCCGAGATGCTCATGAAGATGCTTCTGCGCTATGCGACGACGAGGAAGTGGAAGGTTGACGTACACGACGCGACCCCGGGCGTGGAGATCGGCATCGACCGTGCTGTGTTCACCGTGCACGGCCACAATGCCTACGGGATGTTGTCGTCGGAGAACGGTGTGCACCGCCTTGTCCGCATCAGTCCCACGGACGAGAAGAAGCGTCGCCAGACGACGTTCGCGCGTGTCGAAGTGCTTCCTGTGCTGCCGGACGACGTTGCTGTCGAAGTCCGTGACGAGGACATTCGCATCGACGTCTACCGTTCCAGCGGTCCCGGTGGCCAGAGTGTGAACACCACTGATTCAGCGGTGCGGATCACCCACATTCCCACCGGGCTGGTGGTCACCTGTCAGAACGAGAAGAGTCAGCTCAAGAACCGCGAGACGGCTATGAAGATCCTCCGGTCGCGCCTCTTCGAGATCGAGGAGGAGAAGCGTCTCGCCGAGCTCGACGCACTCAAGGGTGAACGCCAGGAGATCTCCTTCGGCAGCCAGATCCGCAACTACGTCCTCTATCCGTATCAGCTTGTGAAGGACGTTCGCACGGGCGTCGAGACAGGTAACGTGAACGCCGTACTCGACGGCGCGCTTGATGATTTCGTGGTGGGCTATCATCGCTGGCGCGTCTCCGGAGCGCAGGCGGTCTCTGGCGCCGAGATTGACTGATGGTTCGTGCCCGCTGAGATCGCCGAGTGAAGCGAGATGAGGTGAGCGCCGTGCAGCGCGTGTGGGCGAAGCGACCGCAGTCGTCGGTACTCAGGGACCGTCGGGTACGCGATTACGCCCTCATGACCGTGGGCGTGTTGATCGCCGCGTGGGGGTTGGACGCATTTCTCATCCCCAACAAGCTCGCGGCCGGTGGCGCCTCGGGTCTGGCCACCGTCTTCTACCATCTCGGGGTCGAGCGCCTCGGCGTTGAGGTCCCTGTCGGCCTGCAGATGCTCGTGATGAACATCGCACTGCTCGTCGTGGGAATCCGGCGACGGGGGTGGGTGTACGGCGCCCGGACCGTGTACGGGGCAGTGGGTCTCTCGGTGGCGATCGACGTTCTCGCACCGTTCACACCGCACCTCGCGGCGCATGATCCGCTCCTCGCCGTGCTCTACGGTGGGGCGATCACGGGTACGGGCATCGGGCTGGTGTTCAAGGCAGGTGGCAACACGGGGGGTACGGACGTCGTCGCCCAGCTGCTTTCCGAGAAGGTGAATCTGAGCGTCGGGATGCTCGTACTCGCCGTTGACGCGGTTGTCATGGCTGTTGCGCTGGTCGTCCTTGGGCCGGATCTTGCGCTCTACGGTACGGTCGCCATCTTCGTGATGGGTGCTGTGATCGATCTCGTGCTCGAGGGGCGCTCGGTGGAGAAGGCGGCGTTCATCATCTGCGACGAACCCGGCAGGGTCGCCGATGCGGTTCTGCATCAGTTGGGACGCGGCGCCACAGGCATAGCCGCGCGGGGGCTATACTCCTCGGAGCCCCGCGAGATGCTGTTCACGGTAGTCTCGCAACGGGAGATCGGCGCGCTGAAGGCGCTCGTCCATGCCGTCGATCCCAATGCGTTCGTTGTGATAGCCGATGTGCGGGAAGCACTCGGTGAAGGATTCAAGGAGATCGGAGAGCTCAGATGACCGACCCGTCCCGCATCGCAGCCATCGAGGCGCGAGCCGCGCGCATGCGCTACGACATCGTCGAGATGATCGCCGAGGCCGGCAGCGGCCACCCCGGAGGATCACTCTCTGCGGCCGATATCGTAGCGACGCTCTACTTCGACATCATGCGCCACGACCCCGCGCGGCCCGACTGGCCCGAGCGCGACCGGTTCGTGCTCTCGAAGGGCCACGCCGCGCCGGTCCTGTACGCGGCCCTCGCGCAGGCGGGCTATCTCGACCGGGAGCACCTCAAGACGCTTCGCAAGCTCGGCAGCATTCTGCAGGGTCATCCGGACAGCAAGAAGACGCCCGGTGTCGAGGTGTCGACCGGCTCGCTCGGGCAGGGGCTTGCGGTCGCCAACGGCATGGCACTCGGCCTGCGTCTCGACGGCTCGGCGAGTCGCGTCTTCTGCCTGCTCGGGGACGGGGAACTGCAGGAGGGGGAGGTCTGGGAGGCGGCCATGTTCGCTCCCCATCACGGACTCGACCGCGTCATGGCGATCATCGATCACAACGGGCTGCAGATCGACGGCGCATGCAGCGAGGTCATGTGTCTCGGTGGGGTCGGAGCCAAGTTCGCGGCGTTCGGCTGGGAGGTCCGTGAGGTCGACGGTCACGACGTGTCGCAGCTGCTCGACGCCATCGAGCCCCCCGCATCCGCGCCCGGCGTCCCGGTCGCGGTCATCGCGCGAACCGTCAAGGGCAAGGGCGTGTCGTTCATGGAGAACAACGCCGGTTGGCACGGCAAGGCGCCCAACGCCGAGCAGACCGCCACGGCACTGGCCGAGTTGACCACGATGCTGGAAGGGGGGACGCGATGAGCGAAGTCCGGGCAACACGCGAGGCGTTCGGAGCCACTCTGGTCGAGCTCGTCGGAGAGGGTCTCGACGTCGTCGTGGTCGAAGCGGACCTATCCGGTTCCACCACCACGGCGAAGCTTGAAGCAGCGTACCCTGAGCGCTTCTTCAACGCCGGTATCGCCGAGCAGAACATGATCGGCACCGCAGCCGGTCTCGCCGTCGAAGGCAAGATCGCGTTCACCGGGTCCTTCGCGGTGTTCGCCACGGGTCGCGCGTACGATCAGATCCGCAACACGGTGTGCTACTCGGGTCTCAACGTGAAGCTCGCGCCCACGCATTCCGGTGTGACCGTCGGTCCCGACGGCGGCAGCCACCAGATGCTCGAGGACATCGCGCTGATGCGGGTGCTCCCGGGCATGCGCGTGCTCGTTCCGGCCGACGTGGTGGCGGCGCGTGCGGCGATCCGAGTGGCCGCACAGACACCCGGCCCGTTCTACGTGCGGCTGGGTCGCGCGGCCGTGCCGGTCGTCTACGGTGACGACTACCGTTTCGAGCTCGGCAAGGCGCGGGTGCTGCACGAGGGCATGCACGTCACCCTCGCCGCATGCGGCGTGATGGTCGAGCAGGCGCTCGCGGCAGCCGAGTCGCTCGCCCTCGAGGGTGTGTCCGCCGAGGTCCTCGACGTCGCGACGATCAAGCCCCTCGACGTTGAGACGATCGTCGGCTCGGCGCGCAAGACCGGCGCGGTTGTGACCTGCGAGGAGCACTCGATCATCGGCGGTCTCGGCGCCGCGATCGCGGAGACGCTCGCCGAGCACGCTCCGACGCCGATCGCGCGCGTCGGCGTGCGCGATATCTTCGGCACCTCGGGTGAGCCGGCCGAGCTCATGAAGTACTTCGGCCTGACGGCCAACGACGTGATTCGCGCCGTGCGGGAGGTTCTCGACCGCCGACGCTAGACAAGAGACGACGCAGGTGACGGGGCGGTGCCGATGCGCGTGAGTGCATCGGCCGTCTGCTAGAATGTCACGACGCCACCTTCGAGAGACGGAGTACCGCATGATCTCGATGCGGAATGTGAGCAAGGTATACCTCCCCAACAAACCCCCCGCACTCGACGGCTGTACGGTCGATATCGAGGCGGGCGAGTTCGTGTTCCTCGTGGGGCACTCCGGATCGGGCAAGTCCACGTTCATCCGGCTTCTTCTCCGCGAGATCACGCCTACGAAGGGCCAGATCATCGTGGCGGGACACGATCTCATGCGGATGAAGAGTTGGAAGGTGCCCTATCTGCGCCGCAACATCGGCTGCGTCTTCCAGGACTTCAAGCTCCTTCCGAACAAGACCACCTACGAGAACGTCGCGTTCGCCCTGGAGGTCATCGGCCGCAGCAAGCATGTCATCCGCACCCAGGTGCCCGAGGTCCTCAGGCTCGTGGGCCTCGAGGAGAAGATGGACAACTACCCTGACGAGCTCTCCGGTGGCGAGCAGCAGCGGGTGAGCATCGCGCGCGCGTTCGTCAATAGGCCACCCCTCCTGCTTGCCGACGAGCCGACGGGGAACCTCGATCCGGCGACGTCGCTCGGCATCATGAGCCTGCTCAACCGCATCAACAAGACTGGGACGACCGTCCTCGTAGCGACGCACGACCGCGAGATGGTCGACTCGATGCGTCGCCGCGTCATAGCGCTTGAGGGCGGCAAGGTCGTCCGTGACCAGGACCGGGGTGTGTACGGGTATGGCGACTAACGTCGGATACTTCCTCAGGGAGTCGGTCAGGAGCTTCCGTCGCAACTGGGTCATGAGCCTGGGAGCGATCATCACGATCTATCTGTCGCTCATGCTGATCGGGCTCTCCGTGGGCTCGGGTTTCCTGCTGGGCTCGGTCATCTCTTCGGTCGAGGACAAGGTGTCAGTCAGGGTCTTCCTGGCCGATGAGGCGCCCGCCGAGGCGGTGGACGCGCTCCAGGCGGAGATCGCGGCGAATCCTGCGGTCTCGGAGGTGCAGTACACGAGCAAAGAAGAGGCACTGGAGCAGTTCAAGGCGTCGCTTGTCGAGGACAACCCCGAGATCGTCGAACAGCTCGACGAGAACGTTCTCCCCGCATCCATCGACGTGAACCTCGAGGACGCGCAACTCGTGGAATCGGTCGTCGCCACGATCCAGGCGAGCCCGTCCTTCCTGCAGGTGGCGGACAACCCCGAGGACCCCAGCGAGTCCATCAAGTACGGCGAGGACGTTGTGAGCAAGCTCCTCTCGTTCACGCGTGTCCTGCGTATCATCAGCTACGTGGTCATCGTGCTCCTCGGCGTCATGAGTCTCGTCTTCATCAGTAACGCCATCCGGGTCGCCATCTACGCGAGGCGCAAGGAGATAGGCATCATGCGGCTGGTGGGGGCGTCCAACTGGTTCATCCGCGGGCCGTTCCTGTTCGAGGGCATCATCCAGAGCCTGATCGCAGCGATCTTCGCCATCGCGTCACTCGCCGTCGTCTGGCTGTACGTGTTGCCGCTGATTGCCGATTCGGTCACATTCCTGCCGCTCTCGCTCACCAACACCGAGGCGGGGCAGACCGCGCTCATCCTGGTGCTCGCCGGCCTCGTGATCGGTCTCATGGGCTCCGGGCTTGCCATGAGACGCTACCTGAAGGTCTGAGAGCCGCACATGACCCCTCGCTGGCTACGCCGAACGGCCGCCATCATCGGCGTCGTCTGTCTGGCCGTCGTCGCCTTTGCTGCCGGTACCGTCTGGGATCGGTTGGGTTCTGTGTCGCCGGCGAACGGGACCCCGACGACCTCCATCGGAACGGCCGTGAGTGAGGTCGCGCGGGTCATCGAACAGAACGCGCTCGAGGGGTCGAGTGAGACCACGCTCACGAGCGGCGCCATCCGCGGCATGCTGGAATCGATCGAGGACTCGCACGCCGCCTACTACGACGCGCGTCACTACGAGTATCTCATCGAGCAGACATCGGGGACGTTCTACGGCATCGGTGTGACCATCATGAACGCCGAAGACCGGCTTGTCGTGACCTCCGTGGTGGAGGGGTCGCCCGCCGAGGCGGTCGGCATCCTGCCGGACGATGTCATCGTGTCGATCGACGGCGCGCAGCCCGCGGTGTGGGACATCAACGACGCGGTTCTGCTCATCAGGGGTGAGGAAGGAACCACGGTGGATCTCGGCGTCCAGCGCGGCGATGAGGCCGAGTTGCGCATGTTCACCGTGACCCGTGCCGCGATCGACGTGCCCAACATAGAGAGCGAGCTCGTCGAAGGCGACGTCGGCTACATCTACCTGTATTCGTTCAACGAACAGGCCACGGATGACGTGCGGAATGCCATCGAGACGCTGACAGCGCAGGGCGCGCGATCGTTCGTGCTCGACCTGCGTGACAATCCCGGCGGCCTGCTCTCTTCGGCCGTGGGCGTCAGCTCGCTGTTCGTGAGCGATGGTGTGATCGTGCGCGTGGAGGACCGCGACGGTGCCGTTGAGCGGTATGACGCGAGCGGGAGGACGGCGACGGACGCCCCGCTCGTGGTGCTCATCAACGGCAATTCGGCGTCGGCGAGCGAGATCGTGGCGGGCGCGCTGCAAGACTACGGACGCGCGAAACTCGTGGGCGAGCGCAGCTTCGGCAAGGGGAGCGTGCAGGAGATCGAACGACTCTCGTTTGGCGGGGCCGTGAAGCTCACGGTCGCGCACTACGTGACGCCGAAGAACCGGGTCATCGACGGCATCGGTCTCACGCCCGACATCGTACTCGAGATGGAACGCGAACTCGCGGCCGACAAGGAGACTGACACCCAGCTCAAGCGGGCGATCGAGGTACTTCGCGCCGAGCGGTAGGTCAGAAGTCGTCGTCCTCGTCTTCGAGCGACACGTACGTCGTGTCGTCGAACGCTGCTTCCTCCATCATGCGCATCGCCTGGCGCTGCTCGGTGCGCGGCTCGCGTTCGTCGATCGGCACGATCTCGAGCGTCATACCGTCGCCGAAGAGCACGAACAGCGTGGCGCCGTCCTCTTCAGTGGAGAAGTCGAGGTAGCGCAGACTGGCGACGTTCAGGAAGAGGCACCCGTTGACGAGCGTGGTGGCCGAGGTGTTGTCGTACATGAGGCGTACGAGCGTGGCGCGGCCCGCAGACATCTCGGTGCCGTTCACGAGGTGACGATATGCGAACGACTCGATGGTCTCGAGTGCTCTGACCATGTCGTGTGGTTGTGTGAGTGTTCCGGTGCCGATGAAGACCGGTGGTGACGTTCTGCGAGACTCCATTACAGCTCCCTCTGGGGTCCGGCGCGGTGGGGTATGACCCTACATGTATTCTAACCGAGAGACAAGTCTCCCGTGGCGACCTTCCTACACGCGATAGGCGCCGGAGGCGTTGGGACAGGCGCACGGCGCCCCGTCGGCAGGAGGAACAGGTGCGGCCCGAGAAAGTCGTGATGCAGGTTCTGAGGGATGCGCGTCGGCCGCTCACTTCCGCCGAGGTCGCTCGCGGCCTCGGTGACCTCGAGGCGCGTCGCAGGTCCGCACGGCTGCAGCTCGACGAGGCGCAGGTGGCGGCGAGCCTCGAGCGGCTCGTCCGGTCGGGGAGCGTCGCGGAAGTCGGCGGCCGCTACCTCGCCCTGCGCGAGCGCAACCTCGTCGTCGGACGGCTGGCGATGAACCGCCGCGGGTTCGGGTTCGTGGACACGCCGTCCGGCGACATCTACGTGAACGGGCGTGACGTGGGAGGCGCGATGCACGGCGACCTGGTCGCGGTGCGAGTCGAGCCGCGCGTGCGAAACCAGGGACGGGCGGGGGCGGTCGTGCAGATCATCGAGCGTGCCGCGACCGAGGTCGTGGGGCGCTACGAGCGCCACGGGGCACTGGGCATCGTCGTGCCGTCGGACTCACGCGTGAGAAGCGACCTGTTCGTGGATGCGAAGCGGGCTACCGTCGAGGCGCGACCGGGGGACATCGTGGTGGCGCGCATCACCCGCTACGCGGATCACCGCGATGCCATGCAGGGCGTCATCACCGAGGTCCTCGGGCCGGAGGGCGCTCCGGGCGTCGACATCGAGATGATCATCCGCGAGCACGGGCTGGCGACCACGTTCCCCGAGGCCGCGCTCGAAAGCGCCCGCCGCCTCACGATCGACACCGCAGCCGAGCTTAAGGCGGGGCGAACGGACCTGCGAGAGCTCTTCACGTTCACGGTCGACCCCGTCGACGCCCGCGACTTCGACGACGCCATCTCCGTGCGGCGCGAAGGCGGTGGATTTCGGCTCTGGGTCCACATCGCGGATGTGAGCCACTACGTGCCGTGGGACTCGCCGATCGATGTGGAAGCGCGTCATCGTGCCACGAGCGTCTATCTCGTGGACCGCGTGCTCCCGATGCTGCCCGAGGAGCTCTCCAACGCCGTCTGCTCGCTCAATCCGGACGAAGATCGGCTCACGTTCACGGTGGAGATGGTCGTCGACCGCACGGGACTCGTACAGGCCCACGAGCTCTATCCCTCGGTCATCAGGAGCGATCGGCGGCTCGACTACGAGCAGGTCCAGGCATGGCTCGACGGTGCTGGTTTTCCCGATGAGACGATGGCTGTAGCTATCGCCGACTTCCGGGCGGTCGCCCGGGCCATACGGGAGCGGCGCATCGCGCGCGGCGGCCTCGACTTCGAGACGGTTGAGGCGCGCGTGCGTCTCGACGAGACTGGCGAGCCGATCGACGTGACCGTTCGCGGACGGACCGAGGCCACCGGTATGATCGAGGAGGCGATGATCCTCGCGAACGAGGTCGTGGCCCGGCACATGTCGGCGGCCTCGGCACCCATGGTCTACCGCATCCACGAAGACCCGGACGCTGATGCGCTCAAGCAGGTCGCGGTCGTGCTCAAGGAGTTCGGCTACCCGGTGCAGGATCTCCACGGGGCCAGCCCTCGCACGTTCCAGAAGATCATCGCGTTCGCGCACGGGCGCCCGGAAGAGCGGCTCATCAACTCGCTCATGCTGCGCGCACTCGAGCGCGCCCGGTACGTCGACTACCTCGCTTCGCACTTCGGTCTGGCCTCGGCGGCCTACTGCCACTTCACGAGCCCCATCAGGCGCTATCCGGACCT
>CAYMSA010000057.1:0-9707 GCA_964392965.1 uncultured Coriobacteriaceae bacterium
CTCCGCCGCCTGGAGCAGCAGGTCCAGGTCGTCACCGATGTCCTCGTCCACCTGCCGCTTCGCTGCCGGGACGACGACGTCCTCACGGTACGTCGGCCGCATCTGCGCCTTGACGTGCTCGACCACCGACAGGATCTCGGACTCCGAGACCCAGGCGCCCTGCACGCGCTGCGGCTTCGCCTTGCCCGACGGGTGGAACAGCGCGTCGCCCTGCCCGATGAGCTTCTCCGCCCCGGGCGAGTCCAGGATCACGCGCGAGTCGGCGAGCGACGACGTCGCGAAGGCGAGCCGCGAGGGGACGTTCGCCTTGATGAGGCCGGTCACGACGTCGACCGACGGCCGCTGCGTCGCCAGCACGAGGTGGATGCCGGCGGCGCGGGCGAGCTGGGTGATCCGCTGGATGGAGGACTCGACGTCCCGCGGGGCGACCATCATCAGGTCCGCGAGTTCATCGACGATCACGAGCAGGTACGGGTACGGGGTGATCGTGCGTTCAGAGCCCGGCAGGGGCGTGACGCGCCCGGAGCGGACGGCGGCGTTGAAGTCGTCGACGTGCTTGTAGCCGAAGGCGGCGAGGTCGTCGTACCGCATGTCCATCTCGCGCACCACCCACTCGAGCGCCTCCGCGGCCTTCTTCGGGCTCGTGATGATGGGCGTGATGAGGTGCGGGATGCCCTCGTAGATGGTGAGTTCGACCCGCTTCGGGTCCACCAGCACCAGGCGGACCTGCTCCGGTGTGGCGCGCATCAGGATCGAGACGATCATCGAGTTGATGAACGAGGACTTGCCGGACCCGGTGGCGCCCGCGACCAGCAGGTGGGGCATCTTGGCGAGGTTGGCGACGACGTACCCGCCCTCCACGTCCTTGCCCACCCCGACGACGAGCGGGTGCTCGGTGCGCAGCGCGGCGCTCGAGCGCAGCACGTCCCCGAGGGCGACGGTCTCGCGGTCGGCGTTCGGGATCTCGATCCCGATGGCGGACTTGCCCGGGATCGGGGAGAGGATGCGCACGTCGGCGCTCGCGACCGCGTAGGCGATGTTCCGGGACAGGGCGGTGACCCGCTCGACCTTCGTGCCGGGCCCGAGTTCCACCTCGTAGCGGGTGACCGTCGGGCCGCGCGAGAAGCCGGTGACGGTGGCGGGGATCTCGAACTCGGCGAACACGTTCGTCAGTCGTTCGACCACGTGGTCGTTCGCCTGGGAGCGGACCTTGTGGGGCCCGCCCTTCACGAGCAGTCCGTCCCCCGGCAGGGTGTAGACGATGTGGGGCGAGAGCTCGAGCTGCTCGGCACGGGCGGGCAGAGCCTGCGTGGGCGGGGGCGCGATCTCCGTGTGGTGGTCCTCCTCCGCCGGCGGCGTCTCGCCCCGGCGTCGGCGCGACGGCGCCACCTCGGCGACGACGTCGGCCGGCTCCTCGGGAACGGGCTCGCTGCGCCGCCGCGGCCGGGGGGGCGGCGGACGATCGGCCTCGGGCGGCGCGGGTTCCACGGCCGCGGGCCGCCGGAAGATTCCGGCGATCCGTCCGGGCACTGCCGCGACCGGCGTCGCGGTGATCACGCAGAGCGCCAGGAGAGCGAGGAGCACGAGGATGGGCACCGCGGCGTACACGGTGAACAGGGCCACGAGCGGGGCGGCCAGCAACCACCCGAGCACGCCACCTGCCGCCTCCACGGCGGCGAGGTCGTCGAGGGGCGACGGCGCGGCGCGGCCGATGTGGATCATGCCCGCCACCGCGGAGATCAGCAGCATGACCCCGATCGAGACGCGGCCGTTCGCCCGCGACTGCTCCGGGTGCCGGAAGAGCCGCAGCGCGAGCAGGGCGAACAGTGCGGGCAGCAGCGTCCCCAGGACCCCGATCAGGCCGGCGGCGGTGTGGTGGATCACGTCACCCGCGAGGCCGGAGAGCCCGAACCACTCCCTGGTCGCCACGATGATCGCGAGCGCGAGGAACAGGAAGGCGACGCCGTCGCGACGCAGGGCGGGATCGGCCTCACGTGCCGCGTTCGTCAGCTTCCGGGTCGCTCCACCCACGAGGTGCGCTCCTCCCATCCAGATCCCGCGGACGACACGAACGGGAAGGGCGCTCCGGCGGCGTGCGGGAGCCCGGCTGGTCCGCGACGAGCGCGCCGCGGGGCGCCTCGGCTGTGCGGCCTGCCGTTGGGGGGACGAGGTCCGGGTGGCCATACAGATACGACGTTATCCTGCCCGCCCGCGGGCAGGAACGGGCCACGCCGGTGTCAGACCTCGATCACGAGCGGGATGATCATGGGCCGGCGCCGTAGCTTCTGGGAGGCGAACCGCCCGACCACGCGCCGCATGACCTGCTGCAGTTCGTGCGTGTCAGCCGACTCCCGTGCCGCCTCCTCCAGGGCGCGACGCAAGTCGTCGCGGATCGGGTCGAACACCACATCCGTCTCGGCCATCCCACGCGCCTGGATGTGGGGTCCGGTCACGATGTCACCGGTGGCGGAGTCGATCCCGGCGAAGATGGAGACGAACCCCTCGACGCCGAGGATGCGGCGGTCCTTCAGCTCGGCATCGGTGATCTCCCCCACGGTGGAGCCGTCCACGTACACGTAGCGGCACGGGACGGCGCCCACGATCCGGGCGACGCCGTCGGCGAGGTCGACGACGACGCCGTCCTCGGCGAGCATCACCCGCTCCGGCGGGACACCGGTCTGGACGGCGAGGGCGCCGTTGGCGACCAGGTGCCGGATCTCGCCGTGGATCGGCATCACGTTGCGCGGTTGCACGATGTTGTACACGTAGAGCAGCTCCCCGGCGGAGGCGTGGCCGGAGACGTGGACGTTCGCGTTGCCCTGGTGCACCACGCGCGCGCCCAGCCGCGTGAGTCCGTTGATGACCCGGTAGACCGAGTTCTCGTTCCCGGGGATCAGGGATGAGGCGAAGATGACGGTGTCCCCCGGTCCCACCCGGACGCTGTGGTCCTTGTTCGCCATGCGGGACAGCGCGGACATGGGCTCGCCCTGCGATCCGGTGGCGACGAGCACCACCTCGTCGTCCGGCAGGCCCGCGATGGTCCGCTGGTCCACGAGCACCCCCTCGGGGATGTCCAGGAAGCCCAGGTCGGCGGCCAGGCCCATGTTGCGCACCATCGAGCGCCCCACCAGGGCGACCTTCCGGCCGTGCCGGGCCGCGGCGGTCAGCACCTGCTGGACCCGGTGCACGTTGGAGGCGAAGGAGGCCACCACGATCTTGCCGGCCGATTGTGCGAAGACGGTGTCCAGGACGGGACCTATCTCGCGTTCGAGCGGGGTGAAGCCGGGCACCTCGGCGTTGGTCGAGTCCACCATGAAGAGGTCCACCCCCTCCTCCCCCAGGCGGGCGAAGGACCGGAGGTCGGTGAGGCGTCCATCGAGGGGGAGCTGGTCCATCTTGAAGTCGCCCGTGTGGAGCACGGTCCCGGCCGTCGTCCGGATCATGACGGCCAGTGCGTCCGGGATCGAATGGTTGACGGCGACGAACTCGCACTCGAAGGGACCCAGTTCCTCGACCTGTCCCTCCTCCACCTGCAGGCTGAAGGGCGTGATCCGGTGCTCCTTCAGCTTCTCCTCCACGAAGGCGAGGGTGAGTTCGGACCCGACGAGGGGGATGTCCGGGCGACTCCGGAGCAGGAAGGGCACCGCGCCGATGTGGTCCTCGTGACCGTGCGTGAGGACGAGGGCGACCACGTCGTCGAGCCTGTCGATGATGAGGTCGATGTCGGGCAGGATCAGGTCGACGCCGGGATGGTTGTCATCCGGGAAGAGGACGCCGCAGTCGACCAGGAGGAGCTTGCCGTCGAGCTCCAGCACGGTCATGTTGCGCCCGACCTCGCCGAGTCCCCCGAGCGGCGTGAGACGCAGCGTGCCGGGGGCGAGGGGGGCCGGAGGGGACAGTTCGGGGTGTGGGTGGCTCACGGGTCAATCCTGCCATCCCGCGCGCGGCGGCCACGCCGCGGCGTTACGACGTGCGGAGCGAGTCGATCGCCGCGAGCAGCGCCGCGCGCTGCGCCGCAGGGGCGGGCACAAGGGGCAGGCGCAGGGTGGCGGTGGAGATCAGACCGAGTTCGTGGGCGGCCGTCTTGGCGAGGACCGCGCCCTGGCCGGTGCCCATGACGGCGTCCACCACGGGGATCAGCCGGTTGTGGACGGCGAGGGCGGCCGGCAGGTCGGAGGCAGCCACGGCGTCGACCATCCGGCGGTAGTGGCGTGCCGCCACGTGCCCGACGACGGACACCACGCCCACCGCGCCGTGGGTGAGGAAGCTGAGGTTGAGGGCGTCGTCGCCGGAGTAGATGGCCAGCCCGGTCTCGAGGCCGCGGCGGCACCCTGCGACGGCGTTCCCCGTGGCGTCCTTCACCGCGACGACGTTCGGGTGGCGGGCGACGCGCGCGGAGCACTCGGGGCCGACCGCGACGCCCGTGCGGCCCGGGATGTCATAGACCATGACGGGCAGGTCCGCGGCGGAGGCGACCGTCTCGATGTGCGTCGCCACCCCGTCCTGCGACGGCCGGTTGTAGTACGGCGACACCACGAGGATCGCGTGCGCCCCCGCCTCCGCGGCACACTCGGCCATGCGGACGGCGTGGGCGGTGTCGTTGGAGCCGGCGCCGGCGATCACGCGGGCGCGGTCCCCGACCGCGGCGACGACGGCGCGCACCAGGTCCGCCTTCTCCGGTCCGTGCGTGGTGGGGGACTCCCCCGTGGTCCCGGAGACCACGAGCCCATCGCACCCCTCTGAGACGAGGTGGTCCGCGAGGCGCTGGGCGGAGTCGAGGTCCATCGAGCCGTCCTCGTGGAACGGCGTGACCATGGCGGTGATGACGGTGCCGAAGAGGGAGCGGGGGTCCATGGGGCACACGCTAGCGCGCCCGCCGACCCGGCCTCCCCGAGCGCCAGTGAGTGGGACACGCGTTAGGGTGGCGGCGTGGCTGATGTCTCCGTCCGGCCCGCGCTGCCGAGCGACGCGGGACGCATCGGCGCGATCCATGCCGCCACGATGAGGCTGGCGGTGGAGGCGGGACTGGGCGCGCTGCCCCCGGGGCTGGACGCCACCCTCGCGCCCGCCGCCTTCGCGGAGCGGTGGGGCACGGCGATTGCCGCGCCGCCCTCGCCGTCGCACCGGGTCCTCGCCGCGCTCGAAGGGAATGCGGTGGTCGGGTTCGCAGCGCTCGCCCCGGCGGAGCCGATCGACGGCGCGCCCGCACACGAGATCGTCGCCCTCGAGGTGGCCCCGGACCGCACGCGGGCAGGCCACGGGTCACGGCTCCTCGCCGCCTGTGTCGACGTGCTGCGGCAGCTGGGCGCGCCGGACGTCCTCGTGTGGTGCGTCCGGGGCGACGAGCCGCGCACGCGGTTCCTCTCGTCCGCGGGCTTCGCGCCCCTCGGCGTCCGGCGCAGCTTCGACGTGGCCGGCAGCGAACTCGTGCAGCTCGCCTGGCACGCGGGGCTCGCCTGACCTGCTACAGGTCGAGCAGGGCCTCCAGGCCGACCGTCAGACCCGGGCGGGAGCCGCCCTCGCGGATGGCCAGCAGCACCCCCGGCATGAAGCTCGACCGGTCGAAGGAGTCGGTGCGGATGGTGAGCTGCTCGCCGGGATTGCCCAGCACGACCTCCTCGTGGGCGACCAGCCCGCGCAGCCGGACCGAGTGCACGTGGACACCGTCGACGACGGCCCCGCGGGCACCGGCAAGCCCGGACGTGGTGGCGTCCGGCATCGCCCCCTGCCCCGCCGCGTGCCGGGCGGCCGCGATCCCGCGGGCGGTGTGGATCGCGGTGCCCGATGGCGCGTCGGCCTTGTCCGGGTGGTGGAGTTCGATCACTTCCGCCGAGTCGAACCAGGCGGCCGCCTTCCGGGCGAAGACCATGGCGAGCACCGCGGAGAGGGCAAAGTTGGGGGCGATGAGGACGGGAACGCCAGCTTCCTCGGCGTGCTCCCGCACGCGGGCGAGGGCGTCGTCGGTCCAGCCGGTCGTGCCGACGACCGTGCGGATACCGGCGTCGAGCAGCGTGTGGACGTGCATCTCGGTGACGCCCGGGACGGTGAAGTCCACGGCAACGTCCGCCCGGCCTGCGAGCGAGCCGACGTCCGAGCCGACGTCGAGGCGCGCCACCAGTTCCATGTCGGGCGCGGCCGCGACCGCCGCGCACACCTGCCTGCCCATGCGCCCGTCGGCGCCGACGACTGCAACCCGGATAGCCACGACCCTCAGGCTAGCGCCTCCGCGGCGGCGCAGGCCCGTTCCGGACCCACGACGACGAGCGTGGGGTCCGCCGCGAGGAGGTCGGCAGCCACCCGTTGGACGTCGGCGGCGGTGACCGCGCGGTAGCTGGCAAGGGTCTCCTCGAAGCTCATGAGCCGGCCGGTGACCACCTCCGCCAGCCCCAGCCGGGTCATGCGGGCCCCGGTGTCCTCGGAGCCCAGCACGAACGTGCCGCAGATCTGCCCGATCGCCCGCCGCAACTCCTCCGCGGAGGCGGGCTCGGAGACGAGGCGGGCCAGTTCTGCCCTCACCAGCTCGACCACGGTGGCGACCTTCGACGGCGCACAGGCCGCATAGGCTCCGAACAGTCCGCCCTCGGCGTAGCCCGAGGTGAAGGAGTAGGTGTTGTAGGCGAGGCCGCGCTTCTCACGGATCTCCTGGAAGAGACGCGAACTCATGCCGCCGCCGAGGATCGTCGAGGCAACAGCCAGCGCGAAACGCCGGGGGTCCGCGTTCGACAGGCCAGGCCCGCCGATGATCACGTGCGCCTGCTCCGTGGCCCGCGGGATGGTCAGCGTGGTCGACGGGCCGTGGATCGCCGTACCCGCCACGCGGCGGCCGGCGGGCACGGCGTCCTCCGCCAGCACCCAGCCCGCTGCTCGTGCGCCGGCCTGCACCGACTCGCAGATGGCGTCGTGGTTGATGTTGCCCGCGGCGGTGACGACCAGTTCGCCCGGGACGTAGTGGGTCCGGTAGTGCGCGAGCACCGCGTCACGGCCGAGCGCCCTGATCGTCTCGGGCGTGCCGCCGATGGGGCGGCCGAGGGGATGGCCGGCGAGCACGGTCTCGGAGAAGCGCTCGTGGACGAGGTCGGCCGGGTCGTCCAGCGCCATCGCGAGCTCCTCCAGGATGACCTCGCGTTCTGTCTCGACGTCGCCGGCATCGAGGAGCGAGGAGGTCATCATGTCCATGAGGACGTCACTCGCCAGCGGCAGGTCCACGTCGAGCACCCGCGCGTAGTAGCAGGTGTAGTTCTTCGCGGTGGCGGCGTTGGCCTCCCCCCCGACGGCGTCGAAGGCGGCGGCGATGTCGTACGCGCTCCGCGTCGGCGTGCCCTTGAAGAGCAGGTGCTCCAGGAAGTGGGTGGAGCCGGCGTGTTCCTCCAACTCGTCGCGGGAGCCAACCGCCACCCAGGCACCGAACGCCGCGGAGCGCATGGCCGGAATGTCCTCGGTGAGGACGCGGATGCCTCCCGGCAGCACCGTGCGCCTGATCAGCGCACCGTCCTGGGAGAGGTTCACGGTGGCGTCGGCGTCGGTGGAGGCGACGGCCGGGAGCGGCACGGCGGACCACGGGCTCTCTGGCATCCGGGTCATTCTACGGCGAACGGCCGGTCGCGGAGAGGCTCCGCGACCGGCCGTCGAGTGAAGCGGATCAGCCCTTCACAGCCCCCGCAGTAAGTCCGCGGACGAAGTAGCGCTGCAGCATGAGGAACACCGCCATCGGGACCAGCATCGAGAGGATGCCGCCCGCTGTGGTGAGGTTCCACCCCTGACCGAGCTGGTTCCGCAGGCCGGTGAGGGCAACCGTCACGGGCTCATCGTCACCGGGGCCGAGGAAGACCAGTGCCACCATGAGGTCATTCCAGACCCACAGGAACTGGAAGATCGCGAAGGCCGCCAGTGCCGGCACGGACATCGGGAGGATGAGCTGGTAGAAGATCTTGTAGTGCGAGGCACCGTCGATCTTCGCCGACTCGATCACTGACTTGGGAAGCGTCTGCATGTAATTACGCAGAATGAAGATCGCGAGCGACATCCCGAATCCCACGTGGGCAAGCCACACCTTGGGGAAGCTGACCAACTGCAGGTTGTTGTAGATCTGCTGCAGCGGGATGAATGCCACGAAGTTGGGGACCACGAGCAGGCTCACGATCACGATGAACAGGGTCTCGCGACCCTTGAACTCCATGAACGTGAAGGCGTAGGCCGCAAAAGCCGCGATCAGGATCGGAATGAAGGTGGAAGGCAGCGCGATCGCGAAGCTGTTGATGAACGATTCACCCATGTTCGCGGTCGATGCCCCTCCGCCGTTCCACGCGTCGACGTAGTTCTGCACGGTCAGGCGCGACCAGAGTTCCGGCGTGTAGAAGACTTCCCACCACCCGCTCGTGTTGGCGTCATCGAGTGTCCGGAAGGACGTCACGAGGGTGCCCAGAGTCGGAACGGTCCACAGAATCACGAGGATGCCGAGCAGGATCTTCGTGAACCACCCGGCCTTGGCGGGGTTGGCATCAGCGTGACCCCCGGCCTTCACCTTGCCCTTGGTGACCGTTGCCGCAGTCGACGCAGCGACGGTGCCCTGCGTGGTGACGTTGCTCATGAGGACGCCTCCTGCTCACGGAAGTTCTTGACCTGGTAAATCATTATCGGAATCACGGCGATCATGAGCACGACGACGATCGCGGACGCCGCGCCGTAGTTGAAGTTGGTGGTCAACTCGTTGATGAACTCGTTGGCCAGGACGTTTGTCTTGAACTGACCGTTCGTGTTCGTGTACACGATGTCGAAGATCTTCATCACCATGATGGTCACCGTGACGAACACGGCGATGATGGTGCCCTTCACCTGGGGGAGGACCACACGGAAGAAGACCTGCCGTTCATTGGCGCCGTCGATCCGGGCCGCCTCCAGGGTGTCAACCGGCACCGCCTTGATCGCCGCCGAGAGCAGAACCATGGCATAGCCGACCTGCGCCCACAACAGGATCACCATGAGTAGCAGGGTGTTGAGCCGGAAGGTGCTGGTCTGGAGCCACGGCACGGGATCACGCCCAAAAGCCGTCCACACGGCATTGAGGAGGCCTGTCTGCGGCTGCCCCGCGGGCTGGATGTCATACACGAAGCGCCACACGGTGGCTGCCCCAACCATCGAGATGGCCATCGGCAGGAAAATCATCGTCTTCACGAGGTTCTCGGACTTCGGTCCGAGACGGTCGGCGAGAACCGCCACCGCCAGACCGATCGTGATCGTGACCGCGGGGACGATGGCAACCCAGAGGAGCGTGTTGAAGAGTGTTTCGCGGAAGCCCGTGTCTGAGAACAGTTCTCCGTAGTTCGTGAAGCCCACCCATTCGGTGCTCGAGCGGTCCTTGAAGCTGTTGATGAACGTCACCAAGGTGGGATAGAGGAGATAGATGGTAATTGCCAAGTACGCAGGCAGAATGTACAGGTAGGGCTTGATCCGGCCCTCCCACTTCGCTGGCAGGAGCTCCGCCAGCTTGTTGAGCACCCAGAATACTCCGAGAGCAATGACGATGCCGGCGACAACCGTTACGAGTGCACTCGCTGATTTCATTAACATTTCTGAAGAACCCCTTCCGGTGGCATCGACGATAACCCGTCACCGGGTGTCGGGGGGGGGGGGCGGGGGGGGGCCCCCCCCCCCCCCCCCCGGGGGGTGGGGGGCTGCGTGAGGGGCGGGGGCCCCGGGGGGGGTGGGTG
>CAYMSA010000057.1:9717-11157 GCA_964392965.1 uncultured Coriobacteriaceae bacterium
CACTCGCTGATTTAATAAAAATTTCTGACTAACCCCTCCGGGTGGCATCGACGATAACCCGACACCGGGTGTCGCGGGGCGGTTCCAGATGGAGCCCGCCCCGCGACACCCGGTGTTGTTGGTCAATGCCTTACTGCGCGGGCCAACTGGCGTCGATGTTGCTGAGAGTGGTGTCGAGGTCCTGACCACCCGAGATCCACGATGTCATCTCGCTCCAGAAACTGCCGGCCCCAACCTCGCCGGGCATCTGGTCGGAACCGTCGAAGAGGAACGCCGTGGAGTCGTAGGCGACCTGTGCCACGGCCCGGGTCGTCTCGTTCGGGTAGAGGGCCATGTCAAAGGTCTTGTGAGGACTGATGAAGGAGCTGATCGGAGCAGCCTCGTTGCCCACGTTCGGGTCAGCGAGGATCTGCATCGCGGTCTTGGTCGCCTCGTTCTCGTTCAACATGACGGCCAGGTCGCCACCGCCGACGACGGGGTTCTCGCCCCCGGCCTCGGCCGGCGGGAATCCGAACAGCCCGACGTTGGTGTCGAGGTCCGACTTGGTGGCGTCGGGGAAGAAGCCCGTGATGAACGAGCCCTGCATGTACATCCAGCACTGCGGCGAGCCCTCGGCGAACATCGGGTTCCCGGCGGTGCCGAAGTTGGTGCTGGCGATCGCGGTGCGCCCACCGAGAGAGTTGCCCTCGGTGAACAGGAGGTTCTCGAAGGTCGCGGCTGCCTCACGGACCACGTCGGAGTCGAACGGGACCTCGTTGGCAACCCACTGACGGTATGTCTCCGCGCCACCGTACTTGGCGACGAGAACCTCGAACCAGTCGGTGGCCGGCCAACCGGTCGCGGTGTCGGACTCGATGCCCATGCACCACGGTGTGTTGCCGTCAGCCTTGATCTGCTCTGTCAGGTCGTTGAGTTCATCGATGGTCGCGATCTCGGTGGGGTATCCTGCCTCGGTCCACGCGGGCTTGTTGTACCAGACAAGGCCCTTCACGTTCATGCTGACGAGCAGACCGTACAGGGAGCCGTCCACCGTCCCGGCCTCGAGCGTACCGGGGACCATCGTGGACTCGAGCGCGGCCTTGTCCAGGACATCGTCGAGGGGGTAGATGCCATCACGTGAGGCGAGGTCCGCGACGACGCCGGGCTGGGGGATCATGGCGATGTCCGGAGCGTCAGCGGCGCCGAGCTTCGTCATGATGAGCTGGTTGATGTTCTCGACCTTCTCCCACTCGATCGTGATGCCGCTGTCGGCCGCCAGTTCTGCCGTGGCTGCCTCGAGGCCCTGCATGACAGGTGCATCGACGCTGGTCCAGATGGAGACCGTGGTGTCACCGCTGTCGCCGCCGCCACCGCTGTCTCCACCGCAGGCGCCCAGCGCGAGGGACATCGCCGCCAGTGTGCCGACAACTCCCATCAGTTTCGGGTTTCTCATGACCGCTC
>CAYMSA010000058.1:0-11065 GCA_964392965.1 uncultured Coriobacteriaceae bacterium
TGCAGGACGTGGAACGACCTGCCGATCGACATGATCTACAACCCCGTCGTGCTCGACGGTCCCGTGGGGAGCTTCCCGAACGTTCACATGAACTACATGCCGCTCATCTGCATGCACTGTGAAAACCCGCCCTGCGTCGGCGCCTGCCCGACGGGCGCGTCGCACCAGGACGAGGACGGTGTCGTCTGGGTCGAGAACGAGAAGTGTATCGGTTGCAAGGCGTGCATCCAGGCATGCCCGTACAACGCCCGCCACGTCAATCATGACCTGGGCGTCGCTGCCAAGTGCAACTTCTGCGCCGATCGTGTGCGTGAGGGACAGGAGCCGCACTGCGTGAAGACGTGCCACCAGCGCGCGCGTGTGTTCGGCGACCTTGACGATCCCACGAGCGATGTCTCGCGTCTGGTGAACTCGGTCAACACGGTACGGCTTCTCGAGGAACTGGAGACCGAACCGCAGGTCTTCTACATCCTCGGAACGGGAGGACAGGGATGAGCAAAGAGAAGCACTTCTGGGCCTGGCCTATCGCCTGCTACCTCTTCCTGGGTGGCCTCGGCGGCGGTATCACGGTCCTGGCCGCGATAGCGGACCTCTTCTTCGGTGTGGGCGATGTGTTCGCCATTGCGCCGCTTGTGGCGGCGGTGTGCCTCGGCGGCGGTTCTGCGTTGCTCGTCTTCGAGCTGGGGCGTCCGTTCCAGTTCTGGCGCGTGTTCTCGACGCAGAAGGCCATCATGACCTTCGGTGCCTGGATGCTCCTTATCCTGATGGCGGTCGATGTGGTCTACTTCAGCTTCTTCCCGACGTGGTTCTCCTGGGCAGATGCTGAGGGTGCACGTCTGTTCTTCGCAGTCGTGGCGGGGATTCTGGGTCTCGGCGTCATGCTCTACACGGGTATCCTGCTCTCCAGCCTGCGGGCTCGCGCGTTCTGGAACACTCCGCTTCTGCCGGTGCTCTTCATGGTATCAGCGCTCTCCACGGGTGCCGCCGCATGTTCGCTCCTGGCAGGCGTCTGGCCGTATGCGGGTTCTGCGGAGGCCGTGGAGTCGGTGCACAGTCTGCTTCACTCAGTCGACCTCGTACTCATCGTGTTCGAGTTGATTGTCGTCCTGCTCTTCGTGATCATGATGTACACGGCGGCTAACCCCACCGCTCGCAAGGCGGCCGGGCGCTGGCTGAAGGGCTCGTTCTCGGGATGGTTCTGGGTCGGCCTCATCATCGTGGGTCTGCTCATCCCGCTCGTGATATACGCCGTGGGTGGCAGTGCAGCGGCCACGCTGGCTCCGGTACTCGCCCTCATCGGCGGACTGATCCTCCGATTCCTGGTGGTATACTCGGACGATCGCCGTATGTTCTCGGGTGAGGAGCGGTACTGGGAGCGTCTGCCGCGCGGCGACGAGGCGTTCTTGAAGGCTTGGAAGTAAGGTTCGATTCGTCAGGAGGCACACGATGACCGTAGAGTCAGCCCGTGCCCGACTGACGTCGACAGAGGATGCATGCATTGAGTGCGGTCTTTGTACCGACTCGTGCGATGTGATCGGAGAGAGGCGGCTGACCATCGGACAGGTGGCCAGCCGCCTCCTTGCTGGTGAGACATCCGGCGAGGTGGTCGACGCCGTCGTGCGCTGTAGTATGTGCGGTTTCTGCTGTTCGGAATGCCCGGTCGATATCGATGTGCGGGCGACCATGCAGGCTGCCAGGGCGCACCTGGATTCGGCGGGAGTCCTCGCCGGTGTGTATGACTGGATGCTGATCGGGGATGATCTCGGGTCGCACACCATCTACAAGGATGCGTTCGGCATCACGTGGGACGACATCACTCCGCCATCATTCGATGTCGCCTTCTTCCCGGGTTGCTCACTTTCGACGTACGGTCCCGAGCTTGTACGTTCGGTACATGGATGGCTCACCGAGCGCGGTGACACCGTGGGGATCATCGACGGGTGCTGCGGGGCGAGCCTTCGTCACGCCGGCATGGCAGAGCGGGTGGAGCTGCACCACCAGCGGGTGCGTGACGCTCTCGCTGCCGGTGGTGTCCGCCGGATCGTGGTGGCATGCCCCGAGTGTCTGCACGAGCTGCGCCAGTTCCTTGACGGCGTTGAGGTCGTACCGCTGTCGCGCCTGTTCCGCGAGGCGGGTGTTCGAGTGGGTGGGACCGAGACGCTCACGGTCTTCGACTCCTGCGTGGACCGATGGGAGCCTGTCACAGGGCCCGACGTTCGGGAGATCCTCTCGGGATATCCCATGAAGGAGATGCGTCGATCCGACCACGACAGCGTCTGCTGCGGCTCGGGAGGTCTGGTGTGCGCGGTCGATCCCGACCTCGCTGCCACGACGACCGCGACCCGAATCGCCGAGGCTGACGCGACGAGTGCCGACTACCTCGTGACCGCGTGCATGAGCTGTGCGCACCGGTTCTCTGCCACGACCGGGCAGGCTCGTGTGCTGCACTACCTTGAACTCGTGTTCGACCAGCGGGTCGACTGGGGTGAGGTGGAACGTAGGTTCGCCGAACTGTATGGCGGATCCGGTGAACAGGAGGACGCTGCCTGATGGCCCACCCGGCGGCCCTGAGTGGCCTGCGTATCGCCGGCGAAACCTGTATCGATTGCGAAGGATGCACCGGGGCCTGCATCGCCATGGGCGAGGCGGGCCTCACCATCGGTGAGATCGCCCGGCTGGTTCTCGCGGGAGAGCATGACGACCGCGTCCTCGCTGCGGTTTCCCGCTGCGGACTGTGCGGCCTGTGCTCGGTCCATTGCCCCGTCGACCTGGACACGCGCCGCGTGATGGGCCGGGCACGGCATGTGCTCACTGACTGCGGAGCGCTCGCGTACGAGGGCTCCGAGTGTCTGCACGTGGACTGCGACCAGACGATCTTCACCGCGTATCGCAGCGTCTACGGCATCTCTTACGACGACCTTGTTCCGGCGGAGTTCGACACTGTCTTCTTTCCTGGCTGCATCCTTGCGAGCTACGCGCCCGATCTCACGCGCGCTGTCTATGACTGGCTTGCAGGACAGGGTATAGCCGTCGCGCTCTCCGACCTGTGTTGCGGAAGTCCGCTCGTGAGTCTCGGCCTGGGCGATCGGGCCAGGCGCCTCCGACAGTACCTCGGCGAGACGTTCGAGGAGGCTGGCGTCAAGCGGGTGGTCACCGTGTGTCCGGGTTGCCATGCGGAGCTGCTGTCGGACCTGGCGAACATGGAGCTCGTTCCGCTACCGGTTCTGATGCACGAGGCCGGGCTTCAGCACTGCGGAGATGATGTCATCAGTGTTCACGATTCGTGCAAGGACCGGATGGGGCCGTTCGGCCCGGCGGTACGGAGCATCATGGGTGGGCACCCACGCCTGGAGATGGAGCACCATGGGCTCAACACGATATGCTGCGGATCGGGTGGTATGGTCTCCTCGGTGGATCCCGCTCTGTATGCGGAACGAGGGCGGGCCCGTCTGCAGGAGTTCCACTCGACCGGCGCTGAGCGTCTCATCACCTCATGCGTGACGTGCGGGTATGCCCTCTCGGCCCAGTCTCAGCCGGGAGAGGTGCTCCACTACCTGGAGCTGCTCTTCGGGACACGCATAGACTGGGGTCAGGTACGCATGAACCAGCAGGCTATGTGGGATGGGGAGCGCGGCCTGATCGCCGCTGGCCTTCTTGAGCAGGCCCGTTGCTTCACCGGTTGGGAACTGAGTGGTCCCGCCTCGCTGGCAGGGCAGGAGGTTGCATCATGAGCATGCATACGGTCGCCACGAACTGCCGTTTCTGCGGCTATCTGTGCGGTGTGACGGCCACCGTCGAAGACGGACGGGTCGTCTCGGTCGAGCCGGACCCGAGCCGCTACCCCTATGATCCGCGCATCCAGGCCGGCTGTGTCCGGTGGCCGCGTATCGTCGAGTTCCTCGACCATCCCGAGCGCATCAACTTCCCGCTCAAGCGGGTCGGCTCCCGGGGGAGTGGAGAGTGGGAGCGCGTGAGCTGGGCTGAGGCCCTCGACGACATCGCCGCTCGCCTCAAGAGACTCGCCGAGGAGTATGGCCCCGAGGCGCTCTCCAGCTCAATCGGCGGACCGCATGCGACCTACTGGCCGCTGCACCGCTTCATGAGCGTCTTCGGTACGCCCAACAACATGGGAATCGGCCAGATATGCTGGAACCCGGTTGTGTGGATGAACACGCTCACGTTCGGGTGGCATCTCGAGGCGGACTTCGATCCCTCATCGACGGGCGCGCTCATCCTGTGGGGCACGAACCCCGCCGAGTCCGACAACTCCGCGTTCTGGCGCGCTGTCCGTGACTATGCCTCGGCGGGTGGCACGCTCATCGTCATCGACCCGAGGCGCTCGCGGAGCGCCAGGCATGCCAGTCTCTGGCTCCCGGTGCGGCCGGGCACCGACTGCGCGCTGGCGCTCGGGCTCATCCACACGATCATCGCCGAGGACCTGTATGACCACGCATTCGTCGAGCGATGGTGTCACGGGTTCGAGGAGCTGCGTGCCCATGTGGCCGACTATGCCCCCGAGCTGGTATCCGGGATCACCGGTGTGCCAGCGGACGACATCCGCAAGGCGGCCCGGCTCTTCGCCTCGGCATCGACGGCCGCCCTCCTCTCGGGTCGCGGCATCGACCAGCTCGGCCGAAACACGCAGGCCACGCACCGCTCCATCGGCATCCTCCGCGCGATCACCGGCAACGTCGATCGGCCCGGCTCGTGCATCATCTCGGAGATGCCCGACTTCACCTCCGAAGTCGAGCTTGAGCTCTCTGACCTACTCTCGCCTGCCCAGCGCGCGAAGAATCTCAATCGCGGTCACCTGCTCCTGCAGACGCCCGAGGGCTACGATCGCGTCCGGGCGGTCACCGAGCAGCACGGGAAGCGCCTCCCTGAGCGGTACTTGACGTCGGTCCACCCCGACCTGGTCATGAAGGCGATGCTCGAGGGAGATCCGTATCCCGTTCGGGCGATGTTCGTCATGGGCTCCAATCCGCTGCTCACCCAGGCCGACACGACCCGCATGCATGCGGCGCTCTCGAGCTTGGACCTGCTCGTGGCGCTCGAGTATACGATGACGTCGACGGCGCTCCTCGCAGACTACGTCCTGCCGGTTGCGGGAGGGCTTGAGCGGCCGCTTTTCCAGACCCACGGCGGGACGGCGAACATCGCCTATGGCGGAGACGCCGCGGTAGCCCCGTACTACGAGCGCAAGACGGACTACTACTTCTTCCGTGAGCTCGGTCTGCGCCTCGGACAGGCCGAGTACTGGCCGCATGAGACACTCACCGACGCCCTTGCGGAGATCCTTGAGCCTGCCGGTATGAGCTGGGAGGAGTACCGCGCGAGCGGCCTCTACCACGTGCACGCTGGCTACGCCAAGCACGAGTGTATCGATGCGCGCACGGGTCGCGAGAAAGGGTTCGCCACGCCGAGCGGGAAGATCGAGCTCAGCTCAAGCCTCCTCGCCGAGCTCGGCGCCGACCCGATGCCGGTACCCGCGCCGGTCGCCTCACCCACGGCCGAGTTCCCGCTCATCCTCATCACGGGCGCGAGGAAGCAGCCATACTACGCCTCCTCGTACCACCAGATGCCCTCACTGGTGAAGCGGCATCCGGTGCCTCATGCCGAGATGAGTCGCGAGACCGCCAAGCGGCTCGGCATCGAGGAAGGCGCCGAGGTCGAGGTCTCGACGGTTCAGGGCCGGGCGAGGTTCATCGCCAAGATCACGGATATGGCGCCGGGCGTCGTGAGCGTCGAGTACGGATGGTGGTATCCTAGTGAGTCTGCGTGTGAGCCGTCGCTTCGCGGCGCGTGGCCATCAAACGCCAACGTGCTCACAAGCTGCGACATAGACTCCTCGGACCCCCTCATCGGCACGTGGCACTACAATGGTATGCCCTGCACCGTCACGATGGTTGCAGAGGAGATAGTGAAGCACTACGAGAGAGAGTATGCAGATGTCTGAGAAGAAGCACGCGCTTCTGGTATTCACCAAGGCGCCGATCCCCGGAATCGTCAAGACCCGTCTGACCGTCGAGAACGGTGGTATCTTCACCCCCGAGCAGGCGGCCGACTTCTACCGCTGTTGTCTGCTCGACGTGATCGAGATCTCGTACGCCGCGCTCGCCGAGCTGCGCGAGCAGGCCATCGCCGAGGTGGCGGACAGCGGTGGCACGCCGGACACGTACGAGCTGTTCGTGAGCACCTCGCCCGAGAGCAACCTCGGGCCGCTCAAGGAGGCGATCGAGACAGGCGGTCCCTGGCCGTCGCCGATGGAGTTCATCATCGACTCGGGGAAGACGTTCGATGAGCACTTCGACGATGCGTTCCGCCAGATCTTCGAGAGAGGCTACTCCTCGATCGTGGCGATCGGCGGCGATCTGCCGCAGCTTCCGCCGAGCCACATCGTCCAGGCCTTCCAGTGGTTGGACTACTTCTCGAAGTACTCCGAGACGGGCGGCTTCGTCCACGCGCCGTGTCAGGAGTGCGGCGTGTCGATCGTCGGCTACACTGCCGACACGCCCATGGACTCGGAGGGCATCTACTACAACCTCGACGGCATCGCATGCATGGATGGTTATGTCGCGAAGGCGCGGGAACGCAACGTGCCGGTGGCATGCCTGACGCAGGTGGCCGACATCGACGATACCGGTGACCTCGCGCACGCCGTGTCGTTCATCCGCGCGATGGGCTACTCGGGACCGCACCAACCGGGGCTGCACGTGCCCAGGTGGACGCTCTGGTGGGTCGATTCGCACGGACTCCGTATCGCGACGCCCCCGAACGATCTTCACGACCCGAGGGGGATGCTGGACGTATGAGCAACCACGTGCCCGTGACCGGCCCGGACGCCGGTGCTCCGGTGACCGCTGGAACCGCATCACCCGCGTCGACCGTGCTCTCGGTGAGCGAGAGCCTCTGTCCCGTCTGCCTCGATGTGATCCCGGCGCGCACCGTCGAGCGCGAGGGTGCCGTCTTCCTCGAGAAGGCCTGCCCCGAGCACGGTGAGTTCGAGAGCTACCTGTGTCCGGATGTCGATTACTATCGCTGGATACTCGACTTCGCCGTGCCGACTGCGGCGCCTGGCGTGACGGAGGCGCCGCTTGGGCCGTGTCCGGGAGGCTGCGGTCTGTGCACATCGCATCTCCGCCGCTCGACGCTCGTTGAGATCGAGGTCACTCAGCGCTGTAACCTGCGCTGCCCGGTCTGCTTCGTCTCGGCCGGCATCGCTCCGCCCGATCCGAGCATGGAGACGCTCCGCTCGATGTTCATCGCCGCGCGTGACAAGGCGGGTGCCGAGACGAGCATCCAGCTCACCGGCGGGGAGCCGACGGTTCGCGAGGAGCTTCCGGAGATCATCGCGATGGGCCGGGAGATCGGCTTCGGCGCCATAGAGATCAACACGAACGGACTGCGCATCGCGAACGAGCCCGGCTACGTGGAACGCTTGCGGGACGCAGGGGCGAGCGGGGTCTACATGCAGTTCGACGGCCTCGACGACGAGGTGTACCGCATCGTGCGCGGCGCGCCGCTCGTCGCCACGAAGATGGCGGCCATCGAGCGGTGTCGCGAGGCGGGCGTCCAGGTCGTGCTGGCCATGGCGGTCATCCTCGGCGTGAACGACGACCAGGTAGGCGCCGTGCTCGACTTCGCACTCGCCAACACGGACGTCGTCGCCGGCGTGGCGCTCCAGCCCGCTTTCACCTCGGGACGCTTCGAGCCTGCCGAGGTATCGCCGATCAACCTGAGCGACGTCGCGTTCCTGCTCGAGGAGCAGAGCCACGGTATCGTGGGCGCGTACGACTTCTGGCCGCTCTCGACTTCACACCCGACCTGCTCTTCGGGCACGCTGCTCGTCCCCGAGGGCGACACATACGTGCCGGTGACGCGCTTCATGACGCCCGAGGAGTATCTCGCGGGCTACAACCCGGCGAGTCCGCAGGGCTCCGTCTTCTTCGACCTGCTTGCGAGCCGCGGGATCTCCGCCGAAGGAGCGCTCTCCGTCGTGATCATGAACTACATGGACGTGACGAACTTCGAACTCGACCGTATCAGGGAGTGTTCCATGACCGTCGTCATGGAGGATGGACGGCTCGTGCCGTTCTGTGCGTATCAACTGACCGACTGTTCCGGCCGTCGTCTCCACCCCACATGGGGGCGCGGCGTTAAGGAGTCACGATGACTGCTGTTATCGAGCTTGATGCACACAGGTGCACGGGCTGCGGGTTGTGTGAGGCGTTCTGTCCGACCGCTGTCTTCGAGATGCAGGAGCACGACGGTGCCCTCATTCCCGTCGCGGTCCGTCCTGAGGACTGCTGGGGCTGCGAGACCTGCGTGGGCAACTGCCCTGTCGACGCACTGAGCGTGACCGTGTTGACCGAGGAAGCGTGCGCGGAGCCGGTCTCAACCGAGCCCCCCAGGGTGGCCACCGCCGAGCAGCGCGCCGAGTACGCCGCCTGGGCTGAGACCCTGCAGCGCATCCTCCGGCTTCGCTGGAACCCGGTCGCCATCAGTCTGGTGCCGGCTGGATCGCCACTGCCTGATCTGCCCCGGCCGCGTGAACGCATGCGCTTCTGCCAGTCACTCATGGGGGCGCGGCGTGGCGGTACGTTCCTCATGCCGCCGCAGTGTCACTCCTGCCCGGACGGTACCCATATCCTGGGCCTGACGGAGATTCCGCCGCGTCTGGCCAGCGGTGAGCTCTACATTCTCTTCAAGAAACTCGCCAACATCGAAGCAGCGCGCCAGATGGTGGCCGAGCGCCCCGCGCTTCCTGAGCGTTCGGTGGCGGCGACGCTCGTGACGCCGCTCGCCGAGGCGACCTATCCCGTCGACGTGATCGCGCTCATCGCCGAGCCGGAGCAGCTGATGTGGATGTGCATGTCGGCCTCGTTCTTCACGGGCTCACGCTTCGACTTCCATGTGAGCGGCTACAACGCGCAGTGTGTCGAGACGACGCTCTATCCGTACACGACGGGCGAGCTGAACATCTCGCTCGGCTGCTATGGGTGTCGTGCGAGCTCAGACGTGGGCGACAACCTGATGTTCATGGGCGTTCCCGTCGCGCGGATGCCGCAGGTCATCGAAGGACTGCAGAGGCTGTCCGAGAAGGCACTCCCGGACTCCCGCAACAAGATCTACGTCCCGCCGTTGCTCTAGGGCGCTTCTATGAATCGCATACGCTTGGAACCGCGCTGATCACGCGTTCTGCTGTCTGGAAGGGGCCGGTCGTCATGCCGACGAACCACGCCGAGGTTTCCTACGAGGCCGTCGAGGGGCGGGGCATCGCCGCGCTCCTGCACCCCCGTCCGGTGTACCTCGTGACGAGCAGAGGCGAGGACGGTTCAGACAATGCGGCGAGCGTCGCCTGGGTGACGCCGCTTTCCCACCGGCCGCCGCTCGTGGGCCTGAGCGTACGGCCGTCGAGTCACACGCACGCCCTCATCGGGCAGACGGGGCACTTCGTCGTGAACATCGTCGACACGTCGATGGTCGATGCGGTGAGGGCCTGTGGTAACGCGAGCGGCTCGACGACCGACAAGATCGCCGACGCGGGGCTCCGGCTTCTGCCCGCCGAGAAGATCGACTGCGGCCGCATCCAGGAGGCGCTCGGCTGGCTCGAATGCTGCGTCGAGACCCGTATCGATGCGGGCGACCACGTGCTCTTCATCGCCGCTGTGGTCGCGGCGTCCGGCGCCGAGGGGTTCACGGACGGCTGGGACCCTTCGACCCAGCGCGTGCTCCAGTGCGCCGCCCATGACCGCTTCGGCGCGTACATCGATGACGGCGCAGCGACGACACCCAGTGAAGTCCTCGGCGTGATCAGAATCGCGCGTGAGGCGGACCGCGCGGCACTCGACCGCCTCTTCGCCGGCGAGGACATGGGCGGCGACTACGACACACTCGAGGTCATCGTCTACGAGGTGGACGGAGCCATCGCGGGCGCGCTCCGCGTCGAGCTTGGAGATGACGCCGCCTGGATACGACCGGTCGTCGTGGAGGAGGCGTACCAGATGCAGGGCATCGGCGCGATTCTCGTACGCACGGCCCTCGCGCGGCACGGCAGCCTCAGCGCGGTGGCGCGTGGCGTGGCCGTGCCCTTCTACGAACGGATGGGCTTCGAGCCGATGTCGTGGGAGCACGTGCCGTGGACCATGCAGGCGGAGTGCGGAACGTGTATGGATCGTGACGAGTGTCTGCCCCTACCGATGCGCCGGGGTGTCCCGGCTGCGGCGTCGGCTGCGGAGCACGGCGAGACGTAGACCGACCGAGGTGTGAGCCCGAAGTGCGGGACCCGAGGGGCCCCGCACTTCTCAGTTGCGCAGACTTCCGAGCGGCGCGGGCATCCGTCCGCCCCGGCGGACGAGGATCTCGCTGCTCCATTCGGAGACGCTCATGACCGGCGCTGCGCCGAGCAGTCCTCCCCAGCTCACGTGGTCACCCGCACTGCGGCCCACGGCCGGGATGATGCGAACTGCGGTGGTCTTGCTGTTGATGACACCGATGGCGCACTCGTCGCCGATGATGCCCGCGATCGTGGCCATCGGTGTGTCGCCTGGCACGGCGATCATGTCGAGACCCACCGAGCACACGGCTGTCATGGCCTCGAGTTTCTCGATGCAGAGCGCCCCACATTCGACAGCCCGGACCATACCGGCGTCCTCTGACACGGGGATGAACGCACCGGAGAGACCGCCGACGCTCGAGCTGCCCATGGCGCCGCCCTTCTTCACGGCGTCGTTGAGCAGCGCGAGCGCCATCGTCGTGCCCGGAGCACCGCATCGTTCGATGCCCATTGCCTCAAGGATCTCCGCGACGCTGTCGCCCTCGGCAGGGGTAGGGGCGAGCGAGAGGTCGACGATACCCATCGACACGCCGAGTCGGCGGGCGGCCTCACGGGCGACGAGCTCGCCTGCGCGCGTGATCTTGAACGACGTGGCCTTGATGGCCTCGGCCACCGCAGTCAGATCCGCCTCCCGGGGGAGCGCCGAGATGACCGCGCTCACGACGCCGGGTCCAGAGATGCCCACGTTGATGACCGCGTCGGCCTCGCCCGCGCCGTGCATCGCGCCTG
>CAYMSA010000059.1:0-10475 GCA_964392965.1 uncultured Coriobacteriaceae bacterium
CTTGTCCGTCCTCTCCCCATGGATCGGCACCGGGCTGCATAGGTCGCCCGCAAGTATGGGTCACACGGATTCTAGCAGAAGCACGCCGTGCGTCCGGTCACACAGAACGCAGAGCCTCCCGGGCCGCCGCGACGGTCACGTGACTCCCGGTGACGACGCACCCCTCTCCTGCCGCGCGCACGAGCGCAAGCGCCGACGCGACGTCCTGGCACCGCGTCGGCTCGGCGCCCGTCACCTCGTGCACGACGTCGGCGAGCACATCGCCCGCGAGCCCGCGGGGACCGGGCAATCCGACGGTGACGAAGCGACGTGCGACGGGCTCGAGAGCGCGCACGACAGCCCGGACGTCTTTGTCCGAAAGCATGCCGAGGACGATCGTCATGCCGCGGCCACCGGCGATGCCCGCGATCGCGCGGGCGAGTGCACGGGCCCCGGCCTCGTTGTGCGCAACATCCGTCACGACCCACGGGTCACGTGCGAGTACCTCGAAGCGACCCTCGATGGTGAGGTCACGGAGCGCCTGCTTGATCACCGCACTCTCCAGTGGGCCTCCAAGAGCGATCTCGGCGGCGGCAATCGCACAGCCGGCGTTCTCGGCCTGGTACCGCGGCCCGTTGACCCGGACGTCCGAGTGGACCGACTGCGGCGTACGGACATCGATGACCGTCGGATCCTCCGGCGTGGCGGACTCGTGGACGACCGCCACGAGCACGCCCGTAGCCTCGTGCGACCACTTCCCGGGATCGCCGTCTGACAACCGCACCCGGGTGAGTGCCGAGCCGACCGCCTCAGCTCGCGTGCGGAAGACGGCATCGACCTCGGCAGTACCCGGCCCGAGCACGCACGGAACACCCGTCCGTATCACATGTGCCTTGTCGGCCGCGATGTCTTCGATCGTCGGGCCGAGGAACGCCGTGTGGTCGAGCCCCACCGACGTCACGACTGCGACCTCGGCCTCACAGGCGGTCGTGGAGTCCCATCGGCCACCCATACCCGTCTCAAGCACCGCCCATGTGACACCCGCCTCACGCAGCATCCAGACCGCGGCCACGGTGAGAAGCTCGAACTGCGTGGGCGACTCCGAGAGAAGATGCGCCGAGCGCTCTGCGGCATCAAGCGCCCGGCTCACGCCCTCGGCGAAGAGCCCGTCTGAGACGCACGCCCCGTCCACGCGCACCTGTTCGCGGTAGTCCAGGAGGTGCGGGCTCGTGAAGGTGCCGACCCGTACCCCGTGCGCGCCAAGGATGGCCGCGAGCATCCGCGTCGTGGAGCCCTTACCGTTGGTGCCGGCCACCTGCACGGCCCTGAAGGCCCGGTGCGGCTCGCCGAGCGCGGTGAGCAGCGTCCGTGTCGTATCGAGAGACGGATGGATTCCGAAGCGCGTGGCGGCATCAAGCGCCGCCACCGCCTCGGGATACGACAGGTGCTCCACTCCGGACACTCAGACGTCGAGGTCGGCGAGTTGCGCGGCGAGCTTCTCGATGGCGGTTGCGTACTCTCCGGCGCGCGCACGATCCTTGGCGATGATCTCGGGCGCTGCCTTGGCGAGATAGCCCTCGTTGCCGAGCTTCTTCTCGACGCGTGCGAGTTCCTGACGGGCTTTGTCGAGCTCCCGGGCCACGCGCTCGCGCTCGGCGGCGAAATCGACCAGACCCTCGAGCGACACGTAGACCTCGCCCGAAGTCGTCGCGACGGCCACCGCGTGCGCGGGCTTGGCCGCATCGGCGGCGATCGTCAGTGATGCGGCGCCCGCGATGCCGCGGATGTCGTCAGAGAGAGCTTCGATCGTGGCTGCGCACTCGGCAGCGGGGCGCACGGTCACGTCGAGCTTCACCTTCGGCGAGAGCGTGTAGCGGGCGCGAACCGTCCGCACGGCGACGACAACCTCCTGCAACAGGGCGATCGCGCGCTCGGCGTCCTCGTCACAGAAGCTATCCAGGCCGACCGGCCATGGCGCGACCATCAACGCATCGGCAGTGCCTCGAGTCTGGGGGAGGTGCTGCCAGATCTCCTCGGTCACGAACGGCATCATCGGGTGGAGCAGTCGCAGGGCGTTGTCGAGAACGAACACGAGGTTGCCGAGGACGGTCTCGCGCGCCTCGCCCCCGGCGGCGAGCCGCGGCTTGGCGAGCTCGATGTACCAGTCGCAGAACTCGTTCCAGAAGAACTCGTAGAGCGCCCGTGCCGTCTCGCCGAACTCGTAGGCGAGCAGCCCTTCGTCGACGCGCCGCGAGAGATCCGCCAGGCGCGAGAGGATCCATGCGTCGGCCGGCGAGCCCACCCGCGGTTCACCGGAGACGGACGCGTCACCCACGTTCATGAGGACGAAGCGGCTCGCGTTCCAGATCTTGTTGGCGAAGTTGCGCGAGCTCGCCAGCTTCTCCTCGGAGAAACGGATGTCCTGGTTGCCGGTGACCTGCAACATGAGGCCGAACCGCATGCCGTCGGCACCGTAGTGCGCCATCAGATCGAGCGGATCGACGCCCGTGCCGAGCGACTTGCTCATCCGCCGGCCCTCGGCGTTGAAGACCGTCGGATGGATGATGACGTCGCGGTAGGGCACGTCGCCGACGAAGTACATGCCGCTCATGATCATCCGGGCGACCCACAGGAAGAGGATGTCGCGCGCGGTCGAGAGCACGGTCGTGGGATAGAAGAAGTCGAGCTCGGGCGTCTCCTCGGGCCAGCCGAGCGTCGCGAAGGGCCACAGCTGCGAGGAGAACCAGGTGTCGAGGACGTCTTCGTCCTGGCGCACCGCGGCGCCGCACGTGGGGCAGACGGTCAGGTCGTCCATGCTCGCCAGCTGGAGGCCGCACGCGTCGCAGTAGAAGACGGGAATGCGGTGGCCCCACCAGAGCTGACGCGAGATGCACCAGTCGCGGATGTTCTCCATCCAGTGGAAGTAGACGTTCTCCCAGCGCTGCGGATGGAAGACGACGCGTCCGTCGCGCACGGCCTCGATCGCCGGTGCGGCAAGCGGCTTCATGTCCACGAACCACTGGTCCGAGAGCCACGGCTCCACGACCGTCTGGCAGCGGTAACAGTGCCCCACGGCGTGGTCGTGATCTTCGGTGCGCTCGAGCAGTCCGGCCGCCTCCAGATCGGCGAGCACCCGCTTCCGCGCCTCATAGCGGTCGAGTCCAGCGTATGGGCCGCCCTCGGCACCGATCGTCCCGTCGGCCTCGAGGATGTTCACCTTGGCGATGCCGTGCCGCTCGGCGATCTCGAAGTCGTTGGGATCGTGTGCCGGCGTGACCTTGACCGCGCCGCTACCGAAGGAGGGGTCGACGTACTCGTCGGCGACGACGGGGATCTCACGGCCGAGCAGCGGCAGGACGACGGTGGCGCCGACGAGATCCTTGTAGCGCTCGTCATCAGGATGAACGGCCACGCACATGTCGCCAAGCATGGTTTCGGGACGTGTTGTGGCCACCACGAGGTGATCGCGTCCGCCGACCGCAGTTCTGAGCGGGTAGCGGATGTGCCACAGATGGCCCGCGACGTCCTCGTGCTCGACCTCGATGTCCGAGAGGGCGGTGGTACAGCGGGGACACCAGTTGATGATGCGCTTGCCGCGGTAGATGAGGCCCTTCTCGAACCAGTCCACGAAAACCTTACGGACAGCGGTCTGATACCCCGGATCCATCGTGAAATGCTCATCGGAGTAATCGCACGAGCAGCCCATGCGCTTGAGCTGGCCGATGATTATCGAGCCGTGCTCGACGCGCCACTTCCAGCACTCCTCGATGAACGCCTCGCGGCCCACGTCATGGCGTGAGAGCCCCTGTTTGGCGAGCTTCTGCTCGACCTTGTTCTGTGTGGCGATGCCGGCATGGTCCGTGCCGAGCACCCAGCGTGCCGGCTGCCCGGTCATCCGCGCGCGACGGATCACCACGTCCTGGATCGTGTTGTTGAGCGCGTGCCCCATGTGCAGCGACCCGGTGACGTTGGGCGGAGGGATCACGACCGTGAACGGCGGCTCACCCTCGGGCGCCTGCTCGAAGTAGCGGCCCTCGGCCCACATCTCGAAGACAGGGCCTTCAACGGCATCCGGATCGTACGCCGATGGCATCTCGGTCATGGGCACTGGTTCCTTTCAGCGGGGTTCACCGGATTCTACGACAAACGCGCATGGAGCGCCCGAAAACACCGAGTGACCCCACAGATGCGGGGCCACTCGGGGACTGACTCGATCGCACCGCACGAGGCGGACGCGTCCGTTCTTATGCGCCGATGCCCTGCCCGGCGTGCAGGGTGAGCAGCGGATCGCGCTGACGGTTCACCACGTCTTCGGTGATAGTCACGCGCTCGATGTCGGTACGACTCGGTAGCTCGTACATCGTGTCGAGCAGCAGCGACTCCAGGATGGAGCGTAGGCCGCGCGCGCCGGTGCAACGAGCGATTGCCTGCTTCGCTATCTCGGAAAGCGCCTCCGGCGTGAACACGAGGTCGACGCCCTCCATGGCGAACAGGCGTGAGTACTGCCGGACGAGCGCGTTCTTGGGCTCGGTGAGGATGCGGATGAGCTCCTCTTCGTCGAGTTCCTCGACGTGCGCCGTCACCGGGATTCGCCCGATGAACTCGGGGATGAGGCCGAACTTGTGAAGATCCTCCGGCAGCACCTGCGCGAGCAGGGATCCGGTGTCGTGATCGCTCGCGGTGTGGATCTCCGCGCCGAACCCGACGCCCTTCGTACCGATGCGATCCGCGATGATCTTCTCCAGCCCGACGAACGCGCCGCCGAGGATGAAGAGGATGTTCGTCGTGTCGATGCGGATGAGCTCCTGCTGCGGGTGCTTGCGTCCGCCCTGCGGCGGTACGGCAGCTTCGGTACCCTCGACGATCTTGAGGAGCGCCTGCTGTACACCCTCGCCCGACACGTCGCGCGTGATCGACAGGTTCTCGGCCTTGCGGGCGATCTTGTCGATCTCATCGATGTAGATGATGCCGATCTCGGCGCGCTCGATGTCGAAATCGGCGGCCGTGATGAGCTTGAGCAGGATGTTCTCGACGTCCTCGCCGACGTATCCTGCCTCGGTGAGCGTGGTCGCGTCCGCGATGGCGAACGGTACTTTCAGCCGACGGGCGAGGGTCTGCGCGAGCAGCGTCTTGCCGCAGCCCGTGGGACCGAGCAGCAGGATGTTGCTCTTGGCGATCTCGACCTCGTCCTCGTCGTCCTGACACTGGATGCGCTTGTAGTGGTTGTAGACCGCCACCGAGAGCGCCTTCTTGGCGAGGTCCTGTCCGACGACGTACTCGTCGAGGCTCGCCATGATCTCCCGCGGTGTGGGGAGTGAGCCCGAAAGGACAGGGAGCGTTGTCTCGTCACCCTGCTCCTCATCCACTATCTCGTTGCAGAGGTCGATGCACTCATCGCAGATGTACACGCCCGGGCCTGCGATGAGTTTGCGCACCTGGTGCTGCGGCTTTCCACAGAACGAGCACTGCAGGTGTTCGGTTCCTTCATGACGATCCATGCGTTCCTCTCAGCTCTCCTTCGCAGCGCGCTTCTCGAAGATCGCGTCGATGAGGCCGTATGCCTTGGCTTCCTCCGCGGTCATGATGTTGTCGCGCTCGGTGTCAGCGTGGATCTTCTCCACCGACTGACCCGTGTGGTAGGCCATGATCTTGTCGAGTGCATCACGGATGCGCAGCATCTCCTTGGCCTGGATCTCGATATCGGTCACCTGGCCCTGGGTGCCGCCCCACGGTTGATGGATGAGCACGCGGCTGTTGGGCAGCGCGTAGCGCTTGCCCGGAGCACCCGCGGCAAGCAGAACAGCCGCCGCTGACGCGCACTGGCCGATGCAGATGGTCGACACGTCACTGCGGATGTACTGCATCGTGTCGTACATGGCGAGTGCCGACGTGACCGAGCCACCCGGCGAGTTGATGTAGAGGCTGATGTCCTTCTCCGGGTCCTCGCTCTCGAGGTGCAGAAGCTGCGCGATCACGAGGTTCGCGACGACATCGTCGATCTCGGTGCCGAGGAAGACGACGCGCTCGTTCAGTAGGCGCGAGTAGATGTCGAAGCTGCGCTCGCCACGCGTCGTCTGTTCGACGACGATGGGGACGAGGGCGCTCAAGGGTTCGTGCTTCACGGCTATTCCTCCTCGGAAATGGTGGTGATCTCCAGCAGCGCCTCGAAGGCGCGATCGTAGAGGGCCTGGTCGCGCATCGAGGCGATGTTGCCCGATGCGATGAGCATGTTGCGCATGCGCTCGACCTGCGACTCGTCGCCGTCGAGCATCTTCAGGAGCAGTGCGTCGACCTCTTCGTCGCTGACGGCGAGGTCCTTCTCACGGGCGAACGCCTCGAGCGCGAGTTCCTGGAGGATGGCGGCCTCGGCCTGCATCTGCAGACGGGCATGGAGCGCGTTCGGATCCTCCCCGGTCATCTTCATGTACATGTCGAATGAGATGCCACGACGCTCCATCTCCTCGGCCATGTCGCGCAGCATGCCCATCGCACGATCCTGGACCATCTCGGCGGGGACGTCGCCTTCGAGGCGCTTGACGAGCGCGTTGACCGCGGCGCCACGCACGAGCTCGTCGTACTCCTCGGTGCGCTTCTCCTGCAGCTTCTCACGCAGGTCCGCACGATACTCATCCAGCGTGTCGAATCCGCCGGCCGACGCCGCGAACTCGTCGTCGAGCGCCGGCAGCGTCTTCTTCTTGACCTCGTGCACCTCGATGTCGAAGCGGATGGTCTTGCCGACAAGGTCGGGGTTGGTCGTGCTCTCGGGCGCCGCGAACTCGGCCACTGCGGTGCCACCCGCGCTCACGCCGACGATGGCATTGTCGAACTCCTCGGGCATGAGGCCCTGGCCGAGCTCGTAGAGGTACTTGCTCGCGGCATTGCCCTCGTATGGCTGACCGTCCGCCATGCTCGTGAACGAGATGAGCACCACGTCCGCGGCGGTAGCGGGGTCCTCCGTCGCATCAAGCGAAGCGAAGCGCTCCCGCATCATCTCGAGCTGCCCGTCGATCTCGCGCTCGGCCACCGTGCGCGGCGGAACAGTCGCCGCGAGGTCATCGAGATTCGTGAGTGTCAGCTCGGGACGCAGCATCAGGTCGAGCGTGAACGTGTAGTCCTTGCCTGGCTCGATGATGACCATCTCGCCGGAGTCCGGCTGCCCGACGAGGCGCAGGTTGGCCTGCGAGATCGCCCGGGGAACCGCCCACTCCATGACGCGCTCAGTCGCATCGCCGAGCACGTTGGACCGGCCGACCTGGCTGTCGATGACGGGGCGCGGTGCCTTGCCCGCACGAAAGCCGGGGAAACGGTACTTCGAAGCGACGTCTGCATATGCCGCAGAGACCGCACGGTCGACATCCGCAGTCGGGACGGTGACGGTCAGGCGGGCACGGCCGCCATCAAGACGTTCAACGCTCGTGTTCAAGGAGCCTCCTCGGGTATGGATGTCCGTCCGGAGCGAAATCGCCCCGTGATGGTACGCTTGTGGTGCGGGCGAGAGGACTCGAACCTCCACGAGTTGCCCCACCGGGACCTAAACCCGGCGCGTCTGCCAGTTCCGCCACGCCCGCAGAACAGCCACCAATGATAGCAAATCGAGGTGCGCTCCCGCGATGATGGCTCCGTCGCCCTCAGCAAAGCGTCCGAGTGTCCGCCTGTCAGCGCCAGACCGTCTCGGGAACAGCCATCGGAATCGGATCCACCGAGCCCGTCACCGAGGAGATCTCAAACGCGTACGACGGCCGTGACTCATCGAAGCGGTGTCGCAGATCGATGTGCGCCCAGTCGTCCGGCGCTACCATTATGTGCCACTCCAAGTGCAGCTCCCACTCCTCGGAGAAGAAGAGGTAGTGCGAGACCACCAACCACTGCGGGCTCACCATCGTGCCCGTCCATTCCGTGTCACGCGTGATGCCGAGCTCGGGACGGTTCGCCTCGAGCCAGGGCACGAATCGCTCGAGCAGCTCCGTGGCGTATTCGGCGCGGTCGTCCTCGCCCTCCACGACCTCGAAGCTCACGACCTCGGAGGCGACGAGGTCACCGCGGGTCCCGGTGATCGTCACGGCAACCGACGAACCGACCGCCGAGTTCTCGGGAACCACTACGACTTCGGCCACCCTGCCCGGAACGAGGTCCGCCTCGAGCACGGTCACGGTCGCCTTGGTGGCATCGGCGGTGAGCAGCACTGCGTCACCGTCAGCCGCCGGATCCTCGTCCACCGTCACCAGGAACACGCACTGTTGCCCCCCGATCGCGTGCCCGTTGAGCTGCTGGGGCAGCACTGTCATCTCGAACGGGTCGGCGTCCCCACCCTGCGTGCAGGCAGCCAGCACGGTCGCGAGTGCCAGCGCGAGCGCAGCGGCGAGGAGCGAGACCTTTGGAGGATTCGGACGTCTCATCGGAGTCTCCTTCAGCGCGGAACCCGACGCAGGACCGGGACATGAACCCGGAAGAACCACCGCGCAAGACTCTATTCCCACGCCGGGGGTCGCCGGTGCGCCTGTGGTCGCTTCACAAAGCTGAACGGTTCGGTACTATGGGGGCAGCCTCGCACTGAGGCAGCCTCGCACCTAGACCGCCGAGTGGGGACGCAGCTCGAGTCCGACAAGACGATCGACATCGGAGGGGGACCTGTCCAGTGAGCGACCGTAGGCGCGGCTTCATGCTGGTGACTCTGTCTGCCATCTTCTACTCGTCCCTCGGCATCATCGCGCGGTACATCTACATGACCGGGCTCGAGATGGAGCTCGTCACGCTCATGCGATTCCTCGCTACGATTATCCTGCTCGGCATCTTCTGGCTATTCGACCGCAAACGCCCACTCATGACATTCGCACCCGCGGTGCTCTTCCAGGGGCTCTTCTTCGTGGCCGCTGCGCTCTTCTACTTCTTCGCCGTCAAACATCTCTCGGCGGGGCTCGCCACGGTGATCATGTTCGCCCATCCAGCACTCGTGGCCCTCTTCGCGGTCATCATCTACCGCGAGAAGATCACGCCCAAGCAGGTCACAGGACTCATCCTCGCGCTGCTCGGTCTGTTCTTCATCTCCGGACTGCTCATCGATGGCGCGGTGCAGCTCTCGGCACTCGGTCTGCTCTTCGCGATCCTGTGTGCAGTGACCTACGGCTTCTACGTGCTGCTCGGACAGCACACCGTGAAGAAGGACGGTGTCTGGACGATCACCTTCACGGTCTCGCTCATGGGCCTCGTGATCTCGGCGATCATGTTCAACAGCAGCATCCCGCTGCTGGTGACGCTCACTCCCTACCAGGTCCTGCTTGGCTTCGGCATGGCGCTCCTCGGCACCATCCTGCCGGTCGTGCTGTTCCTCAAGGGCGTCAAGCTCATCGGCGCATCGACGGGATCGATCATCAGCATGTCGGAGATCCCCTTCTCGCTCGTCATGGCGTTCCTCATCCTCGGTGAGGTCGTGACACCGCTGCAGATCCTCGGCACCGCCCTCATCGCGGTCGCGACCGTGCTGGCGATGACAGGTGCGAAGAAGCGGTAGGGGCACCCTCGCCTGCTACCCGCCGACGGTACCCAGGCTCTGTGCCCCATCCGGGACCTCACGTCTGCGCTGCGTGCACGCCCTTCTGACGCGCAGGACCCCGTAGAGCAGGAAGACCACGGTGTAGATGAGGATCCTCGTCAACGCCTCGGCCGAGCCGGACAGGGCCGGCGCCAGAAGCACCAGGAACAGGTGCACGTAGATGAGTCCGAAGAACGGGTAGGCGAGCAACTGCACTCGTTTCCACGTCCGCGCGTTCATGCACCGCCGCACGGCCCTGAACGACGTGACGGTGAGTGCGGCGAGAAATACCAGCAGAACGGCCGAGATCAAGAAGGAGGCTGCTCTGCTCGGCGGCACTCCACCCAGGTCGCCCAGGACGCGCCCGAGGTACGGTAGATGGGGAACCGCATGACCAAGCACGAGGATCGCGGCGACTACGGAGAGCTCGCCACGGATGGGCATGAGGTGCCGGCGGACACGAGAGCCTTCGCCGAGCACGCCCACGAACATGACGATCACCAGAAGCGCCTGTGCGAGCAGACACCGCTGTACGAACACGAGGAGACCTGCCCAGACAAGAGGCGGCAGTGGATTCGCATAACCGTACAGGAGCAGGAGATCGAGCACGACGGCGATCGCGTAGAAGGGTATCGGATGGGTCTTGAGCGTCCTCCCGAATAGCGCGATGAACGCACCGGCTATCAGAAGCGCGACCAGGATCATCATGGTGATCGACCTCGCTATCTCCTGCTGCAACGGTCTCGGCATGACCGACGATCGGGGTTCACGGCACCGACTATCGTCGAAGGGGACTCTCTTGCGGAAGACAGATCGCCCTGGAGACCCCTACCGAGCACGCTAGAACGCTCCCTGCGGTTGGGCAACGGTGTTCCGGAAGGCCGAGAAAGCCGCAATAACGCCGCCGACGACTGTCGCAGTCGCGTCAATATGTCACCCCTGCCGCTAAGTAGAAGTGTCACCCTGT
>CAYMSA010000060.1:0-10367 GCA_964392965.1 uncultured Coriobacteriaceae bacterium
GGGTGGCCGCACCGTCGGCTCGGGCCGCGTCACGAAGATCCTGAAGTAGCTTTCGGGACCATGCACGGAAACGGGGCCTGGCGTCAGCCGGGTCCCGTTTTGGCCGCTCGAAGGGCCTGTTGGTGAGTTTGACAGTGCGTAAGGGCGGGTGTTAGATTACGCTACCGTGCGGCCGCCGGGAGGTCTCGCCGCTTGGCCGTGAGGAGGATCCGATGAGAACGCTGGTGACGTTGGCGTGTACGGAGTGCAAGAGGCGCAACTACACGACCAACAAGAACAAGCAGAACAACCCCGAACGCATCGAGTACAAGAAGTACTGCAAGTGGTGCCAGACGCACACACTGCACAAGGAGACTCGATAGACGCACGGGACAGCGCGAGTGACACAGGGCAGTAGCTCCAACGGTAGAGCGCCGGTCTCCAAAACCGGATGTTGGGGGTTCGAATCCCTCCTGCCCTGCCACTGACGCACGAGCCGCGGCATCCGCTGCGGTGGACGATAGAGCCCGGGGTGGCCGGGCAGAAGAGATGTGACGGTAATGGCACAGGCGAGCGGCAAGACCGCCGGCAAGAACACAACGAAGAAGCCCGGTGTGTTCACGCGCGTGAGCAAGTACCTCAAGGAAGTGAGGACTGAGCTCAGGCGGGTGACGTGGCCCAACGGCGCGGAGGTTCGGAACTCCACGGTCGTGGTGGTTGCGACCCTTGCCTTCTTCATCGTCTTCACGCTGATCGTCGACAACATCTCATCGTTCGTCTTCATCAACTGGCTCGCCGGGATCGGTAGGTAGAGGCGAGATGGCCAAGAAGTGGTACGTGATTCACACATACTCCGGCTACGAGAACAAGGTCGCAACGAATCTCCGGCACCGGATCGAGACGATGGGGATGCAGGAGCGCATCTTCGACGTGCTCATCCCTAAGGAGACGGTGACCGACATCAAGGGCGGTGGCCGCAAGGTCACGAGCGAGAAGAAGGTCTTCCCCGGCTACATCCTTGTGCAGATGGAGTTGGACGACGATTCGTGGTACGTCGTCCGCAATACACCCGGCGTCACGGGATTCGTCGGTGCTCAGGCGAAGCCGGTAGCCCTTTCCCGGGCCGAGGTGGACAAGATTCGCGGTCGCGCCGCTACTTCGGCACGTCCGAAGATGATGACCGACTTCTCGGAGGGGATGCCGGTGAAGGTTACGGCCGGTCCTCTCGCTGACTTCGACGGTGTCATCGCCGAGGTTAACGCCGATCAGGGCAAGCTCAAGGTCATGGTCTCCATCTTCGGTCGCGAAACGCCCGTGGAGCTCGGATTCGACCAGGTCGCCAAGGTGTGATCACCGGTCGACGCGTGCCGGGAACGATGCACCCGGGCTTCTCGCGCGTCATGGGCCGTGTCGGTAAGTGAAGGACGAGCAGCGCTCTTCTGCGCTGAGAGGTGAGGACGAGATATGGCGAAGAAGGCCATCGGCTACGTCAAGCTGCAGATTCCCGCCGGCCAGGCGAACCCGGCACCCCCGGTGGGTCCGGCGCTCGGCCAGCACCAGGTAAACATCATGCAGTTCTGCCAGGCGTACAACGCCGCTACGCAGGACAAGGTGGGCACCATCATCCCGGTCGAGATCACGGTCTACGAGGACCGGACGTTCACGTTCGTGCTCAAGACCCCGCCGGCTGCGGTTCTGCTCAAGCAGGCTGCGGGAGTGGATTCCGGCTCGGGAACCCCCAACCGCAAGAAGGTGGCGAGTGTCACGCGCGATCAGGTGCGGGAGATCGCCGAGCAGAAGATGCCGGATTTGAATGCCAACGACATCGATGCAGCGATGAAGATCATCGAGGGAACCGCCCGATCGATGGGAATCACGGTCGCCGAGTAGTGTGAGCCCGGCGCCGATGCGCGTCGGTTCGCGTCATGCAGGTGTGGGAGGGCCATCGGGCCCGCTGACCACGAGGAGGAGTCATGAAGCACGGCAAGAAGATGCAGGCGGCTCAGGCCGCCGTCGATCGCTCGAAGCTCTACACGCCGCTCGAGGCATTGAAGCTGGCTCAGGAAGTCGCTTCGGCCAACTTCGATGAGACCGTCGAGGTGCACTTCCGTCTGGGTATCGACACGCGCCAGGCGGACCAGCAGGTCCGTGGCAGCGTCTCGCTTCCTGCCGGTACGGGCAAGGACGTCCGCGTCGCCGTCTTCGCTCAGGGCGACAAGGCTCGCGAGGCCGAAGAGGCTGGTGCCGAGGTAGTGGGTGCGGACGACCTCGTCGAGCGCATCTCGGGCGGTTTCCTGGAGTTCGACGCTACGGTCGCCACCCCCGACATGATGTCGAAGGTCGGTCGCCTCGGCAAGATTCTCGGAACTCGCGGCCTCATGCCCAACCCCAAGCTCGGCACCGTCACGATGGACGTAGCCCGTGTCGTTCGGGAGCTCAAGGCCGGTCGAGTCGAGTATCGTGCCGACAAGTACGGTATCGCGCACGTGGGCATCGGCAAGAAGTCGTTCACGACCGAGGCCCTGCTGCAGAACTACAGCATGCTCCTCGATGAGATCGTACGTGCGAAGCCGGCGTCATCGAAGGGGCGGTACCTGAAGTCGATCACGGTCTCGACGACGATGGGCCCCGGCATCAAGGTCGACCCGCTCAAGACGCGCAGTCTCTTCGAGGAGTAGTCGGTCGCTTCTTGTGTCATCCGCATGGAGCGTGCATACTGTGCTCCGTTGTTCTTGAAAACACACGCACGATCACTGCCGAAGACAGCAGGTGCCCGGTGACCCGGGCGGAAGGGGACTATCGAGGTCCCGCCAGCCGAGGTGGGGATACGATCGACTACCGGAGTTGCTCCGGTTCTTGCGATTCGTGGCCCTCGCCGCAACCGGTGGGGGCCACACGCGTTTCCCGGGACACCAGTCCCGGCACCGCGTGCTCCCACTCGAAGTGACGGGGCGTGTAGGGAAGGAGGGAAGTGTATGCCAACAACAAAGAAGCAGGATACGGTCGTCGAGATCAAGGACCGCTTCGCTGGTGCTGGTGGTGTCATCGTCGCCGACTACCGTGGTCTCACGGTGAAGGAGATGCGTGCACTGCGCACCGCTCTGCGTGAGGTAGGCGCCGAGGCTACCGTGTACAAGAACTCTCTCACGCAGATCGCGCTAAGAGAGCTCGAGTTGCCTAACATGGACGAACTGCTCGCAGGCCCCACTCTGTTCGTGTTCGTCGAGGAGGACCCGGTGGCCGCAGCAAAGGCCATGGTCGACTTCGCGAAGGGACGGAAGACCTTCGTTCCCAAGGGTGGTCTGGTCGACGGTCGGGTGATTCTGGCCGATGATGTCAAGGCGCTGGCGTCTCTGCCGTCGCGCGAGGAGCTTGTGGCCAAGCTCATGGGTACGATGCTCAACCCGCTGCGTGGGTTCATGGGCATGGCGAATGCTCCTGCGAGCGCATTCGCCCGAGTGGTGCAGGCTGTGGCAGATCAGAAGGCCGCCGCCTAGATTCGAGTCGACCGGTACGTGGACGACGGATAGGCCGTCGGTCCCGGGCTATGTGAAGGAGAAACACGAATGGCTGATATCACGAGAGCTGACGTTCTGGAGTGGGTCAAGGGCGCCCCGGCGCTCGAGCTCGCCGAGCTTGTCAAGGAGATGGAAGAGGTATTCGGCGTGTCCGCGGCTGCACCTGTCGCCGCCGCCGCCGCTGCTCCGGCCGCCGCTGAGGCCGCCGAGGAGGAGAAGGACAGCTTCGATGTCATCATCGTCGGCGCTGGCGATAAGAAGATCCAGGTCATCAAGGTCGTCCGCGAGCTGGACTCCAGCCTCGGTCTCAAGGAAGCGAAGGATCTGGTCGACGCTGCCCCCAAGGCTGTGCTGACCGGTGTCAACAAGGAGAAGGCAGCGGAGGCGAAGGCGAAGCTTGAGGAAGCCGGCGCAGCCATCGAGATCAAGTAGTCAATCATACGGTCCTCCCAATAGAGGACCGGGCAGTGATGGCCGGTGGCGCATAGGGCGTCATCGGCCATTCGTAGCATGCAGGGTGAACGGACAGTTGACCGAGACGTGATGTCTGGGTAGACTGAACGTTTGCCACTCTCAGTACGCCGCTCGGGCAAAGGAGGAACAACCTGGTGCCGCGCGAAACAGGTTCCCCCGCTCCTGCTGGCATCCGCCAGCGCCGTTCGTTCGCCAAGATCCCTGAGATTCTGGACGTACCGAATCTCATCGCGATCCAGACGGACAGTTTCGATTGGTTCTTGAAAGAGGGACTACGCGATACGTTCCGTGACATCTCTCCGATCACCGACTTCAATGACACGATGGCCGTCGAGTTCGGACGGTACGAGTTCGGTGACGCCAAGTACTCCGTAGAGGAGTGCAAAGAGAAGGACATGTCCTATCAGGCTCCGCTCTTCGTCGAGATCGCCTTCATCAACAGGGAGACCGGCGAGATGAAGGAGCAGACGGTCTTCATGGGCGACTTTCCGCTCATGACCGACCGGGGCACGTTCGTCATCAATGGAACCGAGCGTGTGGTCGTCTCGCAGCTCGTCCGTTCACCCGGCGCGTACTTCAAGACCGACATACGCAACAACAAGAGCTACATCGTCGGCTCGGTCATCCCTAGTAGAGGCGCCTGGCTCGAGTTCGAGATCGGTCGTCCATGGTTTGCATGGGTGGCCCCCGGACGCCCGATGGAGTCGGACAAGCAGTTCGGCGAGGCCTACGTGCGCGTGGACCGGAAGCGCAAGGTTCCGGCCACCGTGCTACTGCGTGCCCTGGGCATCGCGGAGACCGACGAGGAGCTCATCGAGCTCCTGGGTGACACGTTCGTCGTGCGCCGCACGCTTGAGCGAGATCACACGACGACCCGTGAAGAAGCGCTCATCGAGCTCTACAAGCGTCTGCGTCCGGGCGAGCCGGCCAACGTCGAGTCGGCGCGATCGCTCCTGGATGGGCTCTTCTTCAACCCGCAGCGCTACGATCTCGGTAAGGTCGGGCGCTTCATGCTCGACCGCAAGCTGCATCTTGAGGTGCCTGAGGAGGTCCACACGCTCACGAATGAGGACGTCGTGGGCATGCTGCGCTTCCTCTTCGGGTTGTGGGAGCAGGACTATCGTCAGCACCTGACCGATGAGGTCCAGTCGATGCTGCGTGCGCGCTACGATGCCATCAGGCTTGGTTCCGAGGACCGGACATATGAGTTCGATGACATCGATCATCTCGGTAACCGCCGTGTCCGCTCGGTGGGCGAGCTGATCCAGAACCAGTTCCGGATCGGTCTCGCGCGCATGGAGCGGGTCGTGCGCGAACGGATGACGACGCAGGATGCGGATCAGATCACGCCGCAGTCGCTCATCAACATCCGCCCGATCGTCGCGTCCATCAAGGAGTTCTTCGGCTCCAGCCAGCTGTCGCAGTTCATGGATCAGACGAACCCGCTCGGCGGTCTCACGCACAAGCGCCGCGTCTCGGCGCTCGGCCCTGGCGGTCTCTCGCGTGAACGCGCGGGCTTCGAGGTGCGTGACGTGCACCCGTCGCACTACGGCCGTCTCTGTCCGATCGAGACGCCTGAAGGCCCGAACATCGGCCTCATCGGGTCGCTGGCGACTTTCGCCCGCATCAACGCCTACGGCTTCATCGAGACGCCGTACCGCAAGGTCGTGGACGGTCGGGTCACCGATGAGGTCGTCTACCTCACCGCCGACGCCGAGGAGGAGTTCCGGATCGCTCAGGCAGCCGAGCCTATCGACCCCGAGACGGGCGCGTTCCTCAATGAGAAGGTGCTGTGCCTGCTCAAGGGCGGGAACCCAGAGGATATCGTCCCCGAAGAGGTCGACTTGATGGACGTGTCCGCCCGTCAGATCGTCTCGGTCGCGACCGCGTTGATCCCGTTCCTCGAGCACGACGACGCGAACCGCGCGCTCATGGGCTCGAACATGCAGCGTCAGGCCGTTCCGCTCTTGCGTCCCCAGGCGCCGCTCATCGGAACCGGTATGGAGCATCGTGCGGCTGTCGACACCGGCGAGATCAGACTCGCTTCGCGCGACGGTGTTGTCACACGCGCCGACAGTCGCGTCATCGAGGTGACCACACCCGAGGGCGTCGATAGATACCCGCTGCCCAAGTACCAGCGCTCGAACCAGGGTACGTGCATCAACCACCGTCCCATCGTGGCGACCGGTGACCGGGTAGCGTCCGGCCAGGTTCTCGCCGACGGACCCTCGACGGAGGCTGGCGAACTGGCGCTCGGACAGAACCTGCTCGTGGCGTTCATGCCATGGGAGGGCTACAACTACGAGGACGCGATCATCCTTTCCGAGCGTGTCGTGCAGGACGACCTCCTGACCTCGATCCATATCGAGGAGTACGAGGTCGAGGCGCGCGACACCAAGCTCGGCCCCGAGGAGATCACCCGCGAGATTCCGAACGTCGGCGAAGACGTGCTCGCCAACCTCGATGAGGACGGCATCATCCGTATCGGCGCCGAGGTCTTCCCGGGCGACGTGCTGGTGGGCAAGGTCACCCCGAAGGGCGAGAGTGAGCTCACCGCCGAGGAGCGCCTGCTTCGGGCGATCTTCGGTGAGAAGGCGCGAGAGGTACGCGATACGTCGCTCAAGGTTCCTCACGGCGAGACCGGCCGCGTCATCTCCGTCCAGAAGATGAGCCGCGACGCCGGTGACGACCTCAATCCCGGGGTCAACGAACTCGTGCGCGTGTACGTCGCCCAGAAGCGCAAGATCCAGGAGGGTGACAAGCTCGCCGGTCGGCATGGCAACAAGGGCGTCATCTCGAAGATCCTGCCCCGTGAGGACATGCCGTTTCTTGCGGACGGTACGCCCGTGGACATCGTTCTGAATCCGCTCGGCGTGCCGAGCCGTATGAACATCGGCCAGCTGCTCGAAACGCACCTCGGCTGGGCGGCGCACGTGGGTTGGAGTGACGATCCGGCGCAGGATGCGCCGGTCGTGGGTCCTATCCACGTAGCGACACCCGTATTCGACGGCGCGCGCGAGGAGGAGATCTCCCACACACTCGTCAAGGCCGCCGACAATCTGCGCATGCGTGCCCTCGGGCGATTCGGCGAGCAGATGTTCGACGCGTTCGTTCCCGACATTGACAAGTACGGCAAGACCGTGCTGTTCGATGGCCGCACCGGCGAACCGTTCAGGCAGCCGGTCACAGTCGGCTACATCTACATCCTCAAGCTGCTCCATCTCGTTGACGACAAGATTCATGCGCGATCCACAGGCCCGTACTCGCTCATCACGCAGCAACCGCTCGGCGGTAAGGCGCAGTTCGGTGGTCAGCGATTCGGCGAGATGGAGGTGTGGGCGCTCTACGCGTACGGTGCCGCCTATGTCCTTCAGGAGATCCTCACCATCAAGAGCGACGACGTACTCGGCCGCGTGAAGGCGTACGAGGCGGTCGTCAAGGGCGAGAACATCCCTGAGCCCGGCATACCGGAGAGCTTCAAGGTCCTCGTCAAGGAGATGCAGTCGCTCTGTCTCGACGTGGAGCCTATCTCCGAGACCGGCGAGGAGATCGAACTGCTCGACGACGGCGAAGACGCGTTCCACGTCGCCGAAGAACTCGGACTCGACCTCGGCGCCATGGAGGCGCAGCGCATGGCGGTTTCCGAAAGCGACGACCTTCTCGGTGGCTTCGATGCGTCGAGCATCGATCTGTCCGAGTTCGATGACGATTCACTCTCGGACGACTAGGGCCCGGTACGAGTAAAGACAGGTGGGCACCCCGATCATGGGATGCCGACCGGATGGAGGTATGGATGTCGCGCGACGACGCCGGGTTCGGCTTCAAGGCTGCTCCCACCAACGACGTGCACAGCTTCGACAAGCTCCTCGACAGGCTCCGGATCGGGCTCGCGAGCTCTGAGCAGATCCGGCAGTGGTCGCATGGGGAAGTCAAGAAGCCTGAGACCATCAACTACCGCACGCTCAAACCGGAGAAGGACGGACTCTTCTGCGAGAAGATCTTCGGTCCCACGAAGGACTGGGAGTGCTACTGCGGCAAGTACAAGAAGGTGCGCTTCAAGGGCATCATCTGCGAGCGGTGCGGCGTGGAGGTGACCCGCGCGAAGGTGCGCCGCGACCGCATGGGCCACATCGAGCTTGCGGCGCCGGTGAGCCATATCTGGTACTTCAAGGGTGTCCCGTCGCGGATGGGTTACCTTCTCGACATCGCCCCACGCGATCTCGAGAAGGTGCTCTACTTCGCGTCGTCGATCATCACATCCATCGACGAGGAGGCGCGTGAGGCCGATCTGTCGATGCTCAAGGACGAGCTCGACGCGGATCTCCTCGCTCTCGAGGCCGACGTGGCCGAGGAGCGCGAGCATATCGAGGCTGAGCGCGATCGGCTCATCAAAGTGGCTAAGGGTGAACTGGAACCCGAGGAAGGGGAGTCGTTCGACGAGGAAGTCGACCCGGCCGACCGCATCCGCAAGATCGAGGCCGACGCGAAGCGTGACATCCGCGACCTCGAAGAGGAGCTCGAGGAGCAGCGAGACCTCCTGAGGGACGCGTTCGACCGCTTCCAGCGCCTCATGGTCAAGGATCTCATCAGCGACGAGGCCCTCTATCGCGAGATGAAGCTCCGCTACGCTGACTACTTCCGCGGCGGCATGGGCGCCGAGGCCATCCAGGACTTGCTCAAGCAGATCGACGTGCCTGCCCTCGAGGCGGAACTGCGCGAGCAGATCGCTGAGGGCAAGGGCCAGAAGAAGCAGAAGGCGATCAAGCGGCTCAAGGTCGTCTCGGCGTTCAAGAACTCGGAGAACCGTCCGGAGTGGATGATCCTCGAGGCGATCCCGGTGATTCCACCGGACTTGCGCCCGATGGTGCAACTCGACGGCGGCCGGTTCGCGACTTCGGACCTGAACGATCTGTATCGCCGGGTTATCAATCGCAACAACCGACTCAAGAAGATGCTGGACCTTGCCGCGCCCGAGATCATCGTGAACAACGAGAAGCGCATGCTGCAGGAGGCCGTCGACGCACTCTTCGACAACGGTCGCCGCGGGCGTCCGGTGACCGGTCCCGGTAACCGGCCGCTCAAGTCACTGTCAGACATGCTCAAGGGCAAGCAGGGACGCTTCCGTCAGAACCTGCTCGGCAAGCGCGTGGACTACTCAGGCCGCTCGGTCATCGTCGTGGGACCGGAGCTCAAGCTCCACCAGTGCGGTCTGCCCAAGACGATGGCGCTCGAGCTGTTCAAGCCGTTCGTCATGAAGCGCCTCGTGGACATGGACTACGCCCAGAACATCAAGATGGCCAAGCGCATGGTCGACCGTGCCCGCGACAACCGCGTGTGGGACGTCCTCGAGGAGGTCATTCGCGATCACCCCGTGTTGCTGAACCGTGCACCGACGCTCCACCGCCTCGGCATCCAGGCATTCGAGCCGGTCCTCGTTGAGGGCAAGGCCATCCGCCTGCATCCGCTTGTCTGTACGGCGTTCAACGCGGACTTCGACGGCGACCAGATGGCCGTTCACCTGCCGCTTTCGGTCGAGGCGCAGGCTGAGGCCCGCACGCTCATGCTGTCGACGAACAACATCAAGAGCCCGGCACACGGTCGCCCGTTGACGGTCCCAAGCCAGGACATGGTCATCGGCCTGTACTACCTCACGACCGTGCGCGAGGGTGCCGAGGGCGAAGGCCGTGCGTTCATGAGCTTCGATGACGCGCAGCTTGCTTACGACAGCCGCGCCGAGGTCGACCTGCAGGCGAGGATCGACGTGCGCCTCGTTGACGACATCATGGAGGAATATGTCGACGAGACTGGCGTGATCACCGCGCGCGAGCGCAGGGCAGGGGAGCGCCTCACGACGACCGTCGGTCGTATCACGTTCAATCGGTCACTGCCGGACGACTATGCGTTCATCAACCACGAGGTGGACAAGAAGGGCATCGCCCGCATCGTGGAGGACTGCTCGAGCAAGTATTCGACCACCCGGATGGGCGAGATCCTCGACGAGGTCAAGCGCCTTGGCTTCCACTACGCGACTCGTGCCGGCGTGACGGTGAGTGTGTATGATGCCGCCGTGCCGGAGAGCAAGCTGGAGATTCTCGGCGAGGCCGAGGCGGCTGTGGCCAAGATCGAGAAGCAGTACGACCGGGGTCTCATCACGAAGGACGAACGGCACCGCCAGATCGTCGAGATCTGGACACGGGCGACCGATGACGTTGGTGATGCCATGGCGAAGAACTTCGACAAGTTCAACCCCATCTACATGATGGCCCACTCCGGTGCGCGCGGTAACATCAAGCAGGTCCGTCAGCTCGCCGGTATGCGTGGTCTCATGGCGAACCCCAAGGGCGAGATCCTCGACCGTCCCATCAAGGCGAACTTCCGCGAGGGACTCTCGGTTCT
>CAYMSA010000061.1:0-2777 GCA_964392965.1 uncultured Coriobacteriaceae bacterium
AACGAGTGGGCGGGCGCGCAGGCGTTCAGCTCGTTCGACACGTACATGGCGCCGTTCGTCCGGCTCGACGACCTCTCGTACGACGAGGTGCGCCAGGGCGTCCAGGAGCTCATCTACAACCTCAACGTGCCGTCGCGCTGGGGCACGCAGACGCCGTTCACCAACCTCACGTTCGACTGGGTGTGCCCCGAGGACCTGCGCGACCAGCATCCGGTCATCGGCGGCCAGGCAGTCGACTTCACCTACGGCGACCTGCAGGCCGAGATGGACATGATCAACCGCGCGTACATCGAGGTCATGACCGCGGGCGACGCCAAGGGACGGGTCTTCACGTTCCCCATCCCGACGTACAACATCACGCCCGACTTTCCGTGGGAGAGTGAGAACGCGCGGCTGCTCTTCGAGATGACGGCCAAGTACGGCCTACCGTACTTCCAGAACTTCCTTAACTCGGAGCTCAAGCCCAACATGGTGCGCTCGATGTGCTGCCGCCTCCAGCTCGACCTCACCGAGCTCCTCAAGCGCGGCAACGGCCTCTTCGGCTCGGCCGAACAGACCGGCTCCGTGGGTGTGGTGACCGTGAACTGTGCGCGCCTCGGCCACAAACATGCCGGCGACGAGGCGGGGCTCTTGGCTGCCCTCGATGTGCTGCTCGAGTACGCGCGCACGAGCCTCGAGCTCAAGCGCAAGGTCATCCAGCGCCACATCGACGGCGGACTCTTCCCGTACACGAAGCGCTACCTCGGCACGCTGCGCAACCACTTCTCGACGATCGGCGTGAACGGCATCAACGAGATGATCCGCAACTTCACGCGCGACGCGCACGACATCACGACGCCCGAGGGCCATGCGATGGCGGTGCGCCTGCTCGACCACATACGCGGCCGGATCGTGACGTTCCAGGAGGAGACGGGGCACCTCTACAACCTCGAGGCCACCCCCGCCGAGGGAACCACGTACCGCTTCGCCCGCGAGGACAGGAAGCGCTTCCCCGACATCCTCCAGGCAGGCACGACCGAGGCGCCCTATTACACGAACTCGAGTCAGCTCCCCGTCGGCTTCACTGCCGACCCCTTCGAGGCGCTCAGCCGCCAGGAGGAGCTGCAGCGCAAGTACACCGGCGGCACGGTGCTGCACCTCTACATGGGCGAGCGGCTCTCCTCGGCCGACGCGTGCCGGGAACTTGTGAAGCGCTCGCTTGAGAGCTTCCGGCTTCCCTACATCACGATCACGCCCACGTTCTCGATCTGCCCCGTGCACGGCTACCTGGCCGGTGCACATGAGTACTGCCCGAAGTGCGACGAGGAACGCCTCGCCCGCAAGCGTGAAGCCGCTCTGGCGAGCTGCTGAGAAGGAGAAAACCATGACCCCCGAGACTGCCACCATCGAACGGCCGCAGACGACCGCATCTGCCGAGGAGATCACCCTAACCGACACCGAGCGCCAGCCGTGCGAGGTCTGGACGCGGGTGATGGGCTATCACCGCCCGGTGACGTCGTTCAACCGGGGCAAGCAGAGCGAGTACGCCGAGCGGACGTGCTTCTTCGAGCCAACGCCGGGAGAATCGTAAGCAGGCCTGACCGTGCGGGAGGACGCTCTTGGTGAAGGGACCGGCGTTGCTGCGGGTGGCCGCATGATCGGCATCGGCGGCTTCGTGCCGTTCTCGACCGTCGACTGGCCGGGCAAGCTCGCCGCGGTCGTTTTCACCCGCGGCTGCCCGTGGGACTGCCCGTACTGCCACAACCCGCACCTCCTCGGCGCGTCGCCCCTGGATGAGGATGCTCCGACTCCGCCGACGTGGCCCGATGTCCTGTCGCTCCTCGACGCGCGCGTCGGCCTGCTCGACGGGGTCGTGTTCTCCGGCGGCGAGCCCACCGCACAGCCGTCGCTGTTCTCGGCGATCGAAGACGTCCGCGCGCGCGGATTCGTTGTGGCATTGCACACGAACGGCGCCCACCCGGAGAGGCTTCGCGCGCTGCTGCCACTGGTGGACTGGGTGGGACTCGACATCAAGGCGCCGCTCGGCTCCTACAGCCGCATCGCTCGCGTCCCCGGCGCGGGCGAGCGAGCGTTCGAGAGCCTGGAGGCGCTCATGGCGAGCGGCGTCCCGCACGAGGTGCGCACGACCGTCCACCCCGACCTCCTCGGCCCGGACGATCTCGTGCAGCTGACGGACGAACTCGAAGCTGCGGGCGTCACGCGCTGGGCGATCCAGTCCTACCGTGCCGAGGGTGTCCGGCCGGGTCTGCGTCCAGCCCCCGTCACGATCGCGGATATGCCCGAGCGAGTGCGGGCGTTTCAGGGTCTCCTGACGTTTCGCGAGGCATAGAACCTCAACTCGCGCTCACCGGAGACACATGGCCGCACTCGGCCGCTCACCGAATCCTGCGAGACAGCCTTCGAGCCCCCTTGCCAAAGCCCCCTCATCGACATACTATTCGGCATCTAACTGTTAGCATACTAACCGTACGGAGGGGTTCCGTGTCTCACCTCTGCACACCCCCGGGAGGACCGGGCTTCGATCGCCTCGACCCGCTCTCCGGAGAGGTGATCGACGCCCTTCGCCGCGCGTCGATGCTCCGGCATCGGCTCATGATGGCCATCCTGCCACCAGAGCAGGCCCACCCCGCACAGGCCGGCTACCTCCTGGCACTCGAGCAGCACGTGGGTATCAGCCAGACCGACCTTGCCGCGATGATGCACGTCTCGCGTCCCACGGTCACGGCGATGCTGCAGAAGCTCGAGTCCGCCGGGCTCGTCGAACGTCGCAGCGACGA
>CAYMSA010000061.1:2877-10125 GCA_964392965.1 uncultured Coriobacteriaceae bacterium
CTGCTCCTCGTGATGGCGCTCATGCTCGTGCAGGCCATCGGTAACCTCTACCTGCCGGAGCTCAACGCCGACATCATCAACAACGGCGTGGCGAAGGGGGACACCGCCTATATCCTCAACGCCGGTGGCATCATGCTGGCTGTCGCGCTCGTCCTCGGCGTCGTCTCCATCGTCGCCGTCTTCTTCGGGTCACGCATCGCGATGGCGTTCGGCAAGGATGTCCGCCACGCGATCTTCCACAAGGTGCAGGAGTTCTCACTCGTCGAGTTCAACCGCTTCGGGGCCCCGTCCCTCATCACTCGTACCACCAACGACGTCCAGCAGATCCAGATGGCGCTCTTCATGATCTTGAACTTCATGGTGCTCGCACCGTTCATGGCCGTCGGAGGCGTCATCATGGCGCTCAGGCAGGACGTCCCACTCTCGGGGCTGATCGCGGTCGTCGTGCCGCTCATGGCGATCGTCATCGGTGTGGCGATGCGCCAGGCGCTGCCGCTCTTCAAGTCCATGCAGCTCAAGGTGGACCGCGTGAACCAGGTCATGCGCGAGAAGCTCGCCGGCATCCGCGTCATCCGCGCGTTCGTGCGCGGCGACTATGAGGAGCGGCGCTTCGATGAGGCCAACGTGGACCTCACGGACACTGCCCTCAAGGTCAGTCGGCTCATGGCAGCCCTCATGCCGATCATCATGGCGTTCTTCAACCTCGCACTCGTCGCGACGATGTGGTTCGGCGCCATCCGTATCGACAGCGGCGCGATGCCCATAGGCAACCTCACCGCATTCCTCACCTACATCATGCAGATCCTCATGGCCGTGATGATGGCGACGATGATGTTCATCATGGTGCCACGCGCGGCCGCCTCCTCCGAACGCATCAACGCCGTGCTCGATACCGAGTCGGACATCGCCGATCCTGTCGCGCCCACGAAACTCACCAGCCCACGCGGACATGTGCGCTTCGAGAACGTGGAGTTCCGCTACCCCGGCGCCGAGGACCCCGTGCTCTGCGACATCTCGTTCGATGCCCTGCCGGGACAGATGACCGCCATCGTCGGCAGCACCGGCTCCGGCAAGTCCACGCTCATCAACCTCATCCCGCGCTTCTACGATGTGACGGCCGGACGGGTCACCATCGACGGAATCGACATCCGCGAGATGGCGCAGCAGGACCTCTGGGCACTCATCGGCCTCGTGCCGCAGAAGGCCTTCCTCTTCAGCGGCACGGTGGCGAGCAACCTCCGCTACGGTAATGAGGAGGCGACCGACGACGAGCTCTGGCAGGCACTCGATATCGCCCAGGCACGCGGATTCGTGAGCGAGCTGCCGGAGCGACTCGACGCCCCCATCGCCCAGGGCGGCACGAACGTCTCGGGTGGCCAGCGCCAGCGCCTCGCGATCGCCCGTGCGCTCATGAAGCGTCCCCCGGTCTACGTCTTCGACGACAGCTTCTCGGCACTCGACTTCAAGACGGATGCGGCACTGCGCGCTGCGCTCAAGCGGGAGACGCGAGACGCTGCCCTCATCATCGTCGCGCAACGCGTGAGTACCATCATGCGTGCCGACAGGATCGTCGTACTCGACGAGGGCCGCATCGTCGGCATCGGAACGCACGAGGAGCTCTTCGAGACATCGGAGACGTACCGCGAAATCGTGAACTCACAGCTCACCGAGGAGGAGGTCGCATGAGCACCGAGAGCGAGAACCCCCGCCCCAAGCAGGGCCCGGGTCGCGGGATGTTCGGCGGCCCTCCCGGAGGCGGGCCGCACGGCGCGCTCATGGCGCCCGCCCAGAAGAGCCGGAACTTCCGCGGCTCGCTCAAGCGGCTCGGGGGTTACCTGCGCCCGCACCGCACGGTGCTCATCGTCGTCGTCATACTGGCGATCGCAAGCGTTGCGTTCAACGTCATGGGTCCCCGCATCCTGGGACAGGCCACCAATCTCATCTTCGAGGGCGTCCTGAGTGCCCAGATTCCGGAGGGAGTCACCCAGGAGCAGGCGGTCGCCGCACTGCGCGCCGAGGGTCAGGACGACCTCGCCGACATGCTGGCGAGCATGACGCTCACACCCGGAGAGGGAGTCGACTTCCGAGCCGTGGGCGCGAAGGTGGCGCTTCTCGCGGCCGTCTACCTGATCGCTGCGCTCTTCAGCTGGCTGCAGGCCTACCTCATGGCCGGCGTGGCCCAGCGCACCGTGTACGCCATGCGCCGGGAGGTCGACCGCAAGCTCGGCCGGCTGCCTCTGCGCTATTTCGACGACAACCCGCGAGGTGACACGCTCTCCCGCGTCACCAACGACATCGACAACATCGCGCACACCCTCTCGCAGAGCGCCACGCAGCTCATCACCGCCGTGTTCACGATCATCGGCGTACTCGGCATGATGTTCTGGATCAGTCCGCTTCTCGCCGTCATATCGCTCCTCATCATCCCCCTCTCGGCGGTCGTCACGATGTTCATCGCCAAGCGATCGCAGAAGCAGTTCGCGGCACAGTGGGAGCGCACGGGCGCGCTCAACGGCCACGTCGAGGAGATCCTCACCGGCCACAGCGTCGTGAAGGTCTTCGGCCACCAGGAGGAGGCGATCGCCACCTTCGACACTGAGAACGAGGCGCTCTTCCAGGCGAGCTTCAAGGCACAGTTCATCTCGGGCACGATACAGCCGTCGCTAGGCTTCCTGAACAACCTCAACTACGTGGCCATCGCCGTGCTCGGCGGACTGCGCGTGGCCAACGGCACGCTGTCGCTCGGCGACGTGCAGGCGTTCATCCAGTACTCGCGCCAGTTCACGCAGCCGATCACGCAGACCGCGAGCATCGCCAACGTCCTGCAGTCGACCGTGGCCTCCGCCGAGCGGGTCTTCGAGCTGCTCGACGCGCCCGAGGAGATCGCCGACCCGGCACGCCCCGTGCGACTTGTGGAGCCGAAGGGGCACGTCGAGTTCCGCGACGTCTCGTTCAGTTACTCGGCGGACAAGCCCCTCATCGAGCACCTCGACCTCGAAGCGCTCCCCGGCCAGACGGTCGCGATCGTCGGCCCCACCGGGGCGGGTAAGACGACGCTCGTGAACCTGCTCATGCGCTTCTACGAGCTCGACGGCGGCGCCATCCTGCTCGATGGGGTGGACACGCGCGATATGGCGCGCGACGACCTTCGGCGGACGTTCGGCATGGTGCTGCAGGACACGTGGCTGTTCAAGGGCACGATCCGCGAGAACCTCCACTACGGCCGGCTCGACGCCACCGAAGAGGAGACCTGCGCGGCGGCGCGCGCGGCGTACGTGGAGCACTTCGTGCGCACACTCCCGCTCGGCTACGAGACCGAGCTGAACGATGACAGCTCCAACATCTCGCAAGGCCAGCGGCAGCTGCTGACCATCGCGCGGGCCTTCCTCGCAGACCCGGCCGTGCTCATCCTCGACGAGGCCACAAGCTCCGTCGACACGCGCACCGAGTCACTCATCCAGCGCGCGATGTCGGAGCTCATGAAGAACCGCACGAGCTTCGTGATCGCCCACCGCCTGTCCACGATCAGGGACGCCGACGTGATCCTCGTGATGAACGAAGGCTCGATCATCGAACAGGGCACGCACACGGAGCTCCTGGCACGCGGGGGCTTCTACGCCGACCTCTACGAGAGTCAGTTCGCCGAGGCGCTCGACGACGCGGTCTGAAGTACCACCGAGAGAGTACCGCGGTGTTGAGACGCCTTCTGGCGGGTATGTGCTGGTGTGATAGGCCGCTGCAATCGGCGGGACACTCTACGCGCGTACCCGCTGGAGGGGGTGGAGGTCATGCGAGCACCAGGTCGCCTGCACGTCCTGAAGAAGACGGACTGGCCGGAGCCGGTCTACCGGGACCGTATAGGGGCGGGCGACAGTCTCGTCGCGTGGATCGCCCCCGAAAGCGACCCTGACGCCGTGGTCTTCGCGCTCCCGCGCGGAGGCATCCCGGTGGCCCTGCCGCTCGCCGACGCACTCGCCTGCGACATACGGCCGATGTTCGTGCGCAAGCTGCCGCTGCCCTCGAGTCCCGAGATGGGCTTCGGCGCCATCGCCGTGGACGGCACGGTCACCTTGAACGAACCGATCGTCGAGGCATTCGGCGTCGATGACGCGACTATAGAGCGCGTCGCCGCTGAGACACTCGCCGAGGTCGAACGCCGCCGCACCGCGTATCCGGGCGGCTGGCCACTCCCCTCACTCGTCGGCCGACGCGTCTGGCTGGTCGACGACGGGCTTGCCACAGGCTTCACCGCCGTCGGCGCGGCCCGGATGATCCGGGCCCACGGGTGCGCGAGCCTCTCGATCGTCGTGCCGTGCGGGCCGATCGAGTCGGCGACGCTCCTCACCCGCGAAGCCGACGACGTGTGGTGCCGGATCGCCCAGACCGCCGGATCGTTCGCAGTGGCGTCATACTACCGGGACTTCCGCGAGATCAGCGACGCCGAGGTCGTGGCGATGCTCGGCTACTCTCCGTCCTGAGCGGCCGCGGCGATCTCCTCCATCGTCCTGCCTGTCGCGACCGAGGTGCTCCACTCCGGTGAGGCGGCGCCTTCGTGCCCTGCCACCGCATGCTCGTCACGGTGCTTGATGAGCAGCCAGTTCTCGGCCCGCTCTCCCTTGCGCGGGCGCATGCGCACGAGCGCCCAGGAGCCCTTCAGGCGCTCACCCTTGATCTCGAGCTTGAGACTGCCCTCGGCGAGACCGGCGACCGGGTCCTCCAGCGGCTCCCACGTGCCCCGGTCCCACACCATGACCGTCCCGCCACCGTACTCGCCCTCGGGAATCGTGCCTTCGAATCCCGCGTAGTCGAGCGGGTGGTCCTCCACGTGCACGGCGAGGCGCTTGTCGGCGGGATCGAGCGAGGGGCCCTTGGGCACTGCCCAGGAGACCAGCACGCCCTCGAGCTCGAGCCGCAGGTCGTAGTGAAGCTGCGAGGCCGCGTGCTTCTGGATGACGTAGATGAGACCGCCTCCTGTGTGCGCTCCGCCCGTCGGTTCGGGCGTACGGTCGAAATCGCGCTTCTCGCGGTAGCTTTCGAGGCCCATGAGCGTATCCCCTTCGATGCGGCCGGACTTCACGCGGTGCGGGTGCAGCCACGACGCCGGCGGGCGCGGACAGTCTCCATCATACCCGCCGCGCCGCCCGGGTCAGCGACAGAGACGGCCGGGCGCCGCCGGAGTGAAGGCAGCCGCGCCGTGTAGCCTACGCGGCGACCGTCCCGATCGGTTCGGTGACTCCCTCCCCGTCCCCGCACGTAGGCGATGAGTTCTGCGCCGAAACCGACGCATTCGGAACCTCGGCCGACACGCCCGAGCCCCCGAGGGCAGCAATGCGCCGCGCGCTCCGCCAGCCCATGACGGCCGCAACCACTCCGCCAACCGCGCCAACCAGGAATGCGGCGTTCGTACCGGCCGCCTCACCGATCCAGCCGATGAGCGGCCCGCCGAGAAACGTCGAGCCGAGGAAGACGCTGCTCCAAAGTGCCACGACGCGATTGCGCATCGCGGGGTCGCTCGTGAGCTGCAATGTGGCGTTGGAGAGGCCGACGAACCGTGCCGAGAAGACGCCGACGAACACCATCAGCCCGCACACGACAGGCAGCGTCGACGCGAACCCGACCGCAGCCGTGACCGCTCCGAACGCGAGCGCGATGAGTGACAGCCGCTTGAGGCCCTCGCCCCGGCGCCCCGCTGTCAGCAGCCCCCCGGCAGCCGCGCCGACGCCCATCGACGACATGATCCAGGCGAGCGCATCGGCCTCACCGCCAAGCGTGTACTTCGCGAGCAGCGGCAACGTCACCCCGAACTCGTAGGTGAGGACGCCGACGACCGCCATCATAACGAGCACCTCTCTGACGACCGGCGTCCGGGTGGCGTACGCGAGGCCCTCCCTCAGCGTGCCCGAGTGCCGCCCGGACAATGCCTGGACCGGGGTGAACTCCGCGGGGCGCATGAGCAGGATGCACGCAATCGAGACGACCGAGGTCCCGGCGTTCACGAGGAAGCAGGCGGCAAGCCCGGCGGTGGCGATCAGGATGCCGGCAACCGCCGGACCGGCGACTCTTGCGAGGTTCGTCATCATGCCCGAGAGACCCACAGCACTCAGCATCTCCCGCGGACCGACCAGCTCGAAGAAGAACGTCTGCCGGACCGGGTAGTCGAGCGCCGTCACGAATCCCAGTACCGCGGCCATCACGTACACGAGCTCCCCCGTCGCGCGTCCCGTGGCCACCGACATTCCCAAGACGAGCGCGACCAGCCCTGAGAGCCCCTGCGTGATGTAGAGGATGCGGCGCTTGGGAAGCCGGTCGGCGAGCACACCCGCGTACGGCCCCAGGAAGAGCGTGGGCCCGTACTGCAGTGCGGTGACGATGCCGAGCGCTGTGCCCGAGCCGGTCAGGTGCAGCACCAGCCACGACTGCGCGACGCTCTGCATCCAGTTTCCGGCAAGCGAGATCGACTGTCCGATGAAGTACAGCCGGTAGTTGCGTCGCTTCAGTGCGGCGAACGTGCGACAGGTGAAGACGGCGACTCTTCTGCGCATAAGAACCTGGCTCCCCCTTGAACGGAGACACCCCGACCCCCTGTGAGGCGCCGGGGCGGGGTGATGATCGATCGTGCCGTCAGCATCCGCGGGTATGCAGAACTACCCGCGCCCTATGCGGCGCACCCATCATAGCACCGGCCTGCTCCGGCTTGCGTTGGCACCCGTGGGCGTCACCGGACGGTCATCAGGCCGACGATCCGTCGACCATCCGTGACCGTTTCGATACTCCTTGATGCGGGAATCCAGAGGTACGGCCGAAGACGCGCAACTGACGAGCCACGGCCCGGAGAACAGCTGACGATGGTCATTGCCGGATGAACACACACGTCGACCTCCAGCACCCGACGCACCAATCGCGCGCCTCGACCGTGTCTATCGCAGACCGGCGCGCGGCTGACCGCCGCGACCGTCACGTATCGTGGCACGTCCCCGAGCGCAGGACCGGCTTCGACCGCCGTCGCCCCTCGATTCTCACAGCGCTTCGAGACAGCAGGCCCCTGCTCGTCGTCTTGCTGGCGCTCGTGGGCGTGCTGTCTCTCTTCGATCTGGCTGCGACGGCCGCCGGCCTGTCGCTCGGGCAGGTGGCCGAGGCGAACCCGGTCATGCGAGCCGCGTTCGAGCGAGGACTGTGGAGCGCGGTGGCCCTCAAGGCAGCGAGCATCGTCCTGTTCACGCTCGGCGTCTGGCACTGGCGGCGCTACCG
>CAYMSA010000062.1:0-2775 GCA_964392965.1 uncultured Coriobacteriaceae bacterium
GTCTCGCTCGTCGGTGTGGCGACGCTCGCGCCGGAGCCCGCCCTGGCGGCGACCTGGACCGTGGACACGGCGGGGCGGACCGAAGACCAGATCCGCGCCCAGTGGAGCGCGCTGCAGCCCACCTACACGGGCACGCCGTACTCGGCCACACCCAGCTGGAGCAGCCCGTACGCGACGGGCGCGGTCCATTCGTCGTTCGCCAACGACGGACTGAAGATGATCAACTTCGGTCGGTACCTCGCCGGGCTGCCCGCCGATGTGACGCTTGACGCTGGTCGCTCGTCGACCGCCCAGTACGGGGCCGTTCTGCTTGCCGCGACACGCGTGCTCACCCACACGCCCTCCCAGCCGTCGGGCATGAGTGACTCCTTCTACCAGACGGGCCTCTCTTCGACGAAGTCGAGCAACATCGGCTCGGGCTACCAGGACTCGGAGGGGTTCCAGAAGGGGTGCTTCGCCGATTCGTACTCAAGCACGGTGTCGACGGTCGGTCATCGTCGCTGGCTCCTGAACCCGGCGATGAAGGTGACGGGCATCGGTTTCGCCAACTCCTGGCACACGACCTACGCATTCGACAAGTCCCGGACGGACACCGTCTCCTACACCTCGATCAACTGGCCGGCCGCGGGCTACTTCCCGGTGGAGTTCTTCTCGTCGGCCACGCCGTGGTCCATCACACTCAATCCCGCCCGTTACGATTGGGACGCGACCGGCCACACCGTGACGCTCAAGCGTGCCTCGGACGGTAAGACCTGGCGCTTCGACGCAAGTGACCACTCAGCCAGCCCGAGCACGTCCGCCGATTACTTCAACGCGAGCTTCGAGGGCTACGGCGTGGGCAACGCCTTCATCTTCCGCCCGGCAGGTGTCACCTACGAGCCGGGCGACTCGTTCACCGTCACGCTCTCGGGCGGCATCTACCTCGAGGGGACGAGGACGCCGGCCACCGTCAGCTATCAGACGACGTTCATGACGCTCGCCGCGTCGGCGGTCGAACCCGAGCCCGTTGCCGACGGCATCGTCGAGGACTACTCGGCAGGCGTGACGTTCGACCGCTTCGTGCCGGTCAGGAGCTCCGCGTACTCGGGAGACAGTTATACGTACGGACGCTGGACGGGCACCGAGTTCAAGGTGAAGTTCAACGGGACGGCGATCTCGTGGATCGGCCCGAAGCAGTCCATGTATGGCATGGCCGATGTCTACGTCGACGGCACGAAGGTGGCGACGGTCGACTGCTACGCGCCGGCCTCGAAGGCTACGCTTGCCGCGACGATCTGGGAGACGTCGGGACTCAAGAGCGGGGAGCACACCGTCAGTATCCGCCTCACCGGGAAGAAGAACGCCGCTTCGACCGGTTACGTGGTCGTGATGGACACGTTCGACACCGGGACGACCGAGCTTGCCGAGGTGGCCGCGCGCGCGAACGAGACGGCCGGCACGTTCTCGGGCACGTGGGTGAACTGCGCCAACACGACGTACACGAGCGGCACCTACCGCTACAGCAGGTGGGCCGGAACCAAGGTGACCTACCGCTTCACGGGCACCGGCGTGACGTGGATCGGCCCCAGGGCGCCCTTCTACGGCAAAGCCGACGTCTACATCGACGGTGTCCGCCGCGCGACGGTCTCGCAGTACGGGCCGCTCGGCTGGCGCTGCCCCGTGTGGGACTCGGGCACGCTCGCGCGTGGCACGCACACACTGGAGATCCGCGTGCTGGGCACGAAGGTCCCGGAGTCGACGGGCACGGTCGTGGTGGTCGACTCCTTCGACGTGCGCGACTGACGTCTGGCGGAGAATCGCAGGTATGGACGCGTTCCGGTGTTGGTGCCATCCTTGAACGGTTGCTGTCGACTGTCGCGCTCGCGCGACACGTCGGGGGACCGGACGAGGGGACATCGACCATGAAAGCTATCATTCCCGCCGCAGGGCTTGGCACTCGCTTCCTGCCGGCCACGAAAGAACAGCCGAAGGAAATGCTGCCGGTAGCGGGCAAGCCCGTCATCCAGTACGTCGTGGAGGAGGCCGTGGCGGCGGGCGCCGAAGACGTCCTCATCGTCACAGGACGCGGTAAGCGCGCCATCGAGGACCATTTCGACCGCTCGCATGAGCTCGAGCAGTTGCTCCAGGGAGCGGGGAAGGCCCCCCAGGCGGATGAGATCCGGGCGATCTCGGAGCTAGCGAACGTCTTCTACGTGCGGCAGGGGATACCCCGGGGACTCGGGCACGCGGTCCTGTGCGGGGCGCCGTACGTCAACAACGAGCCCTTCTACCTGCTCCTCGGTGACGTCATCGTGCCCGAGGCCGACTGCCTTCCGCGGCTGCGCGAGGTCCACGAGCGCTTTGGCGCGTCGGTCATCGCGGTGACGCCGGTTCCTGCCGAGGACGTGTGCCGCTTCGGCGTGATCGCGGGCGAGGAGATCGAGCCCGGGCTCTGGCGCCTGACCGACCTGGTGGAGAAGCCGTCGGTGGAAGACGCGCCGAGCAACCTCGTCATCTTCGGCCGCTACCTGCTGACGCCGACCGTCATGTCGCTGCTGCCGGATGTGGCGCCCGGTGCGGGCGATGAGATCCAGCTGACCGACGCGCTGCGCGCACTGCTGCGGACCGAGGAGATGTACGCGGTGAGCATCGAAGAGCCCGGCTTCGACACGGGCACCGTGCCGTCCTGGCTCGAGGCGAATGTGCGGCTCACGCTGCGCGATCCCGCATGCGGGCCGGCCTTCCGAGAGACGCTGCGCGCCATCCTCGACGGGGAGTAGGGCGGCCGGCCGGTGC
>CAYMSA010000062.1:2875-9712 GCA_964392965.1 uncultured Coriobacteriaceae bacterium
TCCGTCCCTCGGCATTGAGTGGGATGCCGTCTGCGGCGTGGAGCGCCCTGAGCCGGCCGAGTTCGGCGATGAGGGCCGGGGCGTCGCCGTACGGGACGTGGATCGTGTGCGGGACCGGGTACGAGTAGATGACCGGCCTCGCGGCGAGGAGCCCTTCACCCACGGACATCGCCGCGCCGTCGTGGGGGACGAGGCGCACCACGCAGCTCGCCTCGCGGTAGACGGACGCCATGTCGTCGACGAAGCCGAGGAACTCGACATTCTCCGGTATGGCGGTGAGTCCCGCGCCGTCGCCCCCCGCGATACGGAAGCGCACGTCGGGGAGCGCCCCGGCAGCCGCAAGGAGTGCGGGGAGCCCGTAGAAGTCCCTGCGGTGGTCGGGGACGTAGCTCAGGACGGTCATCCGCGCCGGCATCGGCGCGATCTGGTCGGGCATGGCGATGACCGCGCCAGGGAAGGGGGCCGTGCGGGCGTCCACCCCCGCCGAGCGGAGCTCCTCGGTCAGACGGTCGGCACCGGCGAGGTTGGTCCACGCGTTGAAGCAGGCGAGCTCCGCTGACGGAAGGTTCCCCGAGGCCGCGCGCTCGAGCAGCCGCAGGACGTCCGTGCCCATCCAGTACGTGACGATGCGCAGCCGCGGGAGCCGGTGGCGGCCAGCGGCGAGCCAGAGCCGGTCACGCCGGGTGCGAAAGTCGGGGAGCGCGCCCACGCGCACGAGGACGTCGCTCGATGCGAGCAGCCAGAGCTTGTGCCACGGCGAGCGCCCGTCGGCCGCCGTGTGGTGCCGGCAGCTCACGACGTCCGGGTAGGCCGCCTCGAGCTCGGCAGCGAGCATGCGCGCCCAGCGGGGCTCGCCGACGAAGGCGATGCGCGTGCGGCGTGCGCTCCCGGGCGTCACGGGCGCCGTCGCCGTCTCTCGAGGTAGCCGCGCGCCGAGGCGCCGAGGGCCCGCGCATCGGCGGCCGTCACGACGAACCACTGGCGGGGGCGCGCGCCGGTGTTGCGCGAGAAGAGCCACATCGTCACGAGCGAGCTGCCCGTGTAGGAGACGGACGACGAGAGCGCCGCGCCGATGGCCCCGCCCGCAAGGTCGGGGAAGGCGGCGATGCACACCGGGATGAGTACGATGTTGAGGACCAGGTTGCCGGCCATCGCCCCGAAGGAGACCCACGGGTAGAGGAGGCCCTTCGACGCCAGGTTGGCGCTCAGCACGCGCGAGATGCCGATCATCCAGATGCCCGGCAGCAGCAGGAGGAAGGGGACCGTCGCCGGCAGGAACTCGACGCCGAAGAGGAGCCGGATGACCGGCGCCATGATGAGGCCGGCCAGGAGGCAGATGACGAGCATGAACACGGCCGTCACGCGGGCGCTCCGCAGCGTGAGCGCATCGGCGTCCTCGGCGCTCGACTGGAGGTTCTTGGCGAGGAGCGAGCTCGCGAGCGCGTTGGGGGCGTTCCACATGAGCTCGGCGAACGTGACCGCCACCGAGTACACGCCGACCGCCGCCGACCCGCCGAGGTAGCCGAGGACGATGAGGTCCTGCCGGTAGTTGAGGTACCCGGCGAGGTTGGACATGTACGCCTTGCCCGAGTACGAGGCGGACTCCTTGAGTGTGGAAAGCTTCACGGAGAGTCGCCTGGTGTAGTGCCGCATGAGGCGCTGCGAGTTGAGCACCAGGCCGAGGAGCGCCGAGAGGAGCATCGCCGCGGTGGCCGTCGGGATCGTCAGCATCTCGACGAGGTACGCGCCGCCGATGACGGCGAGCGAGACGATCACGCCCGCCATCTGCGTGCGCGCGAGGGCCTTCATCTCGCCGAGCCCCATGTTGATGCCCGCGATGTTCTGGGCCGCGAGCGTCACCGGCAGGATCGCGCAGGCGATGACCGCTGCGGTGAGCGGGATGCTCTCCACGACGGCGAGCGGCCCCACGGTGAACAGCAGCACGATGGGCACCCCGATGGCGCCGAGGACGCCCGCGATGGCGAGCGAGTTGCCCATGACCTCGGCGAGGCGGTGCTTGCGTGTGCCGATGAAGTACGTGTTGGCGCTCGCGATGCCGAGGTTGAAGACGGCCGCGAGGATGGCGGGCACCTGCTGGACCTCGGTGAGGATGCCCTTGCCCTCCGGGCCGAGCGCGCGCGCGATGAGGATGCTCGTGACGAAGCCCACGCCGAGCCGGAAGACCTGCGCGAGGAGCGTGTAGGCGGATGCCGAGCCGAGGCGCACCTGCCTCGGCTGTGCTGTCTCCTGCGTCTCGTCTTCAGGCATCGATCCGTGGTCCGTCCATCGTGGTGTCAGGCATCGGAGAGGAGGGTGTCGAGCAGACGGGCGATCCTGGCTCCCTGGTCGTACTCGCGCAGGGCCCACGCCCGGCCAGCATCGTTACGTAGGATACCACCGGCCACGTGCTGTTCTCTGAGGGCGGCGAGCGCCGTCACGAGGCCGTGTTCGTCACGATACGGCACGTGGATGGTGTGCGGCCACTCGTAGGAGTAGATGACGGGGCGCGCGGCGAGCAGGCCCTCGGCGACAGACATCCCGGCGCCGTCGTGCGCCACGAGGCGGACGACGCAGCTCGCCGCGGCGTAGACGGCGTCCATATCCTCCACGAAGCCGAGGAAGCGCACGTTGGGCGGGAGTCCCGTGAGGTCATGCCCGGTTCCGCCGGCGATCATGAAGTCGACGTCGGGCAGTGCGCGGGCGGCTGCGAGAAGCGTGGGGAGGTCGTAGAAGTCGCGGCGGTGGTCCGGCACGTAGCCGAGGACCGTCATCCGCGCGGGAAGCGGCGGCGCCTCGGCGGGTGGCTCGCGCGTGAGGCCGGGGTAGGGGACGGTCGTGGCGCTCACGCCGAGGGTCGCGAGCTCGCTGGTGAGGCGCTCGACGCCGGTGATGTTGCGCCAGGCGCGGATGGCGGCGAGGTCGGCCTCGGGCAGCGTGCCCTCGGCGGAGCGGCGCAGCGCGGTGAGGACGTCGGTGCCGATCCAGTAGATGAACGTGGTGAGCCGGGGGCGGCGATGGCGGCTCATCCACACCCAGAGGCGCTCGTGGCGGCGGGCGAGGTTGGGCGGCATGCCGACCCGCACGATGATGTCGTGCGCGAGGAGCAGCCAGAGCTTGCGTGCCCATGCGCGGCGCGCCGAGAAGGGCATCGCGTGACAGCGGACGAGGGCGGGGTGGCGGCGGTTCAGCTCCTCGGCCAGCAGGGTGACCCAGCGGGCCTCGCCGACGAAAGCGATCCGTGTGCGTCTCAACTGCGGCCCCCTGCAGGGAAGTGCGGTTCCGGCATCGCGTGAGTATACAATACCGGTGACACCGCATGACCGTGCGACGTCACAGGTACGACCGGCCGCTTCCCCGGGGATGGTGTCCACATGCGCCTGGCCGAACCGGCTGCGCCCCTGCGACATCTGCTCATGATCGCGTACCACTTCCCGCCGTTCGCGGGCATCGGTGGCCAGCGCGCGCTTCGCTTCGCCCGCGCGCTCCCCGCGTACGGGTGGCGTGCCACGGTCATCACGTGCGACCGGTATCGCGGTGCGGTCGATGCTGCCATCCTCGGCGCCGACGAGCCCTTCACGATCCTGCGCGTCCCTGCGCACCTGCTGCCGTCCCGGCCGTACCGGCTCATGATGTGGCTCCGGTGGCACCTGCTGCCCGACGAGGCGCTCCGGTGGTCCCGGGAGGTCGTGAAGGCCGCGCGGCGCATCGAGACGCCGGTCGATGCGGTGTGGTCGACGGCGATGCCCTTCTCGGCGCACGTGGCCGCGCGGCGGCTCGCTGCAGGGTTCGACGTGCCGTGGGTGGCCGACTTCCGCGACCCGTACGTCGACAACCCCTACGTGCCGGGCGACCGGCTGCGCGAGCGCCGCGCGGCCATCCAGGCCCGCACGCTCGCGAGTGCCTCGCGCATCACGACGGTCTCCCCGGGGCAGATGGCGACACTCGGCAAGCACGCCGGGCGTGCGACCTTCCTGCCGAACGGATGGGACGCGCGGGACTTCTCCGGCGTCGTGACGCCGCCGCCGGGGCCGCCCTGGACGCTGAGGGTCGTCGGGACCGTGTACGGGCGGCAGGTGACCGACATCCCGCTCGCCGCGGCGCTCGAGCAGGCGCGAAACGCGATGCCCGGGCTGGCCGAGCGGCTCGCCGTCGAGTTCGTGGGCAAGGTGGCGCCCGAGGTGCGGGCCGACATCGAGGCCCGTGGCCTCGGCTTCGTCCGGTTCACGGATCCACTCCCGCGTGCCGAGGCGATCCGCCTCATGCGGGAGGCGCACGCACTCATGCTGCTCAACCCGTCCGGGCCGGGGCGCGATGACGTGCTCACCGGCAAGGTCTTCGAGTACTGGGCGTCCGGTCGCCCGGTTCTCGCGCTTTCCGGGGACTCGACGGTCTCGCGCTGGTTGCGCGAGTCCGGGACGGGGACGGTCGTGCCCTACGATGATGCAGCCGCGATCGCCGAAGCGCTCTGCTCGCTCGCGACGAAGGGTCCGGAGGCGCTCGGAGGGGCCGCGCCGGAGTTCGCCGCGCGCTTCAGGAGCGACGCGCAGGCCGCCGAGCTCGCCGGGCTGCTGGATGCGGCCGTGGGGGAGCACGCGGCCGCGCGGGAGCATGCGGTCTCCCGCGAGCGCGCGGGCAGCAAGGGCTCCCGATGAGGATCGCGGTCGTCCCCTCACGCTACCCGACGCCCCGCACGCCCGCGGCGGGCGTCTTCGTGCGCGAGCAGGTGCGCGCCCTCTCGGCGAGGCACGACGTGGCCGTCGTCTATCCGTTCGCAGTGGGGCGGGAGGAGCTCGCGAGTGGCCTGTGGCGCCACCGCGTGCACGACTCGGCCGATGCGGGCGTCCCGCTCATCCGGCCGCGCGTCTCGCTCGTCCCGCAGATCGCGCATGCCGAGGATGCCTTCCTGGCGCGGTGGGCGGCAGCGCTCGACCGCGGCCTCGAGCGGCTCGAGCGCACCCGCTGGCGGCCCGACGTCCTGCACGCGCACGTGAGCTGCCCGGCCGGCGCGGCGGCGGTCGCGGTGGCCCGGCGGCGCGGCCTGCCCGTCGTGCTGACCGAGCACACCCTCACCGCACGCGCCGCCACCACGCCCGTGCGCTCGCGGGCGATCGCCGCGGCGCTTGCGGGTGTTGACGCCGTCGTGGCGGTGAGCCCGTTCCTCGGCGCCGACATCGAGCGCTTCGCCGAGGAGCAGGGCGTCGCGCTCCGCCGTCCGGTGCGCGCGGTGGGGGACGTGGTGGACGCCGCCCGCTTCTTCCCGGGGCCCGGCAGCCCGCACGAAGGCCTCGCGCTCCTCGGCGTGGGGAACCTGTTACCCGTGAAGGGCCAGCGCTTCGCGATCGAGGCGTTGCCGCACCTCGCGGAGCTCCTGCCCGGCCCCGTCACGCTCACGCTCGTTGGCTCCGGGCCCGAGCGCCCGGCGCTCGAGGAGGGGGCGGCCGTCCTCGGCGTGGGGGAGCGCGTCCGCTTCGCGGGTGCGCTTCACGGCGACGACCTCGTGGCCGCGTACCGCTCGGCGGACATCGTCGTTGTGCCGAGTCTCGTCGAGACGTTCAGCGTCGTGGCGCTCGAGGCGCTCGCCTGTGGCGTGCCGGTGGTTGCCACGCGGTGCGGTGGGCCGGAGTGGTTCGTGGACGAGAGCTGCGGTGCGCTCGTGGAGCCGGGCTGCCCTGAAGCGCTCGCGGCGGGCATCGCGTCTGTGGCGCGCTCACTCGGCAGCTTCGATCCGGCGCGCCTGCATGCGTCGGCGGTCGGGCGCTTCGGTGTGGATGCGTTCAACGACGCGCTCCTGACCGTGTATCGTGAAGTCATCGGGTGCCGGGCGGGCACCCCGGCGGTTCGCGAGAGGGGGGCGGGGTCCTGATGCGTGTGGCGATGGTCGTGCTGAACGACATGACGGCCGACGCCCGCGTGGCGCGTGAGGCGCGCGAGCTCGTGAGCGCCGGGCACACCGTGGACGTGTGCGCACTGCGCGCGCCGGGCCTGCCGGACGTGGACCGCTCGGACGCCTTCACCGTCCGCCGTGTGGCCGAGTACACGAGCGCCCCGCTCTCGGCGCCGGTCGCCAAGCTCCGGCAGCACCGGGCGCGCACGCGTGCGCTCACCGAGGCCCTCGTGTCGCTTGCGCCCGACGTCGTCCACTGCCACGACACCGACACGCTTGCGGCAGGCGCCTCGGCGGCTGCACGCCTCGGCGTGCCGTACGTCTACGACGCCCACGAGCTCTACCCGGACTCGCTCATGCAGCGCCCCTTCCAACGCTCGTGGCCCGTGCAGACGCGCCTGCGCCTGCTCGAGCGGCGTCTCATCCCCGGTGCGGCTGCGGTCATCACCGTATGCGACGGCCTCGCCGAGGTTCTGCGCGAGCGCTACGGCGTACAGGCGACGGTCGTGGCCAACTGCCCCGGGCTGCGTCCCGTGGGGCCGCCGCTTCTGCGCGAGCGGCTCGGCATCCCGGCGGACCGGGCCGTCGTGCTCTATCAGGGGGCGCTCCTGCCCGGCCGCGCCATCGACGAGCTCCTCGAGGCCGTCGCGCGCGTACCCCGGGCGGCGCTCGTGGTGCAGGGGCGCGGCGAGTACGAGGGCGCGATGCGCTCGCGTGTGGCCTCACTCGGCATCGGGGAGCGCGTGCACGTCATGGGCCAGGTCCCTCACGATGACCTCTTCGCGCTCACGTGCGGCGCTGATGTGGGGACGGTCTTCCTCGACGGCGTCACGCTCAATCACCGGCTCGCGTGGCCCAACCGCGTCTTCATGTACTTCATGGCGGGCGTGCCGGTCCTCGGCACCGATCTGCCGGGGCTTCGCCAGCTCCTCATGCGGCCGGGTCAGCAGGCC
>CAYMSA010000062.1:9722-10109 GCA_964392965.1 uncultured Coriobacteriaceae bacterium
CACCCGCTTTTTCTTTAAATACCGGGGGGGCGGGCGGGACCTCGCCCCGTAACGGCCGGGCCCCGTCCAGCTCCACAGGCGCCGGGTTCCGCGGGCGGGCCTGCTCACGCCGCCGGGCGACGCCGTGGCGATCGCGGCCGCGATCGACTCCGTGCTCGCCGATCCCGAGCGGCGGCGGGCGATGGGCGAGGCCGGGCGGGCGCTCGCCGAGGCCGAGTACCACTGGGAGGCGCAGGCGGTGCGCCTGCGTGGCGTCTACGAGAGGCTGGGCGGCTAGATGCGCCTCCTCTTCGTCACCTACGAGTTTCCGCCCAAGGGCGGCACGGGCGTGCAGCGTCCGCTCGCGACGGCGCGCTATCTGGCCGAGAGCGGCTGGGACGTGACGGT
>CAYMSA010000063.1:0-5394 GCA_964392965.1 uncultured Coriobacteriaceae bacterium
CCGCCCTCGTACATGAGGTCGACGATGAGCTTCACCTCGTGCATGCACTCGAAGTAGGCGATCTCCGGCTGGTAGCCCGCCTCGACGAGTGTCTCGAAGCCGGCCTGGATGAGGTGCGTGAGGCCGCCGCACAGGACAGCCTGCTCACCGAAGAGGTCCGTCTCGGTCTCCTCGGCGAACGTGGTCTCGATGACCGCCGCACGCGCACCGCCGATGCCGGCCGCCCACGCGAGCGCAGTGTCGAGCGCACGTCCACTCGCGTCCTGATGAACCGCCACGAGGCACGGCACGCCCGAGCCCTCGGTGAACGTCCGGCGGACCATGTGACCGGGGCCCTTGGGGGCGATCATCACGACGTCGACGTCGGCGGGCGGGACGATCTGGTTGTAGTGGATGTTGAAGCCGTGGGCGAACGCGAGCACCTTGCCGGCGCTCATCGACTCGTGGATCTCCGAGTAGTACGTATGCGCCTGGGTCTCATCGGGAGTGAGCATCATGATGATGTCCGCCTCCCCTGCCGCCTCGCGCGGCGTCATGACCTTGAGCCCCGCCTCCTTGACCGCGTCCCACGACTTCGAGCCGGGTCGCAGACCGACCCGCACGTCACACCCGCTGTCGTGCAGGTTGAGCGCGTGCGCGTGGCCCTGGCTGCCGAAGCCGATGACCGCGATAGCGCGATCACGCACGAGGCCGATGTCGCAGTCCTGCTCGTAGTACACGGTTGCCATAGCGTCCCCTTCTTCCTGCGCCCCTCCGGGGGCGACTGTCGACTGTCCTTCGTTCCCGTACCCTGCCACCGCCACGACTCGGCGGGACCGTACCCTGGTGCCCTATGCGCCAGCGGCGTCTCTGCCGCCTCGCGTGAGGGCGATCTTGCCGGTGCGGGCGAGCTCCTTGATGCCGTACGCCCGCAGGAGATCCTCCATGGCCGCGAGCTTGTCGCCGGTGCCGGTGGCCTCGATCGTCAACGTGGAGCGTCCCACGTCCACGATCTTGGCCCTGAAGACGTTCGTGATCTCGATGATCTCGTGCCGCAGCTCCGGTGGAGCGCTCACTTTGAACAGCACGAGCTCCCGGTCGATCATCTCGGCCGGGTCGAGATCCTGGATCTTGATCACGTTGATGAGCTTGTGGAGCTGCTTGGTCACCTGCTCCACCGCGTTCTCGTCCTGCACCGAGACCACGATCGTCATGCGTGAGAGGGTCGGGTCCTCGGTCACACCCACCGCGAGTGAATCGATGTTGAAGCCGCGCCGAGCGAAGAGCGAGGCCACACGGGTGAGCACGCCGGGACGGTTCTCCACGAGCACCGAGAGAGTGTGCTTCATCACTCCCACACCCCCTCGAACAGCTCGCTGTCCAGCATGTCAGACACCGGCCCGCCAGGAATGCCGCCGAGCATCTCGTCGATCGAGCCGCCCGGAGCCACCATCGGGAACACGTTCTCCTCGCGCTCGACGCGTACGTCGACGACCGCCGGGCCGTCGAAGGCGAAGGCCGCCACGAGGGCATCGTCGAGCTCGGCGGGAGTGGTCGCCCGCACACCGAAGGCACCGTAGGCCTCGGCGAGCTTGACGAAGTCCGGGCAGTCCTGCGGCAACGTGGACGACGAATACCGGTGCTCGTAGAAGAGCTCCTGCCACTGACGCACCATGCCGAGGTAGCCGTTGTTGAGGATGATCACCTTGACCGGCAGATGGTTGATGGCCGCCGTGGCAAGTTCCTGGCTGTTCATCTGGATGGAGCCGTCGCCCGCGATGTCGATGACGAGCGCGTCTGGACGGCCGATCTGCGCGCCGAGGGCCGCCGGCAGCCCGAAGCCCATGGTGCCCAGGCCGCCCGAGGACACCCACGTCCGCGGCTCGGTGAGGCACAGGTACTGCGCGGCCCACATCTGGTTCTGTCCCACCTCGGTCGTGTAGATGACCGGGCGCCCCTTCGTGAGGTCGCGCACCCGCTCCACCACGTACTCGGGCATGATCGACGTCGTGCTGTGGTGGTAGTGGTACGGGTAACGCGCGCGCCAGTCGTCGATCACACGCATCCACGCTTCGGTCCGCGGCGTCGCGGCCATCTTACGGAGCTCGGCGGTGACCGAGGCGAGCACGGTCTTGGCATCGCCCACCACCGGCACGTCGACCGGCCGGTTCTTGCCGATCTCCGCCGGATCGATGTCGATGTGGACGACCTTGGCTTTCGACGCGAACGTCGCGAGCTTGCCGGTCACGCGGTCGTCGAAGCGCACGCCCACACCCACCAGCAGGTCCGTCTCGGTGATCGCGTAGTTGGTGTACTTGGCGCCATGCATGCCGGGCATGCCGATGAAGAGGTGATGGTCCTCCGGGAAGGCGCCCTTCCCCATGAGCGTGGTGGCCACCGGCACCTGGAGAAGCTCGGCGAGCTCCTTGAGCTCCTTCGTGCCGCCCGACGTGAGCACACCGCCGCCCACGTACAGGAGCGGCTTGCGCGCCGAGGCGAGCAGCGACGCCACGGCCTTCACCTGACGCGGATGACCCTTCGTCGTCGGCTTGTAACCGGGCATCTTCACCGAGGTGGGGTGCCGGTAGACGACCTCTCCGCGGGTCACATCAACCGGGATGTCGATGAGCACCGGGCCCGGACGGCCGGTGGACGCGATGTGGAACGCCTCGGCGATCACATGCGGTATGTCGGCGGCATCGTCGACGAGATAGTTGTGCTTCGTGATGGGGATGGTGATGCCGGTGGTGTCGATCTCCTGGAACGCGTCCGTGCCGAGGACGTGTGAGGCGACCTGACCGGTGATGACGATGAGCGGTATGGAGTCCATGTAGGCGTTGGCGATGCCGGTGATCGTGTTGGATGCACCGGGGCCGCTCGTCACGATGACGACGCCGGGCTTGCCCGTCACGCGGGCGTACGCGTCAGCCGCGTGCGTCGCGCCCTGCTCGTGCCGGGTGAGGATCGTGCGGATTCCCTCGGCATCGTAGAGCGCATCGAAGATGGGCAGGACGACGCCGCCCGGATACCCGAATACGACCTCGGTCCCCTCCGCCTGCAATGACCTCACCAGCGCCTGGGCGCCGTTGACCTTCATGCCACCACCTCCTGATACGTCTCGTGGGCGGGACCCGCAGGTCCCTGATTCACTCCTGCCGCGCGCTTCATTCGAGCACCGCCCCGCGATCCGCGCCCGTCACAAAACGCGCGTACCGCGCGAGGTAGCCGCTCTTGACCTTGGGCTCGAGCACCACCTGCGAACGGGCGCGCATGGCGAGCCGCTCGTCGGTGACTTCCAGCGTGAGTGTGCCCGCGTCGATATCGATGGTGATCATGTCGCCCTCTTCGACGAGCCCGATCGGGCCTCCCTCGGCCGCCTCGGGGCTCACGTGCCCGATGGACGCGCCCGAGGTGGCGCCGCTGAAACGGCCGTCGGTGATGAGCGCCACGCTGCCGGCGAGCCCCATGCCTTTGACAGCCGAGGTCGGCGAGAGCATCTCGCGCATGCCGGGGCCGCCCTTGGGGCCCTCGTAGCGGATGACCACGACGTCGCCCGGGACGATCCGCCCGCCGAGGATCGCCGCGACGGCGTCCTCCTCCCACTCGAAGACGCGCGCCGGACCGCAGTGTTGCCGCATCTCGGGCGCGACCGCCGACTGCTTGACCACTGCGCCCCGCGGCGCGAGGTTACCGCGCAGGACGCGCAGACCGCCCTCGGCGAGGAACGGCTCGTCGATCGGCCGGATGACGGTGCCGTCGGCACCTGACGAGTGACGGATGATGTCGCGGACGGTGCCGCCCGCGACCGTGCGCGCGCTCGTGTCGATGAGATGCTTCTTGGCGAGCTCGGCCATGATGGCGGGAATACCGCCGGCGAAGTAGAGGTCCTCCATGTGGAGCTCGCTCGCCGGCGCGATACGCACGATGTTGGGCGTGACGGCGGAGATCGCCGACCAGTCATCGAGCGTGACGGGGTGACCTGCCTCGGCGGCGATGGCCGTCAGATGCAGCACCGTGTTGGACGAACCACCGAACGCCATGTCGAGTGTCATCGCATTGCGGATGGCGGCCGGGGTCATGATGTCGCGCGCCGTGACGTCGTGCTTGACGAGGTCCATGATCCGCATTCCCGCGTGCTTGGCCAGGCGGATGCGCTCCGAGTACACCGCCGGCACGGTTCCGTTGCCGGGAAGGCCGAGGCCGATCGCCTCGGTCAGGCAGTTCATGGAGTTGGCGGTGAAGAGCCCCGAGCAGCTGCCGCAGGTGGGGCAGGCGACGTTCTCGAGGCCGATGAGCGACTCCTCGTCGAGTGTGCCGGCTGCGTGCGCGCCGACCGCAACGAACACCGAGTCGAGATCGACGTGCTTGCTTCCCCACCGTCCGGCGAGCATGGGGCCGCCGGAGATGACGATCGTCGGGATGTCGAGACGGGCGGCCGCCATGAGCATGCCGGGGATGATCTTGTCGCAGTTGGGGATGAGCACCATGCCGTCGAACGCGTGGGCAGAGACCGCGATCTCCACCGAGTCCGCAATGACCTCCCGGCTTGCGAGCGAGTAGCGCATGCCGGCATGGCCCATCGCGATACCATCGCAGACACCGATGGTGGAGATCTCGAGTGGGGTACCGCCCGCTATGCGGATGCCGGCTTTCACCGCATCGGCGATGCGGTCGAGCTCGACGTGACCGGGGACGATGTCGTTCACCGAGTTGACGACGGCGATGAGCGGGCGTGCGATCTCCTCGTCAGTGAGGCCGTCGGCCTTGAGGAGACTGCGATGCGGCGCCCGCGATGGGCCCTGCTTCATGCGATCGCTGCGAAGCTTCATACGTCGCCCTTCCCTTGTGGGACGGAGCGCCCGTAGTGCCGCATGCAGCAGGAGGCGACCGAGAATAGCCGCGACGATGGTGACACGGGACAGGCGGCGAATCCGCGCCTGCGGGTGACGTGTCAGCTCATGCGGCAGGTAACGGATGCCACCGACCCGTCCTACTGGCGCCGGCTCCCGCGGAGGTCGTCCGCGATGAGAACCTGGCTCGTTCTTCCGGGTGGCTCAGGGGTGATCTTCACAGTGTCCCGCGCCGGGTTTCCACCGTCCCCGACTCTCTGCTGCTGGGATTGACCGTTACTCGTCCCCGTCAACGCCGTTCGTGCTGTGCGGTTGAGAGAGCTGCCAGTATACGCCCTCGGCGAGCGAATCGGCAAACGCCCGTGTTTCCAACGCATGTCACGCCTCAGGCGTCGTCTCTCTCGAAGAAAGCGACAGCCAGCGCGATGTACTCCTCCATGCGGTCGGCGAGCGTCCCGGAGAGCCCGATCGCGTCGGTGACCGTCTCTGGCTCGATGCCAAGTATCGTGATCGGCGGCAAGACGCCCGAGATGCGGGAGGCGAGGCCGAGCACCTTGAGCAGATC
>CAYMSA010000063.1:5494-10070 GCA_964392965.1 uncultured Coriobacteriaceae bacterium
CGCAGACCGATGGAGTCATCGAAGGCCGCGTACGTGCCCACGCCTATGAGATAACGCATGGCACCTCCCGCTCACGTGACCCGCCGGCGCCTGAGCACCGGCGGGTCGACGCGGGTCTCCGAGTCTCGCTCAGCGGATGAACTCGACATCGAGGTGATGCGTGGAGCACGAGATGCACGGGTCGTACGCACGGACGAGCATCGAAAGCGCGAGCGCCATCTCCTCCTCGGAGCGGTCCTGCGCCAGCAGCTGCGGTACGAGCTCCTCGAAGTCGACCTGGATGTTCCCGTGGTTCTGATTCGTGGGGATGATGCAGTTGGCCCGGACGCACAGGCCGTCGGCATCGTATTCGTAGTCGTGGAAGAGGATACCCCTCGGCACCTCGACCGCCGAGATGCCGCGACCGTAGCGCGTGGGCGCCACGAGGCCCTCCTCGGCGATACCGTCCGCGATGAGCTCGTCGATCAGTCGCACGCTCTCGTAGACCGCGTGCACGCACTCCACCACCTGGGCCACCGAATTCATATAGGGGTTCGTGCAGACCGGTTCGATGCCGAGTGCCGCCGCCGCCCGTTTGGCCTCCGGATGAAGCTGGTCGTAGTTGACGTTGAAGCGTGCGAGCGCACCCGCGGCGTAGCTCCGAAGACGGTTCCTCGTGTGCTTCGCGGTGGACTGCGGCACCACATACTCGTTGGTGAAGCTCAGGTAGTCCGCGACGTCGTACCGCACGCGATCCCCATCGCCGAGTATCGTCTGGACGCATCCGTTGAACAGACCGTACTCATCGTCCTCGGTGACCGCCATGTACTCGGTCGGCCGATCGAAAGCCGGCAGCTTGTGTGCCACCGACACGATGGTCTCGACGGTGGCGTCGAGATCGGGGACGGCCGCGAGCAGCTGCTCCTTGAGCTCGGTGAGCTGCCGCACGCTCGGAAGCGCCGAGAACCCGCCCGGCAGTACCGTGACCGGGTGCGTCGTACGTCCGCCGATCACCGACCCCCACTCGTGCGCGAGGCGCTTCAGCCGGAGCGCGCGCACCACGACGTCACCGTGCGTGGGGATGAGCGGGAACACCGACGGCGCGTCGAAGAGGTCCGGCGCCACGAGCAGGTACACGTGCAGCACGTGCGAGTCGAAGTTCTCGGCATGCTTGAGGATCGTACGCAGCTTGCGCGTCTGCGGCGTGACTTCGATGCCGAGAGCCGCCTCCGTCGCGACGACCGAGGCGAGCGTGTGGCCCACCGCACAGATTCCGCAGATGCGGCTCGTGATGCGCGCAACCTCCGAGTAGTGACGCCTGCGGACCATCGCCTCGAAGAACCGCGGATTCTCGGGCACCTGCCATTCGCACTTCTCAACAGTCCCGTTCGCGACGTTCACGACGATGTTGCCATGGCCCTCGACCCGGGTCAGGTGATGGATATCGATGTCGACGTTCTTCTTCACCATGGCACTAGCTCCTCAGGTTCGCGGTGAACATGCGCGACTTGCCGATAGCCCGCTCCTGATCGAACCCGGCGCGCTCCATGAGTACGGTCTCCAGAGAGCGCAGGTTGGGCTCGTCCACGAAGCCGCGACAGGCCTCGCAGGGGATGCCGAGCGCAGGACAGGGCGCTCCGCACCCTGCGCGCGCCACCATCCCCATGCAGTAGTCGCCCTCGTCGAAGCGGCAGACCGTACCGTTGCGCTTGCACTCCACGCAGACGGGGTAGCTGGGGACGAAGGGGACATCGTCGTGCAGCAGACTCGACAGGATGCGGACCAGCTCGTCTTTGCTCGCAGGACACCCGTGCGCGTAGTAGTCGACCTTGATGGCCGCCGAGATGGGGAGCGCCGGGCCGCTCTGCAGGTGCGGCATGCGCGCGTCGGCACCGTAGACACACTCGTGATAGTCGTCCTGATGATTGCGCAGCGCGTTGATCCCACCGGTGCAAGCGCAGGCCCCGTACGCGATGACGATTCGCGAGCGGCGCCGAATCTCGGTCAGACGCTCGCGGTCCTTCTCCTGGGTGAAGCTGCCTTCCACGAGCGCGATATCGATGCGCGACGTCGTCGTCTCGGTCATCGCCTCGCGGAACTCGACGATGTCGACGTGCTCGAGTAGTCCGAGGATGGTCTCATGGCCGAGGTTCGTGAACTCGATCTGACACCCCTCGCAACCGGTGAAATCGAAGAACGCCAGCTTGGGTTTCGCCATGTCAGATCGCCTCCTCAAGGCCCTCGATGTCGGCGTACTTGAACACCGGACCGTCGATGCAGCAGTACACGTCGTTGATCTGGCAGTGGCCACACTTCCCCACGCCGCACTTCATGCGGCGCTCGAGGTCCACGTAGACGTTCTCGCGCGAAATGCCGGCGGCATCGAGCTCGGCGATCACGAACTTGAACATGACAGGAGGGCCACAGATGATCACGCGGGTCTCCGGCGAAAGACGGGTGCGCTTGAACAGTGTGGTGATGACGCCGACGTTTCCGGTCCAGTGGATGTCAGCGTGGTCGACCGTCTCGTGGTACTCGATGGCCTGCGAGGCACGCCACTCGGCACGGTCCTCCGGGAACAGCAGCTGCAACGGATCGCGCGCCCCGTAGAAGAGCACGAACCGGCCGAAGTCGGCTCGCTCGTCCATGATGTACTGGATGAGACTGCGGGTGGGGCACAGCCCGATGCCGCCTGCGATGATGAGGACGTCGTTCCCCTTGAGCTCCTCGATGTCGAAGCCGTGGCCGAGCGGGCCGCGCACGGTGAGGACGTCCCCCACCTCCTTGGCGTTGATGGCCGTCGAGACTCGGCCGACCGTCCTCACGACGATCTCGAACGACTCAGGGCGTGTGGGCGAGCTCGCGAAGCCGATCGGGATCTCACCGAAGCCGAGTACACCGACCTCGAGGATCTGACCAGGCTCGTAGTCGAAGTGCCCGCCGTCGGTCAGCTGCAGTGTGAAGTGCTTCTCGCTGGACGTCGGCCGGGACGTGTGGATGATCCTGGCCTCGCGGGGAAGGTAGAGGCTCTCATGCGAGCCCCCGTGCGAACCGCCGCAGGAGCAACTCATGAGGACACCTCCATTATCGTCGTGATGACCCGGACCGGATCGGCGATGTCCGCCGTGCACGCCTGCGAACAGCGGCCGCATCCGACGCACGCCGGGCCACCGAGCTTGTCGTTCAGGTATGTCGCCTTGCGCATGAAGCGATGGCGGAAGCGATCGCTGCGGTGCTCGCGGAAGTTCTCGGTACCACCGCCAGCCATCGTGACCGCCGCGAACTCGCGCGTCAGGCAGGCATCCCAGTACCGGACGCGTTCGCCCGAGACCTGATCGAGGTTCCAGCTGTCACGGATGTCGAAGCAGTAGCAGGTGGGGCAGACCAGATTGCAGGAACCACACGAGAAGCAGTCCGTCGCCAGCCGCTTCCACAAGCGCTCATCGCCAAAGGACTCACGGACTTTCTCGGCGATGGCCTCGGAGGTGCCGTGGAGATGCTCGGGACACGTGCCCATGACCTCGGCGTTCACCCGGCGAGCAGCGTCCACCTCTGCAGGCGTCGCATCGCGGAACGCGCCTGAGGTGACGAGGGCCTCGCCCTTGGGCGAGCGCGTCTCTAAGACGTACCCGCCGTCGATCAGAGTCAGGAAGGCGTCATGCCCTTTCGGCTCGACATGCATACCCACCGAGTCCCAGAACGCCCTGGGTGAGATCGACCGGATGTTGGAGCCGACGATCGTCGTCGCCTCCCGCTGCGCCAGATAGTCCCAGTCCGCATTGTTCTCGCGGAAGAGCAGGTCCGTCATGTCGATGGCCTTGATGTCGTAGAAGTGGACACCGAGGAGTACCGTGTCGACGGGCGCCACGCAGCTCGCGGCTGTCGTGCCGTCGAACGCGAGGATGGCCTGCTCGGCCGGGAAGAAGACCTTCTTCGGGGGAAGAATGGTCACATCGAAATCGAGGCGCAGGTCTTCCGGTGATTCAAGGCGTTCGTACGCGAACTTCGCGCGCTTGGCCACCGGGCCCACCACCTGTCTCGTCGCCATCAGGGCCGCGACGAACCGCGGGAAGTCCTGCTCGGTGATGTACAGATCGCTCATAGTCTCTCCCTCATGGGCGGTACCGCCTCTCACATGCGTGCAATCAGACGCTCATGCTACTCGCTTCCGCATCACCACCCATCCGCCGCCATCGGGCCATCGAGAAACCGGCGGACCGGTCCGACTGGGGCTCCTTCGGAGCACAAGGCACAGCTTCGCAGAGGCCTTGGCAGACCGCTACGCATAGCTCGCCGGACTGTGCGGGAGGACACCTCGGATGTGAAGGGAGAGCCCTTCACGAGGCCACCACCTTGAGAGCCAAGTGTGTAAAGCTATACGCTCCGAGGGAGGGCTCGACAACCGCTCTCAGTCCGGCATTTCCCTGAGCGGCCGCATCCGTACGGGGAACGGTGCACGCTTGTAGACGCGAGGTCGAGCCCGCCTTCACGTGACACCGCACTGCGCGGGGAATCGTCTCCCATGACGACAGGAGTGATGAATGCGCACTGCTCTCGTGTACAGCCCTGAACTCGACGCATACCGGCTTTCCCCCGG
>CAYMSA010000064.1:0-8807 GCA_964392965.1 uncultured Coriobacteriaceae bacterium
GACGATCGATTCGCCGAGTTGCATCTCCGCTCCAGCCGTCAGCCACTGCTGTGGAACGAGTTCCTCGGCATGGTGATGCCGTCGGGCTACTCGCATGCCGAGGTCTGGGAGGTGCTCTCCCTCATCCGTCGCCAGGGCGGGATCGACTTCGCCGTCCCGTACTACAACGACCCGCGCGCGGTGCCTGCGTGGTACTCGCTGACACACCGGGACCATGCCGTGTTACGCCGCATCGAGTCACTCGCCAGGAAGGACTCTTCCCTGCATCGCGCACTCGCGGAGCGGGCCGGGCGCCACTTCGTCATCCAGCCGATGATCGAGGAAGCGATCGCCACCGCCCAGCACGACGGTCTGCACATCGACTACGAGATCGCGAGCGAGGTGCTGCGTGGCGAACGCTCTCCGCGCACTCCCATCGAGCGACTCGTCTACAACAACCATCAGATGCTGTGTGATCTCCCGGCTTTCGCCGAGATGGACATGACGCCGGATCTTCTCCATGCGCTACATGAGCGCCTCGTGAGCGGCGTCCCGCTCGGCCACCTGTCCTGTCGGCCCCGGCCTCTCCCGGTCGTGAACCCCTTCGGCCCGGATCCTGCCCGCACGATTGCTTTCGCCTGTGCTCTCGCCGACGGTTCGGCTGCGGACCCGGTACAGCACCCCGTGGTCACCGCTGCGTGCATACGCCACGTCTTCTGGGACTTCCAGCCGCTGGCGTCATGGAACTCGATGATCGGAAGCATGGCCTCCCGGCTCTACCTCATGAGGACTGGCTATCCAGTCCTGCAGCACGTGCCGGTCTCGCGGACACTGATCGGCTGGGAAGACGGAATCGTGCGCCCGCCTGCGGTCCTTTGCACCTACGAGGAGTCCCGTATCGAGTGCGGGTCATCGGTCGATACCACACCGCATGTGTCAGTCATCCTCCAGATGGTGCTCACGGAACTGGAGGCGATGGAGCATGCGATCGAGATCATCCAGGTGCGCGACGAGTACCTGCGCAGCATGCTGAGCCACGACCGGAGTGTGAACCATCGGCAGCGGACGATACTCGACCAGGCCCTCCGCATGCCCGACCGTGAGTTCACCATCGGGGCGCACCGCCGGATGTGCGACGTCGCCTATGCGACCGCCAGGGCCGACCTGCTCGGCCTGGTCGAACACGGCTTCTTCCGCATGGAACAGCGCGATCGGGCGTTCATCTTCCGTGCATGTCCGGACCTCAAGACACTGATCGAGCGATACGCCCTCGCACCGGGACCCGGCACACGAGCGTAGCCCGCTCAGCTATCCTCGAACTTCCCCCAGGCGCTGGTCGTGGCAGCACTTCGGGCGAGCTCCGCGCCCCACGCCCGCGCCTTCTCAAGCTCGCCTTCCTTGAGCGGTCCGTACGTGCCCGTCACGAGAAAGCGCTTCGGCCGCGAGATCTGACGATAGCCGAGCGCTGTGAGCGCACGGGCGATCTTCCCCGCCGAACTCCCCGGCGACCACCAGATGCGGGTCTCGAACGCCGCGCCGAGAGCTCGATGCGGCGCGAGTCCCTCGAGCCACCAGCGCATCGAGGGGTGTGCGAGGTCGGGCGGGTTCTCTCGGTGCTTCGCGTCGCCCTTGATCGAGCCGCGTATCCGCTCAGTGGGCAGGGCGAACGCCAGAAGCGGTGCGCCTGCCACGAGGAGATCGGCGTCGATCAGCATGGCCGCCGTCACCTCACCCGTGCTGAGAGCGACGGCGCCGGGACCTATCCCCTCGGCGACCGCACGCGCGATCGCTGCAGTGTTGCCCCAGAGTGATTCGTAGACGACGTACGCTTTCACGAGCGGCCTCCTTCAGCGGAGCGTTGGTCACGACACCATCATATACGCGTATCGGTGCCGTGTATGCATGACAAGCGGCGGGCCTGACTGGCCGACGCCTTCAAGCACCACCGATGCAGGCCAGCTCCGGGTGGCGCGGTCGGCCGATGAGCTGGCCTTTCATCAGCGATTCCAGTTCATCGGCCTCTCGGGGCACCGAATGGTTTTCGGGTATCCTCATCCTGATGGGCACACGCGAATCGGAAGGGGGAACGAGTATGGCGGAAGAAGCGTCTGTCGGCTGCGCGAGACCGACAGGTTCTGTTGTAGGGGCCAAGCCAGCGGGGAACGGTCAGGCCGCCGACAAGCCAGCCGAGGAGAAGAAGGAGAGTGTCATGAGTTCCATACTGGTCGGGCGTCCGGCGCCTGATTTCGTCGCTCCGGCGTATCGCCAGGGCAAGTTCACCCAGGTGAAGCTCTCGGACTACCTCGGCAAGTGGGTGATGCTCTGCTTCTATCCCGGCGACTTCACCTTCGTTTGACCGACCGAGATATCGGCGGTCGCCGCACGGTATGATGAGCTTCAGGCACTGGGCGTGGAGGTCTTCTCGGTGAGTGTCGACTCGCAGTTCGTCCACAAGATGTGGGACGATTACGAGCTGTCCAAGATGGTCGAAGGCGGTATCCCGTTCGCGATGGTCTCGGATGCCGCAGGTCACGTCGGCACCGCGTATGGCGTGTACGACGACGCAGCGGGCGTGGACATCCGCGGACGTTTCATCATCGATCCGGACGGCATCGTCCAGGCGATGGAGGTGCTGACCCCGCCGGTGGGTCGCCGCGTCGCAGAGACGATTCGTCAGATCAAGGCGTTCCAGTACGTGCGCGAGGCCAAGGGCGCCGAAGTCGTGCCCGCCGGCTGGGAGCCTGGCAAGAAGACCCTCAAGCCGAGTCCGGAACTCGCCGGTCACGTCTGGGAGGTCTGGAGCCCGGCGGACGAGTAGCGCACTCCTTGATGGCAGCAGGCGGGCCGCCCATGCGAGCGCATAGGCGGCCCGTTCTCGTTCCGGATTGAGAACTGACGGTGGAGATGCCCGCCAGGGAGAAGGTCAGGTCAGTAGTCTCCTCCCTGGCAAACGATGTGCTCGAGTCCGACGATGTCGCTCGTGGAGAGCACGCCCACGATCGTCCGGCCTTCCTCGGCATCCACGACGGGGACCCGGTCTACATCCGCAGAAGCCATCACCGTAATGACGTCTCTCAGCCGCTGCTCGCTGACCACAGTGACTGGATCGCTGGCGATCCGGCCGACGCTCGTCGTCCTCCAATCCTCCCGAGGGACAGCCCGCGCGTCACTGATACCTACCATTCCGACAAGACGCCCGCGTCGATCGACGACCGGCAGACTCTTGTGACGGTACTTGAGCAGATGATGCGAGAGGAATTCCTCGACGGACTCGTCCTCATAGACGACCCGGACGTCGACCGTCATGACATCTCGCACCCTGGCCTCGAGGATTCTGTCGAGCGCTGACTCCCGCCTCCATCCCTGGGCCGCCGACACGGAGTGGGAGCCCGAGACGGCATACGCGACCACGGCAGCGATCAACGCGGGAATGAGGTAGCCGGCGCCGCCGGTCGTCTCGGCGACGAAGACGGCGGCCGAGAGGGGCACGCTGTATCCGGCACCCATGAAGGCCGCCATGCCGATGACGGTGAATATCGGCCCGCCGATCCCGGGCAGCGAGCCGCCGATGAACGCTCCCAGGCTCGCTCCGAGGAAGATCATCGGTATGAAGATGCCTCCCGCTGCGCCCGAACCCAGTGTCGCAATCGTCGCTACAGCTTTCAGGAGGAATAGCACCAGAGCCTGACCGGCCGCATACTCTCCACTCATGAGGCTCTGGATGCCCCCATAGCCCACACCGAGGACTGCCGGAGTGCCCAGCACCTCCAGGGCGACCAGACCCACCAGACCTGTGACGAGCCCACCGACGGACGTCTTGACCCAGAACGGAGCGGGGTGTCGCCGGACCCGGGAGCGAACCGCGTGGTACGCGCTCGCGAAGATACGCGCAGACAGGCCGATCAGGAGGCCTAGGAGAACCGAGTCGAGCAGGGACCTTGCGTCCAATGTGAAGCGCTGGGCCACACTGAAGAGCGGCTCCACACCCAGGAACTGGACGAGCACCAGGTACGAGGTAACCGATGCCACCAGAGCGGGAACAAGCGCCTCGCGTGCGAGATCGTCGCGGTAAGGCACTTCCAGCGCGAACACCACGCCGGTCAACGGCGCCTTGAAGACGGCGCTGATTCCGGCTGCTGCGCCGGCCACCATGAGACGTCGCAGGTCCTCGTCCGTGAAGCGGAGTGTCTTGAGCCGTCTTGCACAGTAAGACCCGATCGAACTCCCCATGTAGATGCTCGGACCCTCGAGCCCGGCACTACCGCCGAGGCCCAGGGTGGCGATGGCGGCAAGCATCTTGCCCGGAACCCATCGAGCTGCCACACGGCCGCCAGCCTCCAGGTACCGTGAGATGTACTCCTCCGTCCCGTGCACCTCGGGATCCCGGGTGAGGAATTGAAGAGCAAGCCCCGACAGCAGCAACCCGACGACCGGGCAGGCGACGACCGCAAGTCCAGTAGGCGTCTCACTGGCGCGAGTCCACAGCCAGCCCACCACCCACTCGAGGCCAGTGACGGCTCCTCCCGTCACAGCTCCGATGACGACAGCGGCCAGAAACCAGCGCTTCAAGAAGCTCCAGAAGGTCTCGGAACCGGTACGGGCGCGGCCTGTATAGCGATGAAGCAACTCGCTGCTACGAATCGCCGGAACCCTCCTCCGAGCACGCGACTTCTTCCCACCAGTCCGGACCCATCCGCTCCTCGATGTATTCGCGGATGCACCGCCTGACGACCTGGGAGGGAGTCACGTCCTCCTGGGCGCACAGACGCTCGAAGAGCGCCTTCTTCCGCGGGTCGATCAGTACCGTCAGGCGGGCCGTTCTCTCCTCCCTCATCATCATGACCTCCATAGGTTCACTTGGTGTTAATTTGATTATCATTGACATCGCATTCTAACTGGTTCAATGTGCTTTTCCTACACCCTGCAGAGCATGTGATTCCTGGAGTCCCCGTGTCATCACTACCGATACTCGCCCGGCTCGCTCGCGCCTCACAACGATGGAGACGCGAGCGTCTCGCACCGGGGAGAGAACGCGCCACCGGTCGGTACGCCACATCGTTCGACATCCGGCATCTCGACTCGGGATCCTGCAACGCCTGCGAACTTGAGCTGCACGCACTCGGCGGCCCTGCCTACGACATCTCGCGTCTCGGCATGGGATTCGTCGCCTCACCGCGACACGCCGACGCGTTGCTGCTGACTGGCCCTGTCACACGGAACCTCGAAGAGGCAGTGTGCCTTACCGTGGAGGCCGCACCGGCACCGGCGTGCGTCATCGCGTGCGGTGACTGCGCGTGCGGTCAGGGTCCCTTCTCCGGCTCGTATGCGGTCGTGGACTCGCCCGACTCCGTCGTGCAGATCGCCGTGCGCATCCCCGGGTGCCCTCCCGCACCCGGAGCGATTCTCGACGCCCTGACCGAGGCCCGGCAGAGACTCTCGTGACGATCGTCGGCGCTGCCACCGTCCTGCTCGTGATCGCAGCCGTCCTGGCCGTGACCGTCCCCTTGCGCGCAGTCCGGCTCGCCGCAGGCGCTGCCACCCTGGCTGGCGCTATTCTGCTGCTCTGTGACGCACTGACCCGTGTCACCGCACCGGACACCTGGGGCGCGCTCCGTGTCGCCGTCGCACTCGCGTGCGCAGCATCGGCCGTCCTGGCGAGCGGTCATGCGCTCGGCTATGCGTCCGCCTGGGACGGCAAACGGCGCTCGCGGGTGCTCGCCGCCTGCTTCCCGATCTTCCTCGCGGGACTCTACGCCGTCGTACTCGCCGAGGACTACTGGTCGCTCCTCGCCGCCTGGGAGGTCATGACACTCGCCTCGGCCGCACTCGTGGGCATCGACTTCGAGCGCCCAGACAGCCGTCAGGCGCTCGTCTGGTATCTCGGCATCGGACAGCTGAGCCCCATCGCGTTCACGCTGGCAGCCGCAGTGGCTGTTCCGGACTCGTGGTCGCTCGACGGCATCGCGGCGGCGATCGCCGCCGCCCCACCCGGAGCGCAGAGCGCCGCCTTCATCGCGCTCCTGCTCGGCGCTGCGGCCAAGGCAGGCCTGATTCCCGTGCACACGTGGCTACCGCTCGCGCATCCGGCGGCCCCCGGCCACGTCTCGGCCGTCATGTCCGGCGCGATGGTGACCACCGGACTCCTGGTCTTCGCACGGCTTGCGCCACTCGATGGGGCGTCCACCCACCCGTGGTGGGGGTGGATCATGCTCGCCGTGGGCGTGGCCTCGGCGTTCCTTGGCGTCTTGAACGCGCTGGTCGACGGCGACCTGAAGCGTGTCCTCGCCTGTTCGACCATCGAGAACATGGGCCTCCTGACTGTGGAACTCGCTCTCGGGCTCCGTTTACTGCCCGTCCCTGTGGAGGTGGCCGAGCTGGCACTGACCGCGGCCGTCCTGCATGTGGTGGCACACGCGCTCGCGAAGACGGGCCTCTTCCTCGCCGCCGGCTCACTCATCCACGCGAGCGGCACTCGGCTTCTCGGTCGCATGGGCGGCCTCATCCGGGTGGCTCCGCTCCCGGCTGTGGCGTTCATCCTGTGCGCCGCGAGCGTCGCCGCGATTCCCCCGCTCACCGGCTTCGCCGCCGAGCTGCTGCTCCTCCGCTCCCTCGTCGGCGCGGCCCACGAGCTCACCGGCTTCGCCGCCACTGCCATCGCGCTCGCAACCGCGCTGCTCGCCCTCGCAGGCGCGCTCGCTGTAGGCGCCTATGCCCGCGTCATCGGTATCGCCTTGCTCGGCTCGCCCCGCTCCGGGCGTGCGTCCGCCTCCCCGGGGGTCCGTGCCCACGCACACGATGCACACACCCATCCCGTGAGCGCATCGGAGAAGGCAGCCGCGCTCGTGCCCGGACTGCTGCTCCTCCTGGCTCCGGCCGCCATGGCGCCGATCGCGGCCCTCAGCTCCGCCGCCACTCCGGGTGCCTCGACCGTCGCCGAGGTGGGCGGAGTGGCATGGCTGCTGGTGGGCCTCGCTCTCGTGGCGCTCGCCCTCACGCGCGGACGCATCGTCCGACCGACGGTCCGCGCGCCCTGGAGCTGCGGCATCTCGATAGTCACGAGCCGGATGCAGTACACGCCGGACTCATTCTCACAGCCGGTCGTCCGTGTGTTCGCGGCCCTCGTCAGGCCCTCGGTGACCATCGACGTCGACACGCATCCCGCCGCCGAGCACGCCGTCCGCTCGAGGACCTACCGTCGCGAGGCGGCGCAGATCGTCGACGATGCGCTCTGGGGGCCGCTCATCGCGCTCTTCTCACGCGTTGCGGCGCGGGGCAGACGCCTGCAGAGCGGCAGCATCTCTCACTACGCGGCGTGGATGCTCGTGGGGACACTCTGCGTCCTCGCGGCGATGAGGTGGTTGTCGTGAGCCCCGTCGTGCTGAACATCGCGGCGATGATCGTGACGCTTGTCTCGGCGCCACTCGTTCCCGGGATGGCCGCCACCGTGCGTGCGCGAGTAGCCGGGCTGACCGGGCCGCCGCCCATCCAGCCATACCGGCAGATCGCCAAGCTGCTGCGCAAGGAGTACATCGCGCCCTCGGCTGCCTCGGCGTTGTACTGGCTCGGCCCGCTCGTCGGGACCGCAGCGGTGGCCTCTGCGGTCGTGGCGGTCCCGGCGGCAGGCGGCGTCTCGCTTCCCACCTCCGACGCCGTCATCATCGCCTACCTGCTCATGCTCTCGACGTTCCTGCAGGTCATGGCCGCGCTCGACACCGGTACCACGTTCGGCGGAATGGGCGCCTCACGCGAAGTGATGATCGCGGCGCTCGCCGAGCCGGGCCTCATGATCGCGATTCTCGGTCTCACAGCCGGCACCGGGAGCACGAGTCTGGCCGCCGCCTTCGCGACGGTCGACTCGGGCGCGCTCGTCACGCTCGGACATGTCGCGATCGCCATCGCGCTGCTCTTTCTGGGTCTTGCCGAGAACTCGAGGATGCCGTTCGACAACCCGTCGACGCACCTCGAACTGACGATGACCCACGAGGCCATGGTGCTCGAGCAGTCCGGTCCCGGCCTGGCGGTCGTGCACGTCCAGTCGGCACTCAAGCTCACACTCTTCTGGCTGCTCGCGGTCAACACCGTCGCGCCCTGGGCCACCCCGGCATCGCTCGGCATCATCGCACTTCCTCTCCTCGTAGTGGCCCTGGTCGTGGCGGGCGCGCTCCTCGGACTCCTCGAGTCCTGGCTCGTCAAGACACGCATCTTCCGGTCACCGGACCTGCTCGTCGTCGGCTTCGTGATGGCCTTCGTCGGACTACTCATGGGCGTGATCGCATGACGCCGGAGATCATTCGATTCGCCTGTCTCCTCATCGGCGTCTTCGCCGTCCTGCTGCTCGTGTGGGACAAGTCATCGACAGGCGGCATCAGACTGGTGGCCTGTCAGGCACTCGCCGGCGGCGTGCTGGCGCTCGCCCACGCCGTGGAGACGGGCTCGCTTGCGCTCATGGCGGTCATCGCGCTCGGCATCGTCATCAAAGTGGGCGTCATGCCGGTCGTGATGCGGCGCACCGCACGGAGACTCTCGCTTCCCTCCGAGGCCGACCCGCGCCTGCACACGCCCGCGTCGCTCGTAGTCGCGCTGCTGCTCCTCCTTGGCAGCGTCATCACCCTGAGTGACGTCCTGTCCGCCGGAAGCGCCAGCGGGCTCGCGCTCGGGCAGGCCCTCATCGGCGTGTGGGTGGTGGCCAGCCGTCGCGGTATCCTCTCGCAGATCACCGGATTCATCGCCGCCGAGACCGGCATCAGCACGCTCCTCGCACTCGCCGGTGGACTGTCGCCGATGCTCGAGTTCCTGCTGCTCGCCGAGGCGCTCGCCGCGTTCCTCGT
>CAYMSA010000064.1:8907-9967 GCA_964392965.1 uncultured Coriobacteriaceae bacterium
TCGGCCTGCTCGCCGAGACCGCACACCCCCTCTCGCGTGTGGCGCTCCTGGGTATCGGCGTCGTCACGCTGATCGCGTTCGGCAGCGGCCACTCGTACTACGCGCACAAGGTCGGCCGAGGGGAGTACGCGCAGCGCGACGTCGGGCTCGTGGGCGCCGCCTCGCTCGCGTTCGTAGCGCTCCTCGGGGCCGCCGCGCTTGCCGAGGACATCGTGGGGGCGTGGATGCTCATCGAGGCCACGACGATCGTCGGTGTCTACCTGATCGCCGTCGGGCGCCACGCGCACAGCGTGGAGGCCGCGTGGAAGTTCGCGGTGCTCTGCTTCACCGGCGTCGGCTTCGGACTCGCCGGCATCGGCCTGCTCGACGCGGCCGCCAGGGCGGCGGGTGGCGGGCTCCCCGCTACCTTCACCGCGCTCGCCGGAGTCGGGCCCACGCTCGCTCCGCTCGCGGCATCACTCGGCCTCGGCCTGGTGTTCGTCGGCTTTGGCACCAAGGGCGGCGTCTTCCCCTTCCATTGGTGGCTGCCGGACGCGCACTCACAGACGCCCACACCGGTGAGCGCGCTCATGTCCGGCGCACTCGTCCCTACGGCCCTCGTGCTGCTCGCGCGTATGCTGCTCGCACTGCCGGCGCAGGCAGCCGTCCTGCGCCCGGTGCTCATGGTGGCCGGCGTGCTCGGCCTGGCGTTGTCCGCGCTGTCGATCACCCGCCAGCGCGACGCGAAGCGTCTGCTCGCATATTCGACGATGGAGCACATGGCGCTCATGACGCTCGCCCTGGCGGTGGGAACGCCGCTCGCCCTCACCGCGTTCGCCCTCCACCTGCTCGGCCACGCGATCGCCAAGGCGGCAGGGTTCATCGCCGTGGGCGGTCTCGTCGAGGCGGCGGGCAGCCGCGAGATCGACCGGATCGTCGGGGCCTTCTCCACCACGCCCGCGTGCTCGATCGCGGTGCTCCTCTCGGGCGCGTCGCTCAGCGGATTCCCCCTGGGGCCGATCTTCGTCTCCGAGGTGCTGCTCCTCGTGGCAGCCGCGCAGGCGGGCTACTGGTGGCTGGC
>CAYMSA010000065.1:0-6415 GCA_964392965.1 uncultured Coriobacteriaceae bacterium
GGGAGCGCTTCGACGAAGTCGATGACCCGCGGGTACTTGTACGGAGCCGTGCGCTTCTTGACCCACGACTGCAACTCCTTCACGAGCGCCTCACCCGGCTCGTACGCAGGATTGAGGACGATCGTGGCCTTGACGGCCTTGCCGCGCACCGGATCGGGCACGCCGGTGACCGCGCACTCCCGCACCGCATCGTGCTCGAGCAGGACGCTCTCGACCTCGAACGGGCCGATGCGATAGCCCGACGACTTGATGACGTCATCGTTGCGCCCCACGTACCAGAGGTAGCCGTCTTCGTCGCGCCACGCTATGTCGCCCGTGTGGTACCAGCCGTCATGCATGACCTCGGCGGTCTTCTCCTCGTTGCGGTAGTAGCAGATCATGATGCCCGCCGGCCGCTCGGGAAAGATACTCACGACGATCTCACCGGTCTGACCGGGAGCGCACCGCTCGCCGTTCTCGTCCTGGATCTCCACGTCGTACTGCGGCGAGGGACGTCCCATCGAGCCCGGCTTGGGCGTCATGCCGAGCGAGTTGAACACTGTGAGCGGCGTCTCGGTCTGCCCGAAGCCCTCGAACAGCTTGAGCCCCGTGTGGCGCTCCCACCGCTCGAAGAGGTCCGGGTTGAGCGCTTCACCGGCGGTCGTGCAGTAGGTGAGCGAGGAGAGGTCGTATGTGTCGATGTCCTCGAGCATCATGAGCCGGAACATCGTCGGCGGGCAGCAGAGCGTGGTGATGCCGTACCGCTCGATGAGCGACAGGATCTCGGCGGCGCTGAACCGGTCGAAGTCGTAGGTGAAGACGCACGCCTCCATGAGCCACTGTCCGTAGAGCTTGCCCCACACCGCCTTGCCCCAACCGGTGTCGGCGATCGTCAGGTGACTCCCTCCGTCGCTGCACACGTTGTGCCAGTGCTTCGCGGTAGGGATGTGCGCGAGTGCATACGCGCTGTCGTGTAGCACCATCTTGGGATGACCCGACGTGCCCGAGGAGAAGTAGAGCAGGAACGGGTCGGCGGCACGCGTCTCCCGGCGCTCGAACACCTCGAAAGCCTCCCTGACGCCCGTGTTGAAATCGTGCCACCCCTCCCGATCGGCCGGAGCGGCACAGACGCCGTCGGGGCCGCTCAAGGCCGCGCCGATTCGCGGGTCGAGGCATGCGCCCCCGGCATCGATGGCGGTTCCCCCGCCCCCGCCGTTCACGAGCACTTTCAGCTCGAGCGTGGGGCACGCCGCATCGACGTTGTCGGCCGTCTGTGCGATATCACCCACCGAGGTGCAGACGAGTGCCTTCACCGACGCGCTCGTCAGGCGATACTCGAGATCGTGCTCCTTGAGCATGAACGTGGCGGGCAGCAGAACCGCGCCGAGCTTGTGGAGGGCGATCGCCGTGAACCAGAACTGGTAGTGGCGGCGCAGGATGACCATCACCATGTCGCCCGCGCCGATGCCGAGTGAGGCCAGGTAGTTGGCCGTCTTGTCGCTCCAGCGCTTCATGTCGGCGAACGTGAAGACGTGCTCCTCGCCCTCCGGATTGCACCAGATCATGGCGAGCCGTTCCGGCTCGGCAGCGGCGATGTCGTCCACGACGTCGTAGCCGAAGTTGAAGTCCGCCGGACAGCGCACGCCGAACGAGCTCAGGATGCCGTGCTCGTCGAAGGTCTCGTCGACGTACCGGAGGTTGATGTCACGCATGGGGTCCTCGTCTCCTGGGGGGCCACCTGGGTCTACCTGTCCCGCATCTGTCTCGCGAGATCGCGCCGCGACGCCCGGAGGGGGTGGTGCGTCCGGTGCACGCAGCAGAAAGCGCTAGCGCCCGTCCGCGTCCGGGTCCCTCAGTACCACCGCGAGGAACACGCAGGGCTCTCCACCCGTCGCGATCATCCCGTGGCCCCGGCCGGAATCGTAGTAGAGCGCATCGCCTGCCGAGAGCTCCTCGATGTGGTCCTCGTACCGGAAGCGCATGCTCCCGCTGATGACGTAGTCGAGCTCCTGCCCGGCGTGCTTCGAGAGATGGATGGGGGCGTCCTGCTCCTCGGCGATGAACGGGGCCGTCACGACGAAGGGCTCCGCGAGCTTGTGCTGGAAGTTGGGCGCGAGGTGCCGGTACTCGAAGCCGGCCCTGCGTTTGATGGAGAGTCCCTGGCCGGCCCGTATGAGCGAATATCCCGTGAGATGCGGGTTCTCGCCGGTAAGGAGCTCGATCATGTCGACCCCGAACTTCTCGGCACAGCGATAGAGGAACGTGAAGGAGAGGTCCTCGCTGCCGCTCTCCATCGCGGCGTACTCGGCAACCGTCCGTCCAGTCGCCTCGGCCATCTCCTGCATGGTAAGATTCAGGTCTTCCCGAAGTGCGTGGATACGGCCCGCGACCTCAGCGATGTTCGGCTCCATGCGTGTCTCTCCTCCCGGGGAACAGACTCGGCGTGATTCCGACGGCACGTGCCGACCGGAGCACGACCATTGTAGCCGCCAGACGGAGCATCGCGTGAGCGCAATGCCGGACATCCGACGATTCACCCTCGTGACGGGCCATTACGGGTCCGGCAAGACGAACCTGTCCATCAACCTCGCGCTCGACCTGCGCGCCCGCTTCGACGCGGTCACCCTCGTGGACCTCGACGTCGTGAACCCCTACTTCCGTTCCTCGGACTACACCGGCCTACTCGAAGCACACGGGATCCGCGTCATCGCGCCGCGCTTCGCCGGCACGACGCTCGACACGCCGTCACTTCCCCCCGCGATCGACGCGGTGTTCGACACCGAGGGAGCAGTCATCTTCGACATCGGCGGGGATGACGTGGGCGCGACGGCGCTCGGCCGGTTCGCCGCCCGCGTCGCGGCCGTCGACCACGACCTGCTCTACGTGATCAACCGCTATCGCAACCTCACCGGTACGCCCGCCGAGGCCGCCGCGCTCCTTCCCGAGATCGAAAGGGCCTCGCACCTTCGGGCGACCGGTGTGGTGAACAACTCGCACCTGCGCGATGAGACGACGCCGGCGGTCGTGCTCGACTCGAGAGCGTTCGCCGACGAGACCGCAGCGCTCCTCGGGCTGCCACTCGCGTGCACCACCGTACCGCGTAGGCTCGCAGGCGCGTTCTCGGACGTGCCGGGCGACCCCACATATGTTATGAATGCGTATCCGATAGACGTCTACGTTCGCACGCCATGGGAGGAAGCTCCCGAGGAGGAAGCACCTGATGCCGAGAATCATCGTCGATGACCGTTACTGCAAGGGCTGCGGCCTGTGTGTGGACGCGTGTCCGCGCCACGTCATCGCCCTCGATCGCTCCAAAATGACCGACAAGGGCTATCACCCGGCCGTCCTCATCGACGAGTCCGGCTGCACGGGTTGTGGGATCTGCGCGCTCGTATGCCCCGATGTCGCGATCACCGTCGAAAGGTAGGTCGTGGTGACAGAGAAAGTCCTCATGAAAGGCAACGAGGCTCTGGCCGAGTCTGCCATCCGTGCGGGATGCCGCTTCTTCTTCGGCTACCCCATCACTCCTCAGACGGAGCTCGCCGCCTACATGGCGAAGCGCATGCCCAAGGAGGACGGCACGTATCTTCAGGCCGAGAGTGAGATCGCGGCCATCAACATGGTGTACGGCGCAGCGGCCGCAGGGGCGCGCGCGATGACATCGTCGAGCTCCCCGGGCATCTCGCTCAAGGGCGAGGGCATCTCCTACATGGCCGGTGCCGACCTCCCGGGCGTCATCATCAACATCCAGCGCGGCGGTCCCGGCCTCGGCGGCATCCAGCCGTCGCAGTCGGACTACTTCCAGGCGACCCGGGCGCTCGGCCACGGCGATTTCCACGTGATCGTGCTTGCGCCCTCGACCGTGCAGGAGATGGCCGACTACGCGTACGTCGCGTTCGACCTCGCTGACGAATACCGCACGCCGGTCATGGTGCTTGCCGACGGCATGCTCGGTCAGATGATGGAACCGGTGGTGCTTCCGGAGCGTAAGACCGAGCTGCCCGAGAAACCGTGGGCGACGACCGGCCACAGGAATGCGCGGCCGCACAACGTCGTGAACTCACTCTACCTCCAGCCGGAGGCGCTCGAGCACTTCAACATCAAGCGCTTCGAGCGCTACGCGACCATCAAGGCGAAGGAGCAGCGCGCCGAGGAGTACCTGACCGCGGACGCCGACATCGTGCTCGTCGCCTACGGTGCTTCGGCGCGCATCGCAAGAACCGCCGTCAACAAGGCGCGCGAGAAGGGCCTGAAAGTCGGCCTCATCCGTCCGATCACGCTATGGCCCTTCCCGACGGATGCCATCGAGCGCTGCCTCGGCACCGCCAGAGCGCTTCTGGCCGTCGAGATGAGCATGGGGCAGATGGTGGACGACGTCCGCCTGACCGTCTGCGGACGGCGGCCCGTGTCGTTCTTCGGCCGTACCGGCGGCATCATCCCCACCCCGGCCGAGGTGCTGGAACACATCGAGCGTATCGCTGCGGGCGTCGGCGTCCCGGGCGGATTCGACTGCGCCTGCACGCCGGCCGACACCACGAAGGCAGGAGGCGACAGCCGATGACGATCGTCTACCAGCGCCCGAAGGCGCTCACCGAGGCGCCCTTCTCGTACTGCCCGGGCTGCACGCACGGCATCGTGCACCGGCTCGTCGCCGAAACCATAGACGAGCTCGGCGTCGAGGGAACGACCGTCGGCGTGGCCCCCGTGGGTTGCTCCGTGCTCGCGTACGAGTTCTTCGGCTGCGACATGATCCAGGCCGCCCACGGACGCGCACCGGCAGTCGCGACAGCCGTGAAGCGCGTCCATCCGGGCAACGTCGTCTTCACCTACCAGGGTGACGGCGACCTGGCCTCCATCGGTACCGCCGAGACGGTGCACGCCGCCACGCGCGGCGAGAAGATCACGGTGATCTTCATCAACAACGCCATCTACGGCATGACCGGCGGACAGCTCGCACCCACATCGCTGCCGGGCCAGGTCACGCAGACGAGCCCGTACGGGCGCGATGTCACGACCGCCGGATTCCCGGTGCGCGTCTGCGAGCTCCTGTCCACGCTCGACGGCGTCGCCCTCGCTCAGCGGGTCTCGGTGGACACACCCAAGAACATCCGCGCGGCGAAGAAGGCCATCAAGAAGGCCTTCGAGTACCAGATCGAAGGCGTCGGCTACACGATCATCGAGGTCGTGTCGACATGCCCGACGAACTGGGGCCTTTCACCGCAGGATGCCCTCCAGTGGCTTCGCGACAACATGCTCCCCTACTTCCCGCTCGGCGTGTATCGCGACGTGAAGGCCGAGGGCTTCGCAAACGTCGTCGAGGCCGCGGCGGCACGACTCGCCTCCTCGGCCGATGGTGCAAGCACCGCGCCCGCCAACCCTGCCGAGGGAGGTACCCGCTCGTGAAAAGCCCGTTCAACATCCTCTTCGCCGGCTTCGGTGGCCAGGGGCTGCTCTTCGCAGGGAAGCTCGTGGCGACTGCGGCGCTGATCGAGGGCCGGGAGCTCACGTGGCTTCCCTCCTACGGGCCGGAGATGCGTGGCGGCACGGCCAACTGCAGCGTCTGCCTATCCGATGAGCCGATCGGCTCGCCGCTGGTCCTCGAGCCTGACGCGCTCATCGCGATGAACCAGCCGTCGCTCGACAAGTTCATCGACCGCGTGACCCCCGGCGGCATCGTGATCGTCGACAGCACGATGGTCCCCAACATCCCCGAGCGGGAAGATGTCACGATCGTCACGCTTCCGGCCACCAAGATGGCCGAGGACGCCGGACTCAAGGGCCTCGCCAACGTCATCCTGACGGGCCGGTTGCTCAAGGAGACGGGCCTGTGTGCCTCGGAATCACTCATGGCCGCCATCGCCAAGAGCGTCCCCGCCCGCAAGGCGCACATGGTCGAGTCAAACCGAAAGGCGCTGGCGCTGGGAATGGAGTGCTGAGAGCCGCGGGCGCCCCTGTCCGATGTGCTCGTACTGCCGGCTTCGTCGAAGGGAACCGAGATGTCCACTGAGTTCAAGGAGATCGGACTGCGCATCCAGGGCCTGCGCGAGGCGTGCGACATCACGCGCGAGGAGCTCGCCAGGGAGCTCGGTGTCTCGGTCGAGACGTACACCGCCTATGAGGAGACCGGTGCCGACGTGCCCATCTCGGCCATCTACCATATCGCCAGCAGGTTCGGCGTGGACTTCACCGAGATCCTCACCGGCACCGGCGCCAGGCTCGACACGTACCAGGTGGTCAAAGCGGGGCGCGGCAGAACCGTCGACCGCTACCCGGGCTACTACTACCAGGACCTGGCCTGGAAATACGGCCACAAGATCATGCAGCCGCTACTCGTGACGCTCGATCCCTCGGACGAACCCGCCGAGCTCGTCACCCATCAGGGCCAGGAGTTCAACCTCGTGCTGCAGGGCTCCGTCATCGTGACGTTCGACGACCA
>CAYMSA010000065.1:6515-8248 GCA_964392965.1 uncultured Coriobacteriaceae bacterium
AGAAGTACTGCCCTCGCATAGACTTCGATTCCTACGAGGACTTCGTCGAGAACTTCCGCATCGTCAATCCCGAGAACTTCAACTTCGGCTACGACGTGGTCGACGAGTGGGCCCGGGTCGAACCGGACAAGCGCGCCCTCGTCTGGTGCAATGACCGGGGCGATGAACGCACCTTCACGTTCACCGAGCTGAAGCGCCTCTCGGACAAGGCGGCCAACGCGTTCACCCAGCTCGGCGTACGCAAGGGCACCGTGGTGATGGTCATTCTCCGTCGTCGCTGGGAGTACTGGGTGACGGCGATCGCGCTCTGCAAGATCGGCGCGATACTCATCCCGGGTTCGCTGCAGCTCACGACGAAAGACATCATCTACCGCGTCGACAGCGCCGGCGTGGACACACTCATCTGCGTTCACGACCCCTATGTGATCGAGCAGGTGGAGGGCGCCCTCCCCAACTGCCCGACGATCCGGCACCGCCTGCTCGTCGACGGCACCCACGACGGCTGGCTCGACTTCGCGACGCTCATCGAGGGTGCCTCCGCCGACTGGACCCGCCCGACCGGCGAGGCCGATACCCGCAACGAAGACATCATGCTGATGTACTTCACGTCGGGAACGACCGGCCTTGCAAAGATGGTCATTCACAACTTCCTGCACCCCCTGGGTCATATCCTCACCGCCAAGTACTGGCAGCAAGTGAAGGAGAACACGCTGCACTTGAGCGTCTCGGACTCAGGATGGGCCAAGTTCGGGTGGGGCAAGATCTACGGCCAGTGGATCGCCGGCGCGACCATCTTCGGCTACGACATGGATCGCTTCGTCCCGAAGAACCTCATGCAGAAGGTCCAGGACTACCGGATCACCACGTTCTGCGTGCCGCCCACCATGTACCGCTTCATGCTCCAGGAAGATGTGGCGGCGTTCGACCTCTCATCCGTCGAGACGTTTGCGACGGCCGGCGAGCCCCTCAACCCCGAAGTCACCCGCAAGTGGGAGGCACTCACCGGTAAGAAGATACGCGAAGGCTTCGGTCAGACCGAAGGCCCTGTCCTCATCGCGACGTACCCGTGGGTCGAACCGAAGCCCGGCTCCATGGGCAAGCCCTCACCACTCATGAACATCCAACTCGTCGACGAGGAAGGTCGCATCTGCGACGACGGCGAGGAGGGCATGATCTGCGTGACGGGACTCCAGGAGACGTACCCTCCGGGCCTGTTCGTCGGCTACTACCGCAATCCCGAGCTGACGGAAGAGGCCGTCGGCGGCGACCACTACAATCTGAAGGACGTCGCCTGGCGCGACTCGGAGGGCTACTACTACTTCGTGGGCCGCAACGATGACGTCATCAAGTGCTCCGGCTATCGCATCGGCCCGTTCGAGGTGGAGAGCGCACTCATCGAGCATCCCGCTGTCGTCGAGTGCGCGGTGACCGCCGCGCCCGATCCCGTGCGCGGCCTCGTGGTGAAGGCGACAGTCGTTCTATCCCGAGACTGGCACCCGAGCGAAGCGCTCGTCAAGGAGCTCCAGGACCACGTCAAGAAGACGACCGCTCCCTACAAGTACCCGCGCATCGTCGAGTTCGTCGACGAACTCCCCAAGACGCTCGGCGGCAAGATCAAGCGCAAGCAGATACGCCAGGAAAGCGGTCTGGAGGAGTAGCTCAACTCAGACGTCCCATCCGATGAACGTCCACTCGACCGTGCGCTCGTAGTCTTTCGCAACACCCGTCGCCCG
>CAYMSA010000065.1:8348-9656 GCA_964392965.1 uncultured Coriobacteriaceae bacterium
GCGGCCCGCCGCTTCGCAAACGATGTCATCCGATCCACGATGTGGTCCATGTCGCTGTGGATGACCGACCGCGATGCCACTACGACGTCCACCGGTGACACACCAAGGGCGCTCCAGTCATCGTCCCAGGAGGCGAGTACCGGAGTGATCAAGCTGCCGGCATCCTCCGCGCCGCGCCTCAGCGCGCTGAGCATGCCGGCCGAGAAATCGAGCGCCCACACGCGGTGGCCCGCGCGCGCCAGTGGGATGGCGAGCGTGCCGGGGCCGCAGCCGACATCGATCACACTCTCCCCTGCCTCTAGGCGCAGGTACGCGAGAACGGTCTCGATGTAATCGCGTTGACCCGTGTACTTCTCGGGATTCTTCGCAGCTTCATCCCACTCGGCCGCAGGCCTCCGCCCGGGCGATGGTGGAGCCGCCCCGGATCGTGCGGACACCTGCAGCGACGACCTCGTCTCAGGAGAGCGATAGACCACCCGTCACAGCCTTACGAGAACCTGTCGGGAGGCGGGCTTCATCGCCATCGTACCTCCACCCTGACTCACGATCTCGAGCAACCGGGGACTGTCGGTCACGACCGTCCCCGCCAGAAGCGTCACATTGGTGTCCGCAAACGCGGCGGGACATAGCGGCGTGGACGGCCCGGTCAGGCAGACTTCGCGTGCATTGACGCAGTGCTCAAGGACTTCGTCGATGGTGTGGTTGATCACACTCGTCGCCGTCACGACAACCACATCGCAGAGTGGGAGGTACTCGGGCATGGCACTGGCTGGATGAACACCCGGGCCCACCCGTTGTCCCCGCTCGAATACGTGCACGTTCGTCGTGCGCTCCCTGACCTTAGCGAGGATGGGAGCGAAGTCCCCGACCATGCCAAAGGTGTCTTCGGGGCGCAGATTGAGCTCCTCGATCACGTTGCCGGTCGGCCAATCGCCCGAATCTCGCACGGTTGCTGCGTTGATCGTCGCAAGACCTATGGCTGCCCTCACGAGCGCATCGCTCCCGAGCCACTCCATGATGGTTGCCGCGTCTTGGCCGATAAGCTCACCAGCCTGTGCAAGCACACCGCAACGCCCGCCGAGCTCGTTCCGGAACGTGTACGCGACACCGCTTGAGCCATCTTCAAGCTCCACAGCCGTGTAACCGATGCCTACACGCACATCGCGTAGCGCCCTGCCATCGGCACGCCTGAGCCCCTCGGCAACGAGTCTCTCCAGTAGCACGTCAACCCCCATCCGTTCAGTCCTCTCGAGTGCACACTATCGAACTTCACGAGCATACTCGTCAGACGAACAGACCTGCAACTCG
>CAYMSA010000066.1:0-9247 GCA_964392965.1 uncultured Coriobacteriaceae bacterium
AGGCTGAACCGTCTGTTAACCACTAGGTCGCTGGTTCGAGTCCGGCCGGGGGAGCGAATAAATCCCGAAAGGGTAAGGAGATAAGGCCCCGGTGACTCGGGGCCTTTTTCCGTTTGAGGCGCCTCTGCTAGCAGACTGCTAGCAGTCTTCCGAGACGGAGGGAGCCACCATGCGGAAAGCCTATCCTGAACCGTTTGAGCGTGAAGGGACGCCGTTCTACTACTTCGCCGTCGTCGAAGGGAAGCGGCGGCGCGTGCTGAGCACAGGCGAAACGGGCAAGGAGGCCGCCCGGGCGCGCATCCGCGAGTACGTGGATCTGCGGGCCGGCGGCGCCTCGAGGCTGATCTTCCGTGAGTACAGCGCGCCCTACTTCCGCCCGGAGTCCTGCCCACGGGCGAAGCGGCGCCAGTCCGAGGGCCGCACGGTGGGCACAGTCTATCTGAAGAGCGCGCGGTCCGTGCTTGACCGATGGGTGCTCACGGACCCGATCTTCCCGGACCTGGTGATGGCCGAGATCACCCGCGGGCACGTGCTGGATCTGCGTGACCGCCTGCGCGAGCGGGCACCCGGGAACACTGCGGGCAAGGCCTTGGCCGCGGCAAAGGTCGTGCTCGCGGAGGCCGCCTTCCGCGGCGAGCTCGAGGCGGACCCGGGCGCTCACGTCGGGATCGCAGCCTTCGAGCGCAAGGCCCGCGGCGCCTTCACGGCCGCCGAGGTCGCGGCGATTCTGGCCGCGCAGCCGGCCGACATGGGCAAGAGCGCCCTGGCCGATGCGACAGTCACGCTCCTGTTCTGCTCCGGGGCCAGGGCCGGCGAGCTGCGGGCGCTGCGCTGGTGCGACTTGCAGGGGAGGCGGCTCCGTATCGAACGCGCCTTCAAGGACCACCACGGAACGCTCGGCCCTCCAAAGACGAGCCGCGCGCGCGAGCTGCTGTTGCCGCGTCTGGCTGTTGACCGGCTCGAGCGGTGGCGCGCGGCTAGTCCGCACACAGGACCCGAGGACTGGATCTTCGCGATGATCGACGGCGACGCGCTGGGGATCACGGGCCTCAAGAACCTGTTCGCGCGCGTGCTCGAGGCCGCCGAAAAGGCGAAGTTGTTGAAACGCGGGGATCGGTGGCTCACGCCGCACTCGGCGCGGGCCACGCTCAACACGGCTCTGCTCAGCGCCGGACTCTCGCCGCTGTTGATCGGCACGTACCTTGGGTGGACGAGCGCAGAGGCAAAGCTACTCGGCCGCGTCCAGGGGCAACACTACACGCGCCTCGAACTGTTGGATCTGCGATCCGTAGCCGCGAAGATCGACGAGCTGTACGGGCCAAAACGAACGCACAAGAAACAACTTGACACCGCGTAGACGGTTCACTAAGTTGGAGGTGAACATAGCACGCCGGGGACAGTCGGCGACGGCTTGGGTACCCGGTGGCGTGAGGGCATGAACCCCTAGCGCGTGGCGCCCACAAGGCGCGGTTGGCTGTAGGGGCATGCGACGGCGGACAGCCCGTGCGGCTGTTCGCCTGAAGCGGGAACCGCGCACCGCCTCCCCCCGGCGGTGGTGCCGCAAATGCCAGCGGCAATACGGCCCGTGCTTCCGACTTTGACACTCGATGTGTCGAAACGGAGGTGTGGGCTGTGTCCACTCAAATCGTCAAGAGCGATATCCTCAAGGCGCGCCAGGCCGCGGACATATGCGGCTTGGGGCTCAGCACGCTCTATCGGTACGCGAACGCCGGCGCCCTGCCGGCGATCCGCATCGGCCGAAGCCTGAGGTTCCGCCGCGAATCACTCGAGCGCTTCATGGCGCAGCAGGAAGCGCGGGCCTTCCAGGCGCAGCCGGCCGAGTCGGCCCGATGAGCGCGCCGGTGGATCCCGCCGCCCTAGCGGCGGTCGAGGAGGTCGCGGAAAAAACTCAGCTGCCGACGGCGTACGTCGTCGAGAGCATGCTCATCGACGCGGCGGCCGCCTGGGCAGCCGAGGAACAGCTCTTCGGCCAGGTCCGCGGCTCGACGTGGCCTTTCGTCGTCGACGGGAAGGGTAACGTCGTCGCCGGGCGTGAGCTGTTCGCAGCCAGACTCGCGCATCATGTCGATCGCCTAACGCGCGAGCAGGCGGCGTCGGGTCCGCGGCCATGAGCACGCCCGAGCCCTTCGACGTGCTCGAGCCGCCCGCGCCGGCCGCGGGCGGGGACGGACGGGAGAAAAACCTTCTCGCAGAAGGCTCCCGTGAGGACACGTCCCACCCGTCCCATGTGTCCCAAGCGCCGCTGTCGGAGGCCGAGCTGCGGACCCTGGTCCGCTGCCTGGACGCGGCGACGTATGACCGGGACCGGCGGGCGCTCGCCAAGGCTCACGGCGTTCGCGTCGCGACGCTCGACATGCTGCGGCGCGAGGAAGCAAAGCCGGCGGGCCGACAGCTGGTGCTCGAGGACCCTGAGCCTTGGCATGAGTCCGTCGACGCCGCCGAGCTTCTGGACGACATAGAGGCAACGGTCCGCCGGCACGTCGTTCTGACCGCAGACCAGGCGACGGCCGCTGCGCTCTGGATCATGTTCACCTACACGGTCGACAGGTTCATGATCGCACCGATCCTGGCGGTCACGAGCCCCGAGAAGGGATGCGGCAAGTCGACCCTGCTCGCGGTCCTGGGGCGCCTGGCGCGCCGCCCCCTGTCGGCGTCCAACATCACGGCCGCGGCCTTGTTCCGCGTCGTCGAGCAGGCGGCCCCGACGCTGCTGATAGACGAGCTGGACGCGCAGCTCCACGGGGACCGGGCCCGGGCCGAAGAGCTCCGCGGCATCTTGAACAGCGGCCATCTCCGCACGGGGGCGCGCGTGATCCGCTGCGTGGGCGACGATCCCGAGCCCCAGATCTTCTCTACCTGGTGTCCGAAGGCCGTCGCGCTCATAGGCGGCCTGCCGGCGACCTTGACTGATCGGTCTATCGTGATTCGCCTACAGCGCAAGCGCCCCGACGAGGTGGTACAGCGGCTGCGCCTGGACCGCGAGGGCGAGGTGTGGGAACGGCTGCGCCGGCGAGCGATGCGATGGTCCCTGGACGTGCAGCCGTACATGAAGGCGGTCGCGGACGAGGACGTTGACGTACCGGGACTTCGGGATCGGGCCCTGGACAACTGGCGACCCCTGATCCAGATCGCAGAGACCACGCGGCGGCCCTTCGGCGAGGCCCCGTGGCGCGAGCGCGCAGAGGTGGCCGCCCGGGCGCTGTCCGGCGTCCCGGACCGCGACATCGGCGCGATGCTGCTCGAGGACCTGAAGCGCATCATGGACGGCCACGACATCCTACCTTCGGCGACGATCTGCGCCGCTCTGGCGGAGATGGAGCACCGGCCCTGGCCGGAATGGAAGGGTAAGGCGATCACGCCGCGGCAGCTAGCAAGCATCCTGGACCGCTACAGCCTCGAGCCGGCGCGAGAGTACGTGGACGGCGTTCGTGTCCGCTGTTACCGGCGCTCCGAGCTGAGGCCCGTATGGGACAGATACCTGGGCGACGGGACAGGGACGGACAACATCCGTCCCGTCGGGGCGCGCGAGCAAGTGCTGGCAGGTAAGGCAGTTACGGCGAGCAGGACGGATGGGACAGATGGGACGCATTCTACAGGGGCCTCTAGTGAGGATAGATCGGAGCCCGTCCAATCTACGCTGTTCGACGAGGACTACAGTCCGGACTCCCGCGACCTGGCCGAAGTCGACGAAGACGCTCGCAAGGTGGACGCGACGTTTGGAGGGCTTTTCTGATGCGGAAGGCTGAGCGCTCCCGCCGCCTGGGCCGCCTGGTGGACGAGCTGCGGGCGCAGAAGCGGCAGCCGCGGCTCCCGGGCGTCGTGACAGCCATCTGCGAGCCGCTACCGGCCGCGGAGGCCCCGGGCGAGCTGCGCGTGCTCGAGCTGCGTACCTGCGCCTACGTGCAGGCCAGAGGCGCAGACGGCGCCTGGGTGTCGGTGCGGCGGTTCGAGGACCCGGAGCGAGCGGCGGACTACCTGCAAGGGCTCAGGGTGCTGGGAAGGGGGCGGGCGTGACGGTCAAGCGCAAGAGTTGGGCGCCCATAGTGGCGCGTGCGGCTGAGATTGTTGACATGTATGCGACGGGCTGCACCCTGCGACAGCTCTTCTACCGCCTTGTCGCCGCGCTGCTGTTGCCGAACACAGAGGTTGCCTATCACAGCCTGAGTCACGAGACGGCGAAGGCACGGCGCGAGGGGAGATTCCCTGCTCTGATTGACCGTGGCCGTACTGTGCAACGAGCACTGACCTTCGACGGAGCAGAGGACGCGCGGGCTTGGCTGGCGAGCAGATACCGCCGCGATCGCACCGAGGGCCAGGAGTACACGATCTACATCGGCGTGGAAAAGGACACGCTGAGCGCTCTGGCCTGGGCATGGTTCTCCGACTTTGGCCTGCCTATCGTGGCGCTCCGCGGCTACGCTTCGCAGACACTTGCCGATGATGTTGCGCGGGACGTGGAGCGGCAGGGCCGACCCGCGGTGCTGCTGTACGCCGGCGACTTCGACCCGACCGGCAAGGATATCGACCGCGACTTCGCCCAGCGCGTCGGCTGCTTTGACCGTGTGGTCCGTGTCGCCTTGGAGCGCGAGCAGATAGACAAGTATGACTTGCCACCACAACCGGGCAAGAGTACAGATAGTCGCGCCGCACGGTTCATGGCCGAGCACGGCGAGCTGATACAGGTCGAGCTTGAGGCGCTGCCGCCGGACACGCTGCACGACCTGTACCTGGCGGCGCTCAAGCCGCTGTGGAACACGTTCGCTTATGAGATCGCGCTTCAGCGCGAAGAGCAGGAACGCGGGGAGCTGCTGCCATGAGCCGTAGCATGAGCGAGCGCACCCTTGACGGGCTGCTCGAGGTCACCTGGCAGGGGGGGATCAATCTCGGGAGCCTTCGGTCTGTAGACCGGGTGTGCTCCCTCACGCGGAAAAAACTGGGTAAAACCGATGCCTTTTCGAGGGGTTCTTGAGTGACAGCGAAGCGTCCGCCGCAACATCTTTCGGCCGAGAGTCGCCTGCTCTGGACGAAGCTCAATGCCGAGTGGGACTTCGACCTGTCGCAGCTCGTGATCCTAAAGACGGCGCTCGAGGCCTATGACCGCCTGCAGGCGGCCAGGCGCGCGATCGAGCGGCACGGCGTCACCACGAGCAAGGGTCCCTCGGGCCTGCTGCGGGCGAATCCTGCCGTCGCGATCGAGGAGCACGCGCGGGCGGGCTTTCTCCAGGCATGGAGAATGCTGAACTTGGGTATCGAACCACCGGGCGGCATTGGTAGGCCGCCCGGCACATAGGGAGGGGACATGCCGACTATCCGAAAGCGAGGGCCGGCGCGACGGCTCAACGAAACGCTGACCGAAGATCAGCTCGAGTATCTGATCACGGGCGACTGCCTGGACGCCGGCGAGGGCGTACCGTACAGGGTCGACTCGAGGGGGAGAAACTTCCCGTTCGTCGACGAGGCGCACGCGCGCCGGCTCTGGAAGCGGCACCGCGCTTACATCATGAGCCTCGAGGGTGTGGAGTTCGGCCCCGGCCTGCACCCCGAGCGCTGCGCCGCGGCCGTCGAGTACGGCACCACGGTTTGACAATGCCACGGCTTTGTGCGAAATTTCGGGTGACACCGAGCCGCTCCCGGATGAGCACTCGGGCGCTGAAAACAGATGCAGCCCAGCACCGTCCCCGGCTGGACGGATGCGACGGCTCAACGGGAGCAAGACATGACAGTACCGGAACTCCGCTCGAAAAGAGCGGATCTCATCAAGCAGGCGCGCGAGATCGTCGACGGCGCAGAAGCGGCCGGTCGCGCGGACCTGAATGGCGACGAAAAGCGCCGCTACGACGAGCTCATGGCCAAGATCGACGAGCTCGGCAAGCGGATCGAGCGCGAGGAAAAGCTGCAGGGCCTCGAGGCGGGTCTCACGCAGTCGCTCGGCCGCGTGACGGAGAGTTCGGACCCGGGCGGCGGCAGCCAGCAGCGGGACCGGCCGCGTTTCGTGGACTTGAAAACCGGCCACGAGGTGCGCGTGCTGGCGCCAGCGGACCGCTGGCCCAGCGGTGCAGGTGAGCAGGAAGACATCAGTCTCGCCCGGATGGTCCGCGGCTATCTCACGGGCCAGTGGGACGGTGCGAGCGCCGGCGAGCGGCGCGCCGTCGTGGGGGCAGAGGGCACGGGCATGCTCGGCGGCTTCCTGGTCCCGGAGGGCGTGGCAAGCGCAATCATCAACGCGATGCGCACGCAACTTCGCGTGATCCAGGCGGGCGCTTATACGGTGGTCATGGAGCGACCCGAGCTGACTATGGCCAAAGTGGCGACCGAGCCGCAGGCCTACTGGGTACCCGAGAACGATCCCGGCACGATGAGCGACCTGACCTTCGAGCCGGTGACGCTGCGGGCAAAGAAGCTCGTCGCGCTCGTGAAGTTCAGCGAGGAGCTGCTCGCCGATGCGGCGAACTTCGAGCCGGCGCTCCGGGACTCGCTGGCCTTCGCGCTGACGCGGGAGCTGGACCGCGCGGCTTTGACCGGAAGCGGCACCGGCGAGCCGCTCGGAGTGCTCAACACCGACGGCATCGGAGTAACCGACCTGGCCGGCAACCCGGCGACCATCGACACGCTCATGGATGTCGTTTTCGCTCTGGTCAGCCTGAACGTCGAACAGGGCCACCTTGCGGCGATCTACAATGCCGACTTCGCCAAGGCGATCGCGAAGCTGAAGGACGGCGAGGGCCAGTACATCGAGTCGACCGCGCCGCCGGCGTGGACGGGCTTGCGAAAGCTTGTGAGCGCTCAGATCCCTACGGCATCGGGGAAAACTAACGCCTACGTGGGCAGCTTCGGAGACCTGTACATCGGTATGCGCTCGCAGATGACCTTGCAGTTCTCGCGCGAGGCCTCCGACGAGGCGGGCGCGTCGGCCTTCCTACGCAGCCAGGTTTGGGCGCGGGCGACTATGCGCGTGGACTCCGTGACAGTGCGGCCGCCGGCGTTTCACGTCCTGAAGAATGCGGAGGTGTAGCATGAACAGACTACACGAAGAGCTGCGCCTGGACGTCGGCCTGGTGCCGCAGGCGCTCAACAACAACAACGTGACCGGCCGATACTTCAGCACGAAGAACTGTGCGCGGATCCTTGCGCACCTGAAGGTCGGCGCCATGGCCGCCACCAAGACGGCCAAGGTGGAGCTCCTGCAGGCGACCGACAAGGATGGCACCGGGAGCAAGGGGATCCCGTCGACGGTGGGCCAGCTTGCTACGGCCGAGATCACGGCGAACGCGCTCGTGACCAAGGCCACGATCACCCTGGCCACGTTCCTGGCCGGCGGGACGATCACGATCAACGGCCTCGTGTTCACCGCGCACGCGACTACGACCACGCCGGCCAACCGCGAGTTCTCGATCGCCACCAGCGACACGGCGGCCGCGGCTGCGCTCGTCACCTGCGTGAACGATCCGACCTACGGCGTCCCCGGCGTGAAGGCCTCGAGTAACGCCGGCGTCGTCACGCTCGAGGCGGATCCCGCCGGCGAGGTCACGATCACCGTCTCAAGCAGCCCGGACGACGGCACCTGCACGAAAGCGACGGCCGAAGCGCAGGCATACGTCGAGGTCCGCAGCGACATGCTGGACTACGTGAACGGCTTCACGTTCGTGGCTCCGAAGGTCACGACCACCGCGAACACGGTCGTGTCGGTGGCCATGCTGCGCGGCGCGCCGCGGTTCGCGGTGGCTCAGAAAGTGGGCGCATCCGCGGCGGTGTAGTTCGTGCCGCCGCGGTTTTGGCCACGTCGAGGCCGGCTCCTCCTCGGCGTGGCGGTTCGTTTTCTTCCTGCAGCTGCCCCCCGGCGATCGCCGGGGGGCTTTCTTTGTCCGGCTGCATGCCGGGCAAACACACGTCGGGGCCGGGCTTGCCTCAGGAGCGGGGAGCAAACGGGGAAAACTCGCGTCTCCTGGCGTTTTCTCGGGGTCCCCGATGCGGCCCTCGAGGCGGGCCGTAGGCTGGAGATCTCCGGCCAGGTCGATCCTGGACACGCCTGAAAAACCGAGGTCCTCGCCGAGGCCCCTGTAGAATGCGTCCCATCTGTCCCATCCGTCCTGCTCGCCGTAACTGCCTTACCTGCCAGCACTTGCTCGCGCGCCCCGACGGGACGGATGTTGTCCGTCCCTGTCCCGTCGCCCAGGTATCTGTCCCATACGGGCCTCAGCTCGGAGCGCCGGTAACAGCGGACACGAACGCCGTCCACGTACTCTCGCGCCGGCTCGAGATAGCGGGCGCATGGCGCCGCCATGAGCGCCGGCCTCACCGCGACCGCCGCCGGCGCCGACAATCAGAGTATGGGGCCTTTGCTTGCGCGGCCGTCCGCCGTGTAGTATCATTCTTGCCAGGGATAGGACCGGCCTCATGAACCGGTCCGACAAGCTGTCTCCTCAGAGCAGTTTCCCTGGCTTTCAGATCTGAGGACACACCTGTTCTGAGGAGGTGTCGCATGGCTACCCGCCACGACCAGGCTGAGCCGCGCCCGGCTCAGGAACCCCAGACCGCGCAGAAGTCCCCGCCCCCGCTCGACCGCAACACGGCCCTGCTCCTGTACGACGAGCTCACCACGCCCAAAGGCCTGCGCCGCTTCTACGACTACCACGCCTTCCCCTACAACGACGACAAGCACGAATACTTCGCGCACGAGTGCACGCTGCTGGCCGCGGAGATCACCTTCGAGCTCGCGTTCCTGCTGCGGCTGCCAGGGGGAGACTTCATCGCGCAGCGGATCGCCGCCGGACACCAGGTCTACGTGGACTTCTACCCGATGCCGAAGGACCAGGCGCGCGAGGAGTACCACTGTTGGCCGATCCGGCTCGTGTCGGCCGCGGAGGCCTTCGGCGCAGCGGCGCCGGCGAAGTGAAGGACTTTGCAGACGTCTGCAAAGCCCCCGGGGCGACAGCAGTCTTTTCGTCTAACAGACCGTTATGCGAACTGCTAGCAAATTGCTAGCAGAAATCTGAGAAAGGGGGCTTTTCCGGGATAGGCGGGAATTGACCCCCCTCGTAACTTGTTATAGGATAGACAGTAGAGAAAAGCGGCTTTTTACGGGAAAAGGCTGAACCGTCTGTTAACCACTAGGTCGCTGGTTCGAGTCCGGCCGGGGGAGCATAGACGAACAGGGTCGAACTGGGCGCTCTATGGTTAACAAGACCGGAGAGCGCTATGCGCAGGCCCTCAGGACCGATGGCGAGGC
>CAYMSA010000067.1:0-9119 GCA_964392965.1 uncultured Coriobacteriaceae bacterium
AAGCCCCCACGCCTCGGCGGTGATGGCGCCCGAGAACCACGAGCCGGCGGCGGTCAGACGCCAGCGGCTTCTCGCTCCGCCGCTGCCCCCGCTCGCCAGCAAGCCGTCCCGCTCGAGGCCCTCCACGAAGGCGAGCGCGGGCGCGTCGAGCGCCTTCTCCTCCACGCTGTCGCCCATGAGCGCCGCCACGAGCGGACGCGCGCGCTGCTCGGCGGCGCTGTACGTCCCGCTGTCCACGGGAACCTCCCCGGGCGACGCCTCGAGGTAGCGCTCAAGCTCGTCGTGCCGGTAGAAGCGAGCGCCGAAGACCCCGTCGGCGGAGGAGCCGAGTGCGAGCAGGTCCTCCCCGCGAACCGCGTGGCGCGAGTAGAGGTTGCCGTCCCGCCCGCGTGCGAAATGCGTGACGTGGTTGCGTGCGTAGCCGAGCGTCTCGAGGTGCTCGGAGGCGTGTGCGAGCAGTGTGAAGTCGGCGAACAGACGCCCCTCGTCGCGTGATGCGAGCCCGTGGCGCGCCATGAACGCCTGGTTCCGGCTGCCGTGGTTGAGATGGTAGAGCGACACACCCTCGGCACCTGCCGAGGCGAGCTGCCCGATGTCGGCACAGAGCTCTTCGGCGCTCTGGCCGGGCAGGCCGTAGAGCAGGTCAGCCGAGGCGATACAACCGTCGTCCACACACGCTGCGATGCCGTCGAGGACGTCCGCCGGGCCACCGCGCCTGCCGAGCAGACGGCGCATCCCCGGCTGCAGCGACTGCACGCCCACGTGGACGCGCGTGAAGCCGAGTCGTCCGAGCGCCTCCCGGCCCGCGGGCGTGAGCGAACGCGCGGTCGTCTCGATCGCCCACTCGGTGGCCGCGTCCGTAGCGAGCGCATCTCGCAGGGCGGTCGTCACCCGGCCGAGAGCGTCCTCTCCGATCGCGAGCGGCGTACCCCCGCCGAAGTGCACGGTCGTGACGGCACGGCCGGCGAGACCCGGAAGCGAAGCCCAGCGGGCAAGCTCGCCGAGCAGTACGCGCAGGTAGCGCTCGACCGTCTCGCCCCCGTCGCGGGGTAGCACGGCCGCGTGACAGTCGCAGAACGGGCACCGCGTGGCACAGAAGGGGATGTGGACGTACACGGAGATGGCGGAGGCGTCGCCGGTGGCGCCCTCGGCAAGGGACCGCTCGAGCGCTGTCCACGTGGGCGACGGCCCATCGGTAAGGCCGCGTGACATCCACAGCGGCACGGGCAGGTGCGCGTCGGCAGGATAGCGCGCGCGGGCCCGCGCCCATGCGTTGCGAAGTGCGGTCTCGTTCACGACCGGGCGCCTTCGTAGTAGCTGCGACAGTAGCCGCAGGTGGCACAACGCCGGTCGCAGGCGAGCGTGTGTGCGAAGAACTCCCGGGTGATCGGCGGGACAGGCACGCCTGTGACCGGGCCGCCGCCGATCTCGGCGAGCTCGAGCGGCTCGCGCCTCGCGTACGCGCGCACGACGCGCAGGTAGCGCTCGGGGTCACGCAGGGTCACGCGGCCGTCCAGCTTCAGCTCGTCGTAGAGGCCGTCGAACAGGTCGAGGTGCTGCGGCAGAGCCCAGGCTCCGGTGAGCGCGAGCCACGGCTCGCGGGCGAGGAGCCCCGCGCGCAGTGACGCCGGGAAGGCCTCGGCAGACGCCATCTCGTAGAAGTGCTGCACGCGATAGACGCAGCCCGGCAGACAGCCTTCGTTCATCATGAGCCGAATGCGGCCGGAGAATGCCTCGCCGAGCGCGCGCAGCGCGACGGGGTCGCGCATCGCGCGGTCCGAGGGCGTGAGCGTGTCGAAGAGGCCCTCGAGGTACACGACCTGCAGGGGCGTGGCGATTTCCAGCAGCGTGGAGGCCGAGAGCGACAGCGCCGGAAACGCGGCGCGCATCCGCCGGGCGAGGCCGACGCTCGCCAGCACGACCTCGGCGATGTCGGCCTCCTCCGTGAGGCGGCGCAGCGCGGGCTCGATGCTGGCGAACGCGCTGTCGGCGGACCCGGCGTGCACGATCGGGTTGATGAGCACCGAGCGCTCCACGTGCTCGCTCGCAAGAAGCGCACCAAGATGCGCAGAGGGCTGCGGGGGACGGCCCGAGCCGATCGTCGCGTACTCGGCGGACACCGCGCTCAGAGGGAAGTAGACGGTGACGCGGTCGGGCGCCACAACGTCCGCGACGCGCTCCCAGAACGCGCCCGGCTGGTCGATGTAGGGCAGCACCCAGCGCATGCGCTCACGCACCTCCCGACGGGTCGACGCCGGCGCGAGGAGGCGAAACCCTGCCGAGCTGACGGGCCCGGCAGCCGCCACCGCACCGCCCTTCGGCGCGATGCTCGCACGAACCGCAATCGTCGAAGATGCCCGCGTGCGGCTGCGCCTCGAACCAGCGGTCGAAGCGTGCGGCGAGGTCCGCGCGCGTGACGACACGATCCACGGGGAGACGGAGCCCGTGCGAGAGCCCAAAGCACGCGATCGCGTCGCCTTCGGGCAGCACGTCGACGATGGGCCCGCAGCGCACGCCCGTCTGCGTCATCAGGCGCGGGTGAAGCCCGGCGAACGCGGAGGAGAACATGCATGGCACGAAGCCGCAATCGAAGCCCACGCGAACGCCCGCCGCCTCCATGCGCTCCACGAACGCCTCGATGGCCGGGCCGAGAGCGCGCAGGTCCACCGGAATCGCGCGGAGGTTCGCGCCGCCCCACACCGGATGCGCCACGCCCAGCTGGATGCTGCGGCGCGCACCATGGCGCTCGATGAGGCCGAGGAGGAAGTCGGCCGTAGCGCCCGAGCGCAGCAGCCCGGCCGTCTCGGCATCCACCGTGAGCCCGAGCTCGACGCGCGGACCGAGTGTCTTGAGCAGCAGCTCCTGGGACTCCATGAGCGCGGGATCGTCGCGACCGGGGACCGCCACGTTGAGGAAGACCGTGAGGCGCGCGGGGGTTTCGGCCCGGGCGTCCGGGAGGGCTTCTGCCTGCACCCCGGCCGGAGCGCCCGGAACCCCCTCGGCCAGGCGCGCGAGCTCCGCCACGGCCTCGCCCGGAACGTGTCCGCCCGTCATGACCGTGACGCCGAAGCCGCGCTCGAACGCCCGGCGCGCGAGCGTGCCGAACGCCGGATGGAGCAGCGGCTCGCCGCCGAGGAGCCGCGCATCGTTCACACCCGAGCGATCGAGGAAGTCGAGCATCCGCCCGAAGACCTCCGGCGTCATGTCGACCGTCGCCCCGGCAGCACGCTCGTCGGCGGCGAAGCAGTACGCGCATCCCCGCAAGCAGCGGCGTGTGATCGCGACGTTCGCCATCGCTACACCAGCTTCCGCCACGTGCCGAGCCGGTCATCCGCGTGCAGCGCGAGCGCCTCGGCGGCACTGTCGCTCGCGAGGAGCGTCCGGGCCTCGTCCTCGCACCCCACGCGCGTGAGCAGCCGGGCCGCCGTGATGAGCCGGATCGCCTGGCAGCGGGCGTCGAACTCGAGCGCGCATCCGGGCGGCGTCTGGTCCACGTGACAGCCACCCGCACAGGTGTAGCGGCAGAAGCAGCGCTCGCACCGCGGTTTGACCGCGAGCGCCGCCTCGATGCGGCCGAGGCGCGCGACGTCCACGCGCACCCGCCCGTCGGGCAGCACGCGTCCGAGTGAGAGTTCGAGCCCCCGCGAACGCCAACGCCCGGGGTCGAGGTAGCAGCCCGTGATCGCACCGTCCGGCCACAGCATGAGCGCGCCGGTGCCGAGCGGACACGACGTGGCCCTCGGCCCGACGAGCTCCGAGGGTCCGTGCACGACCCGCACATCGTAGGCGGCGGCGATCCGCTCGGCCGCGGCGAGCCCACGCGCGAACGCCAGCGGATCGGGGGCCGCAAGCCCTGCCGCGAGCGAGGCGCCCGACTCGGCGAGCATCTCGAAGGAGATGGCGGCGGGAGCGAACGCGGTGCAGAAGTGCTCCGCGATGGCCGGCATCGCGTCGACCGAGCGGTCGGTCACGCACGCGCGGAGGCAGAGCTCGATGGGCGCCCGCTGGAGACGGCGGACCGTCGCCGCCACCTCGGCGTACGTGCCCGTCCCATCGGGCCGCTGGCGGGAGGCATCGTGCATCGCCCGGTCGCCGTCGAGCGACACCACCACCGAGTCGACCTCGTCGCCGAGGAAGTCGGCCACCTCCGTGCGGAAGACGCCGTTCGTCGTGACCTCGAACCACGGCGTGAGCCCGTAGCGACCGGCTATCGACCGGGTCTCGGCGACGATGCGCTCCACCACACGCCAGGCGACCATCGGCTCACCGCCGAAGAAGTGCACGCGCAGCATGCGCTCGCCGCGTGCGCGCAGGTCGGCGGCCACATGCTCCACGAGCACCGCCGCCACGGCCGGATCGAGCAGCGTGATCGGCGCGTCCGCCGAGCCGAAGTCGCAGTAGACGCAGCGTAGGTTGCAGGCGCGCGTGGGCATGATGATGAGCTTGGCCGGGTCAGGCATCCCGGGAAACGCGGGCCCGCCCGGTGGCGGGACCGTGAGCGTCTGCCAGAGCTCGAGCGCCTCGAGGGTGGGGGCCGTGCGCGCGGGCTCCAAGCACTGCGCCAACTGGCCGAGCGCCGTGTGGTTCACGACCGCGACCGTCCACGTGGCCGGCGCGAAGACCAGCCAGCGGTCGTTGAGCGGCAGCGCGTAGACGTCGCCGTTGGGCGTCACGCGGCACGTCATGCGAGCGCCTCCTCGAGAACGAGGGCCTCCATGAGCAGCCGCTGCGCCCTGCAGCGAAACGACCCCGGGTGCCTTCCGAGCGCACCCGGCTCGAGCACGCACACGTCCGGGCAGCCGAGCGCGCACTGGAGCACGCAGGGGCACTGCGCGCACTCGGCAGGCCGCTCGCGCGCAGCCGCGCCGAGGGCCGCGATCCGGTCGTAGTCGAGGCAGAACGCGGGGGTCTCGCGTGACGCGCAAGGCGCATCCTCGCCGGGACCGCGCGACGGCCCTGCGTCACCCACCCGGACACCGCGCGCGTCGATATCGGGGGCGCGCGATGCGAGGAAGCAGCCGGTCGCCACGTCCCCCGGGGCGAGATTCACCACCGCGCGCGACACGTTGCAGTGCGGCCCGTACAGCTCGTGCGGTCGCACGAGCGAGGTCGTGACCGGCACTCCCTCGGCGGTGCCGATGCGCCGCGCGACCAGAAATCCGTCCACGAAGCGGTCGGCGTCCCCGGGCGCGAGGCCCGAGGGCCGCAGGGCGCTGGAGTACACCGGTTCGAGCCGCACCTCGCAGGGGCCGAGCCGCGTGATCGCGTAGCGGACGACCTCGGCCTGCCGGTCGATCGTCCCGGCGGTGACGGTCGCCCGCACGTGGAAGCGCGCTCCACACTCACGCAGGACTTCGGCCGTCCGCTCCACCACTGCCGAGGTGCCGCTGCCCGTGCGCGTCGGTCGCTGCACGTCCTGGATGTCGGGCGGCCCGTCGCACGAGAGACCGATGAGGTCGAACTCGCGCGCTGCCCACCGGGCGGTCTCGGCGGGGGTGGCGCCGCCGGTGGCCACGTACGTGCGCAAGGGCACGCCGATGCCCGCCGCAGCCTCCCGCACGATCGCGAGCACGCGCTTCGCGTCCGCGAGGTCGAGAAGCGGCTCGCCACCGCCGTGCAGCGCGAGCGTCATCGGCACGCCGCGCCGCAGGCACGACGTCGCCACGAGCTGCGCGGCGGACGCGAGCGCCGCATCCGAGAGCGGCGCGTCGGGCTCGGCACCGGGAACGGCGTGACAGTAGGAGCATGCGAGCGCGCAGGCGTTGTTGAGGAAGAGCGTGAGCCCCTCCGGCGCGAAAGGAGCAACCGCGGCGGCCGAGGCCGACTCGAGCGCTGCGCATGCCGCCGCCGCGAGACGGGCAGCGACCGCAGTGCACTCACCCGGGTCCGCACTTGCGAGCGCGCGCTCCACCGCTTCGGCCTCCTGCGCCGGCACGGCCACCGGGAACCGGGGCGCGTAGAAGACCGTCCGACCGTCGACGTCCGCCCGGAAGACCGGGAGGCTCGTCCCCTCGACGGCAGCGAATCGCCACTGCCCGCTCATCGGCGGGGTCCTTCGGCATCAAGTGGCTCGAAGTCCACCCACTGCCCCGGGCCGTCCACCCCGAGCGGCAGCAGCCGCCGCACGCGTGCGGCGTGCCTCTCCTCACCGCGATCCTCGACCACTGTCGGCCACCCGGCAAGACTCACCGCCCGCGCAACGCGGTCGTCGAAGACGATCGCGGACTCGGCCACGCCCTCCCCGCACAGCCGTTCGTGCGAACGCATCGTGAAGGGGGCGAGCATCCGGCGTCGCCCCCGCAGCTGAAGCGCCTTGCTCCTCAGCGAGCAGTCGTTCACGCCGAGCGGGAGCCCCTTGGCACTCACCCGGCCCAACACCTCCCGAACCAGCCCCGCGCTTCCCGGGTCGACCTCGCACCGATGGCCGTCAGGCATCATGCGAGCGGCGCGCTCCCCCGCCATCCGACCCGACGGACTGCCCGGCTCGTAGACGAGCTCGTGCAGGTTGAGATACCGCACACCGAGTTCGGCCCACGGTTCGAGCGAGTCGAGCAACGCCTCCCGGTCCGCCGGGATAGCCGGCACCTCGACTCCCACCGCCGGCAGCAGCCGCACCGCTTCGTTGAGCGTGCGAAGAACGATCGCGTCGCGATAGCCGGTCGCCGCGAGGTCGAAGCGGAGCTCGTCGAGGCCCGCCTCGGCAAGACGCTCCAGCAGCCCGGACGTGAGCAGCGTGCCGTTCGTGTACGCCCAGAAGTAGACACCCGGTAACGCTGCGCGCAGCGTCTCAAGCCAGCGGAGCACCACGTCCGGCTCCAGGAAGGGCTCCCCTCCCGAGAAGCTGACGCCGGTCACGCCGGTCTCGAGGTAGCGGGCGACCGACTCCCCGGCATCGCCGAAAGCGCCATGCGACCGGATCGAACCGCCGCCGTTCGGGGCCAGACAGAAGGGGCAGCTCAGGTTGCAGCGCATCGTCACGAACACGCAGTCCCACGTGCCGGACTTGCACGCGACGCAGCCAGGCGAGAGCTCGCCTATCCGGACGGTGCCGCCTGCATCCTGCACGACGACTCCCGGCACCTGCGATTCCGCGAGCGACACCTCTCGCTCCCAGAGCTCGCGCGTGCGCTCCCGCAACGGCTCTCCCGTCGAGTAGCGAGCCGCCTCGGCAGCGATGCGGGCGACCGGCGCCGGAAGTGCTGCGCCCTGTGAGGCGCTTGTGAAGGGCTCCCGGCTCACGTGGCCACCGCCCGCCCATCGGCAGTGCCGCTGCGCCCGCCGACACCCTCACCCGCAAGCGCCGAGCGCAGCAGGTCCGCCACGAGCGTGCGCGTGATCGCACAACGCGCCCGCGTGGGACCGCGATCCCCGGCGCCATCGGTCTTCGCCGCACAGTCGCCCGCGCACGAGTAGACGCAGAAGCAGCCAGCGCATCCAGTGCGGCGTCGGACAGCTCCCGCGCGGATCGCATCTACGCGCGCGGTATCCACCATGATGGCCGAACCGTCCGGCTCGATGTGGCCGTAGAAGAACTCCTCGCGCAGCGGATCGTCCGGATGCAGGACCTCATAGCAGCAGGTCAGGTCGCCGTCAGGCGTGACGCCGAACGTCGGACGGGGGTAGGAGCAGAAGGCGGCCGCACCGGCCTCGATGCGCGCGCCCGAATACGTGAGCCTCCGGCCGAAGCCGCGCGCCACCGCGCTCGCCTCACGGAACGCGGCCACGAACTCGTCTGGCTCGGGAGGCATGAGCACCGAGTCGATGGCGCGTCCCCGGACGTACATCGGCTCGGCTCGAATCGTGCGCGCCTGCGTGTGTTCGCAGAGGAACGCGACGCTCTCGGCCAACAGCCCGACCGAGCCGGCCGTGACCGTCATCCGGATCGCGTAGCCGACGCCCTCGCGCTCGAAGACGCGCACTGTGTCGAGCACGCGCGCGAGTGACGCCCCGCCGCTCGCGGTCACCCTGCAGGCATCGTGTACGGACGCGACACCGTCGATCGAGACAGTCGCGTCATGGATGTGCGCAGCGAGGTAGTCTGCCTGGTCCGCGGTGTAGTAGCCGTTCGTGCCGATGGAGAAACGATGGCGCACGCCCGCTGAGGCCGCGGCGCCCTCGATGAACTCCACCGCCCGGACGAAGAGCGGCCAGCACGCGCCGACGTCGCCGCCGTGGAACGCCACGCGCAGGTCACGTCCGAGGCGCTTCGCGTTCTCAAGCGTGAAGCGAACCGCTCGCTCGAGCACGGGCCACGACATGTCCCGCCCGACGCCACCATCGCAGTAACAGTACGTGCACCGCAGGGTGCACTTGTGCGTGAGGAACAACGTGACACTCGTCGGCTCGAACTCCTCCGGCCATGCGGGCGAGAGAACGGAAGACATCGCCTCAGGCACATCGGAGAAGCGGGCGAGTTCCTCACGCGACAGGCCGATCGCCACTGCTGCCCCAGGATCTCCCGCGAGGGCACGGCGGAACTGCGTGACGTACTCGGCGTTCACCTCGAGCACGAGCCCCTGAAGCGGCACGTAGAAGAACAGCGACTCGTTCCCGGCCGAGACGACGAAGACGCCCGGGGCGAGCACCTCGCCTCGCACCGCTCCCGGTTCGAAGGTCATTTCAGCACGGATACCAGTAGTGACTGCCCACCGTGTCGCACGAGCAGTCGCCCTCACAGCTGCAGACCGCCTCACACGTGCAGACGTAGTCACACGAGCAGTCACCATCACAGCTGCACACGGCCTCGCAGGTGCAGACCTCGTCGCAGGAACAGTCGCTGTCACAGCTGCACACGGCCTCGCAGGTGCAGACCTCGTCGCACTCGCAGATCACGCCGGCATCGGTGGTCTCGCTGCTCTCCGAGCTCCCGCCATCGTCCGACGGCACCTCCGAGCCCTCATCGCCGGATCCGCCGCACCCCGCCGACACCGAGAGAACGGCGGCGGCACCAGCGCCTGCGACGGTCGCCTTGACGAACATCCGCCGGTCCATGCCTGACTTACCGCGCACCGGCAGCTGGGCGATCCGATAGACCTCCGCCTTGCAGAGCCCTCGCACATCTCTTCGGGGTCCTCGTTCATCACAATCCCTCCGCGTGGTCGCAGCATACTGGCGCTCGG
>CAYMSA010000068.1:0-8975 GCA_964392965.1 uncultured Coriobacteriaceae bacterium
CAGCCGAGTCCGTACGCCGCTTCGTGGTGGACCGCGACGCGCCGGAGCTTGCCGCTACGATCGACGGGCACGCGGCGTTTGACGAGGCCGCCGTGAGCCATCTTGTCGACGTGCGGGAAGTGCTCGTCCCGGCCCGCCTGCTCACGGTACTCCTCGCATCACTCGCGCTCGTATGGGGAGCATTGAGGTCGCGCAGCCGGGACGGACGAAGGGCCGTGGGCCGTCTGTTGCTGGCGACCGGCGCACTGCTGCTCGTGTGCATGTTGCTCGTGGTCCTGGCGGGGGCCTCAGACTTCTACACGTTCTTCGCGCACTTCCACTCGCTCTTCTTCGAAGCAGGCACCTGGCAGTTCCCTGAAGATGCGCTGCTCATCAGGATCTTTCCGCTGCCGTTCTGGATGACGGCCGGCGCCACCTGGGGAGGACTCATCGCGCTGTGCGCCGTGATTCTCATGGTGCTGGGAAGATGTGTCGATTCTCTATCGCTCCGCGACGCCGGGCATGGTGGACGTGTATAGTCAGCACCGGTAGGATGCATGCGGGACTCCGCCGGGCGCTCGATTCCCGGTGTGCTGGCATAACGACGACCAGGAGGTAGACGAATGGCAGGAAAGCAGGGCTACTGCGTCAAGTGCAAGGAGAAGCGCGAGATCAAGGACGCGCAGGAGATCACCATGAAGAACGGCCGTCCTGCCACGCAGGGCGTCTGCCCCGAGTGCGGCACCAAGATCTTCCGGATCGGCAAGTAGCCGGTTCGTACTCCGCACAGGGTCGCCGTGAGAAGCGGCAAGGCGCGGGTCGGGGGTTTGCCGCAGGATTCGGCGCTGTCCTACAATGTGCGGCACACGCGGGTGTAGCTCAGTGGTAGAGCATCGGCTTCCCAAGCCGAGTGTCGCGGGTTCGAGTCCCGTCACCCGCTCCAGGTAATACCGGAGGCCAGAGACGACTGTCTCTGGCCTCTATCGTCCGCAGGATGTTCGCAGGAGAGGGAGACGCCCCGACGCCCGCGGTCTTGCCTGGCGCTACGCCGCCGGTCTCGCCGGCAGACAGCCTGCGCCCCGTCGGCCGTCACGCCCGGGAGCGGCACGGTCACTCAGTCGCGCACCGCGCCCTTCTGCATGTTGGGGACCTTCATGACGTATACCGAGAACGCCTCCTCCTGATCCGCTGCGAGCGCGTGCGGGACGCCCTTGGGGCTCTCCACGAAGTCGCCCGCATTCACAGCGTGCGACTCCTCGCCGACGGTCACCGTTCCGCTTCCGGCGATGACCTGGAACAGGACATCAACGGGAGTCTTGTGGGAGGGGACTACCTCGCCCGCTTCGAGCCACAGGTTGACGATGCCGATCTCCGGCAGGTCGATGATCTTCCTGCCCTTCACTCCCCATGCGGTCGTCGCATACGGCAGCTCCTGGACGCGCACGATGCTCATGATGTCGGCCTCCGGTTCGCGTGAGGCACCGGCCGGTGGCGCGGTGCCGGAAGTGCACATGCCCGGATGGTACCGTTCGAGCGGATGACTGTCCTTGACCAGAGTCAAGCCCTGCGGCGCCCTACAGACCGAACGGCGAATCGCCGCCGAGCGTCGTTGCAGTGAATCGAGGGCTTGGGCTACTGATCGATGAACGGCGCTTCTCGTCGGCCGCGCCATGCGCTATCCTATCGAACACAAGTTCGATTGTCTGCCGACCCCCCTGGCAGCTGACTCGAGGGGGGTGTCTCCATGTCCGCACATTCACTGCGCGACCGCATCATCGTCCACCGTCTCGTGCGATTAGCAGGAGCCGTGGTCTGCGCTCTCGCGTGCGCTTGGGCGAGTCCTGCCGTCGCAGCGGTGTGGACGGCTCCGGTTCCCGGGTGCTCGATCATCGCCGCGTACGGCAGCACATACAGCGGCTGCGTCCACCGTGGTGTGGACCTGGCCGCGTGCCCCGGCGAGGTCGTCTCGTCGCCGGTGTCGGGGGCAGTCGTCTTCGCGGGGAGGGTACCTGCCGACGGCGGTGGGACGTGTAACGCGGTCACGATCGAGCTGAGCTCGGGCGAACGGGTCAGCCTGCTCCCGCTCGACGAGCTGTGGGTGAGCGAGGGGACGCAGGTCGCCGCTTCGGAGCAGCTCGGTTCGCTCGCGGCATCAGGTGACGATTCTTCGGCCCGCAGTCACCTGCATCTCAGTTACCGGAGAGACGGCGTGTACCTCGATCCGACGGCGCTCCTCCCCGGTGCCGCCACGGGTTCGGAGGCCGCTGATGGGCAGGAGGCGGAGCTGCCGCCTGTGGCCGACACCGAGCCGATTGCAGCAACGCCAGAGGCAGGGTCGGCGATCGTTGCGCCAGCGCAGGCCACTTCGGGCGCCAACGCCGCTGCCTCGGATACCCCGGCAGTCGCGACGTCCGTCTCGCTGGCGACTGCAGGGGCTCCGTCCGTCGTCCGACAGGGTGAGGTGCAGCAGTCGGCCGCTGTGGAGGGCGACCTGGTGAGAGGGGCCGCGTCAGCCGCAGCCGCGGGAGGAGCCGTGTCAGCCGCAGCGGGTCCGATCTCGAATGCTGGCGCGTCGTCCCGGCTGATGGAGGCCGCCGGGGTTCCTGCCGCCTCGGCGCTGGCTCCGCCGCGGATCACGGCGGGCAGCGTGCCGGGTGTCCTTGCGAGCCTCTCGACCGGAGCTTTCGCCGTGTCGACGACGAGCAGCCTCCCCGCGCTTCTGGGAGGCGTCTGTATCGCCGCCTTGTCGGCAGTCGCGCTTCGCAGGCGTCTGTCGGCTGTGGAGTCCTGACCGATGATGGGGCGCCGGAGTGCGCAGGATGCGGTGGGGCATCGCATTGTAGGACGGTCGAGCGTCTGCTACACTCCGGTGGCTTCATTTCCTGCTCCGGGCTACGCCTTCAAGAGTCCCGGGGCCGCTTCAGCCCAAGGGAGGTGAACTATTGAAGGCTTATGAGATCATGCTCATCTTGCGCCCCAACCTCGAAGACGAGGCGCGGGAGGCGACCCTGGCCAAGGTCAGGACCATCGTCACTGCTGATGGCGGCGTCATAGACTCGGAAGACTCGTGGGGCAAGCGTCGTCTTGCGCACGAGATCAATCACACCGAAGAGGGCGAGTACTACGTCACGCTGTTCCACGCCAGCACCGCGGCAGTCGCCGAGCTCGACCGTGTCCTGCACATCACCGATCAGGTGCTGCGCTTCATGATCGTCCGTCGGGACGACCTCGAGTAGCGCGAGGCTCACCTGGCCGGTGCGTATCGGCTGGATCACGAGAACGAGGTGCACAGATGAGTATCAACAGGGTAGTGATCTCCGGAAATCTGACGCGCGACCCCGAGCTGCGCTCAACCGCCAGCGGTATGAGTGTGCTCAAGCTGGGTGTCGCGGTGAACGACCGAAGGAAGAATCAGTCAACAGGCGAGTGGGAGGACGTTCCCAACTTTGTGGACGTCACCATCTTCGGCGCACGCGCCGAGGCGCTGTCGCGCTTTCTGAACAAGGGCTCCAAGGTCGCAATCGAAGGCAAACTGCGGTGGAGTCAGTGGGAGAAGGACGGCGAGAAGCGCTCGAAGCTGGAGGTCGTAGCCGACGAGGTCGAGTTCCTATCGTCTCGTGACGGCGGTTCAGGCGGCTACGCTGCTCCCGCCAGAGATGCCGGTCCGGCAGAGGACCTCGGCGAGGAGATCCCGTTCTAAGAGAACGGTCCGGGGCGGTACCCTCCCGCTCCGCATGACCGAGTCCTGCATCGTCAGGAAGTGAGAGGAGGTAGGTGTGAGCGATTACTCAAGGACGCCCAAGCGTCGTTACTGCGCGTTCTGCAAGGACAAGGTCGAGTACATCGACTACAAAGACGTGAACATGCTGCGCAAGTACACGACCGACCGCGGCAAGATCAAGCCCCGGCGTGTCACCGGTACCTGCGCCCAGCATCAGCATCAGCTGGCCGTGGCTGTGAAGCGTGCCCGCGAGATGGCACTGATTCCGTACGCGGTTCCGGTCATCAGCGGCAAGGTCGATGGCAAGGGTCGCAGATAGCATCGTGAGTGCCCCGGACGCGACACGGAGAGTACTCCTGAGTGTCGTAGCCGCCCTCGGCGGCGCGCTGCTCGTGGTGATCGCACATCCCCTCGCGGGACTGTGCATGACAGCGTGGGGATTGGCGACTCTCGTCTACGAAGGCCGTCCGACCCTCGCGTGGGTGATGGGAGTGGTTGCCGGAGCCCTCACCACGATCGTGGCACGCATGTCGGTGTACGTGATGTTCCTGCCGATCACCGGAGTCCCGGTGGACGGCAACGTGCCCCTCATCTACATGGGGTGGATCACGCTGTCGTTCCTGCTTGTCGGGCCCGGTGCGGCGATGGCGCTCAAGAGGCGGTCGCCGTTCGTGGTGACCGGAGTCGTGATCGTCGGGTTGGCGGCAGTGCAGCTGCTCGCACTCTGGCGCCTCTCGGCTGATGTCGGGATGTCGGTGGACGAGTACGTGCTGGCCACAGTGACTGCGACGTTCGCGGTACTCGAGGTCACGCCTGAGGTCGTGCAGACGATGGCCGCGCTGTGGCCCAGTCTGGTGCTGACGACCAGCGTTCTCACGGGTGTGCTGGCTATGATCGGTATGGGAAAGGTGGCCCGTCGGTCAGGCGCGACGATCCGGTCGTTGCCCGGGCTTGCGGCGCTGGATCTCTCCCCGTGGCTCACGCTGCTGCCGATCGCGGGACTGGCGCTGTATGTGGCGAGCACTCTTGCGACGCCTGTCGCTGGACTGCTCGAGAGCGTCGGTGTGAACGTGCTGATAGTGGCGCGGTGGGTGTTCTTCTTCCAGGGACTCGCCGTGTTCGCTAGTCTGTTCGATCGCGTCAAACTCGGGCGCATGGGACGTCTGATCGGGTATCCGATCATCTGTGCGGCCGAGATCATGCTGCCGACGGTCAGCCTCATCGGCCTGGCCGACATATGGTTGAACCTGCGGCGGTTGCCGCGAGAAGGAATCACGCCCCGGGAGCCGGGGACACCGCCTGGACGGTGAAGGGGCGAACGTCTTCCCGCAGATGCGAGGAACGGCGACATACGAGTAGGAGAGATGATGAAGGTCATCCTGTTGTCCGATGTGAAAGGACGCGGCAAGGAAGGTGACGTGATCGAAGTCGCTCGCGGCTTCGCCACGAACTACCTGCTTCCGCGTCAGATGGCGATCCCGGCGACACCGGGGAACGTCAAACAGCTCGAAGCGCGCATGCACAACATCCGCAAGCGCGAAGAAGTCAAGCGTGCCGAGGCCGAGGGCCTGGCTGCGCAGATCACCGGCAAGCGTCTCGTGGTCGAGGCGAAGGCCGGCGACGGAGGCAAGCTTTTCGGCTCCATCACGCCTGGTATGGTTGCCGACGCGCTCGCGTCGCAGCTCGGCGTCGATGTCGACCGCAAGAAGCTCGACCTTCACGGTCACATCAAGAACGTCGGCGAGCACACCATCAACGTGCGCGTGTACCAGGAGGTCGCCGTCGATCTCGTGCTGAAGGTCGTGCCGCTCGGCATGGCCGCCGCCGAGCAGGCCGCTGCCGCGGCGCCGGCGGAGCCGGAGATCGTTGAGGCCGAGGCTCCTGAGGCCGACGAGACCGCTGAAGCTGAAGCCGAGACCGAAGAGTAGTAGAGTCGGACGTGCACGATGACGCGGCACCGGCGCTGGCCGGTGGCCGCAGTGCATCCCGATGAACGATTGGAGCGTCGCACCCTATGGCCGATGATGGGTCGCGGGCAGTTCGCGAGCGCATACCACCGCAGAACATAGAGGCCGAGCAGTCGCTGCTCGGCTCTATGTTCCTGTCGGCTGAGGCGATCGAGGACTGTCTCACGCTCGTCGACGTCGAGGACTTCTACCGCGCTCCGCACCAGAAGATCTTCTCGGCGATTCGTCACCTGCATTCACGTGGTGACGCTGTCGACCAGATCACGGTCGCCGATCGGCTCGAGGCGGCGGGTGACCTCGACTTGGCCGGCGGCAAGCCGTACCTGCTCGACATCGCGTTCGCAGTGCCCACGGCGGCGAACGCCGCGTACTACGCAAACATCGTCAAGCGCGCGTCGATGCTCCGCCAGCTCATCAGCGCCGCCACGCACATCCAGACGATGAGCTACGAGAATCCTGACGATCTCGACGAGGTCGTGGAGCGTGCCGAGAAGCTCATCTTCGAAGTGACGAACAAGCGCGTCTCGTCCAACTTCGAGCCGCTCGGCGACCTCATGACCAAGGGCTTCGAGGCCATCGAGAAGCTCTGGGACAACAAGTCGCACGTCACCGGCGTTCCCACGGGCTTCCCCGACCTCGATCGCTACCTCGCGGGCATGCACGCCGGCGACCTGATCATCCTCGCCGCGCGCCCTGCGGTGGGCAAGACGGCACTCGCGCTCAACATGGCCGTCAACGCCGCCAAGGCGGGCGCCACGACCGGCGTCTTCAGCCTCGAGATGTCCTCCGACCAGCTCGTGCAGCGCATCCTCTGCTCGGAGGCACGCGTCGACTCGCAGAAGCTTCGGACCGGCTACATCGCCGACGAGGACTGGCCGCAGCTCATGTCGGCGATGGGGCGCCTGGCGCCTGCGCCGCTGTGGGTAGACGACACGCCGTCCATCTCCATCGTCGAGATCCGAGCGAAAGCCCGCCGCCTTCTGCGCGACAAGCCCAACGGCTTCATCGTGGTGGACTACCTGCAACTCATGCAGCCGCAGGCGCGGCGCTCGGAGAACAGGCAGGTCGAGATCGCCGAGATATCGCGTGGCCTCAAGATCCTCGCCAAGGAGCTCCACTGCCCGGTGCTTGCGCTCTCGCAGCTTTCCCGAGCGGTGGAGCAGCGCACGAGCAAGCGTCCGCAGCTCTCCGACCTGCGTGAGTCCGGTGCCATCGAGCAAGACGCGGACGTCGTGCTCTTCATAGACCGTCACACCGACCCCACGACCGAGCCGGAATCGAACCGTCCGGGCAAGGGCGAGGCCGAGGTCATCATCGCCAAGCACCGCAACGGCCCGGTCGGTAGCTGTCGGCTGGCCTTCCTGGAGAACTGCACGCGATTTGCGCCGCTCGCTCGCGACGTTCCGTGATCGCCGTCGTACGGAACTCCTGACAGCCGAGGAGGAGCGCGTGACCGAAACCCGCTACGACGTTGTCATCATCGGAGCCGGTCCCGCCGGCATCTTCGCCGCGCTTGAGCTCATCCGCGAGCAACCAGGCTTGCGGATTCTCATGGTCGAGCGCGGGAAACCGATCGCTCGCCGCTCGTGTCCGGCGCGCCGGACACACTGTGTGGGCTGCGAGACTTGTCACATCATGACCGGATGGGGCGGAGCGGGCGCGTTCTCTGACGGCAAGCTCACGCTCTCCACCGAGGTTGGTGGCTGGCTCGGCGAGCTCGTCGGCGTTCCCGCACTCGAGCGCCTCATCGAGGACAGCGATCGTATCTGGCTGGCGTTCGGGGCGACCATTCAGGTCTGTGAGCCCGATGAAGCCGCAGTCGCGCGTGTTGGTGAAGCAGCCGAGCGGGCCGGCTTACGGCTGGTTCCGATGCGCATCCGACACATCGGCAGCGACCGCTCCCCGGCGGTGCTCGAGGCGATGCACCGTCACCTTGAGGCGGCCGGCGTCCACGTCCTGCTGTCGACCGCCGCCGCGGATATCCTCTCGGAGGACGGTCGGATAACCGGGGTACGGCTGAACGATGGACGCGAGGTCGCTGCGGAGTTCGTGATCGCCGCACCGGGCCGCGACGGCGCCGACTGGCTCTCGGCACAGGCTCGGCGGCTCGGACTGACGCTCGCCAACAACGCGGTCGATATCGGTGTGCGCGTGGAGGTCCCGGCCACAGTGATGGAGTCGCTCACCCGGGAGTTCTACGAGGCGAAACTCATCCGGCGCTCGGCGCTCTTCGGGGACCAGGTGCGCACGTTCTGCATGAACCCCTACGGCGAGGTCACCACCGAGAGCTACGGCTCGATCGTCACGGTGAATGGACACTCGTATGCCGACGAGCGCACGGCCAACACCAACTTCGCGATCCTCGTGAGCCAGCGCTTCACGGAGCCGTTCCGCGAGCCGATCACGTACGGCACCTCGATTGCGCGGCTCGCCAATCTTCTCGGTGAGGGGATTCTCGTGCAGCGCCTCGGCGACCTGCGCTGTGGCCAGCGGTCCACGCCGGAGCGCATGGAGGGCTCGGCCGTGGTGCCGACGCTTCCCTCGGCGACGCCCGGCGACCTGTCGAGTGTGCTGCCGTACCGCCACCTCACTGACATCCTCGACTTCCTGCAGGCGCTCGACGTCCTGGCTTCCGGCGTGGCCGATGACGCGACGCTACTCTACGGCGTCGAGGTGAAGTTCTACTCGTCGCGGCTTGCGGTGAGTGCCGGGCTGGAGACGGCCATCGAGGGCCTCTTCGCGGTCGGCGACGGCGCGGGCATCACGCGGGGCCTTGTGCAGGCGAGTGCGAGCGGGCTGGTGGCCGCGCGGAGCGTGCTCGCGCGCAGGGCGGGCGCGCGATGACGGACGGGTGGCGATCATGAAGACACCGACAGGGATGGGCTGCGCCTTCTACTACGAGGACTTCCGCCGTGGTGCCGAGGTGCAGGAGTGCCGTGCCGAGCGCGCACCCCGCTCGGCCGAGTGGCGGCCGTGTGACTGCGGCCGCTGCGCAGTGCCCCGGATTCTCGTCGCCAACGGCAGCGCGCTCCTGCGCCTCGTGATCGACATCCGGCCGGGCGTGCTCGGCGTGGGCCGGCGCGTCGACGTCACCGCGTCCTGTGCGCGGCACGGCGCGATCGCCGACCCGTACGTGGGGTGTCCCGTCTGCAATGCCGAGGCCGATGCGATTCTGCGCAACGCGCTCGGGTAGCGCACTTCACGGCACAGCAGTGGCGTGCCCCGACCGGGACGCCGCCGCGCACGCCCTCTCAGATCCTCCGGTACTTCCTGAGCGCGACGATGTTCAGCACGAAGAACAGCAGCGC
>CAYMSA010000069.1:0-8819 GCA_964392965.1 uncultured Coriobacteriaceae bacterium
GCGCAGCTCTCCGGTGGCCAGCAGCAGCGCGTGGCCATCGCCCGTGCGCTCAATATGCACCCCAAGATCATGCTGTTCGACGAGCCGACCTCGGCGCTCGATCCAGAGATGATCCAGGAGGTCCTCGAGGTCATCATCGGTCTCGCGCAGAGCGGCATCACGATGATCGTCGTGACGCACGAGATGGGCTTCGCCAAGGAGGCGGCCGACAGGGTCATCTTCATCGACGAGGGCGTAATCCTGGAGGACGGCACCCCCGAGCACTTCTTCGAGAACCCGCAGCACGAGCGCACCAAGCTGTTCCTCAGCAAGATCCTGCGCTAGCGGCTGGCTGGTCTGCGGCATCAAGGGTCCGAGTCGGGCCCCGCGTGCATATCGGAAGAGTGGGTATCGACAGGAATCCCGGGTGAGATCCGGGGAGAGGGAGGAAGCATGAAGAAGCGAGTACTGCTGCTGTCACTCGCGCTTGTCCTTGCTTTCGGCACATTCGGGCTCGCCGGGTGTGGCGGCGACTCGGACAAGCCGGCAGGCGGCGGAGAGTCCACGGAGACGGCGTCGGGCGACGCTCTACCCGCGGGTGTCCAGGCGATCAAGGACGCCGGTGAGCTGCGCGTGGGTGTCAAGGCCGACGTTCCCAACTTCGGCCTGCAGAACGCTGCCACGGGCGAGTTCGAGGGCATGGAGATTGACCTGGCCTACAAGCTGGCCGAGCGCATCGGCCTCACTGCCGACGATGTGAAGTTCGAGGCCGTCACGGCCAAGACGCGCGGCCCGCTGCTCGATAACGGCCAGCTCGACGTCGTCATCGCCACGTTCACCATCAAGCCCGAGCGTCTCGAGCAATGGAACTTCTCCGAGCCGTACTACCAGGACGAAGTCGGTCTGCTCGTGAAGAAGGCGTCGGGCATCGAGGGTCTTGCGGACCTCGACGGTAAGACCATCGGCGTGGCGCAGGGTGCCACCTCGCGTGACGCTGTCCAGGCCGAAGCCGACAAGGCCGGCATCACGGTCAGCTTCCTTGAGTTCGCCACGTACCCGGAGATCAACGCTGCGCTGGAGTCCGGCCGTGTGGACGCGTTCTCGGTGGACAAGTCGATTCTCTCGGGTTATGTGACCGAGGACTCGGTCATCCTGCCCGACGGCTTCTCGCCGCAGGACTACGGTGTCGCCAGCAAGCTCGGCACCGACGATCTCCGCGACTTCATCAACGAGATGCTCGCCGACATGGAAGCCAACGGCGAGATGGATACGCTCCTCGAGAAGTGGGGACTGAACTAGTCCTCACGGGCTAGGGCAGACGCGTACATGGCCTCGTTCTTCGAGAACATAGAGTTCCTCCAGCGCGGGCCGTTCTCGATCCCGCGCTGGGAGGCCGTGTTCGCCAACTTCGATGTGCTGTGGTCCGGCACACTGACCACACTACTGGTGGCGGCCCTAGGACTAGCGCTCTCGCTGGTCCTAGGGACCGTCTTCGGCGTGATGTCGGCGTCGCACTGGAAGGTCCCGCGCGGTATCGCACGCGTGTACGTCGAGTTCTTCCAGAACACGCCGCTGCTCATCCAGGTGTTCATGCTCTACAACGCGGTGCCGATCATCTATCCCCGGCTGTTCATCCCGGTGATCATCATCGGCATCGTGGGCGTGGGCATGTATCACGGTGCGTACATCTCCGAGGTCGTCCGCGCGGGCATCCAGTCGATCGGCCGCGGCCAGCTCGAAGCCGCACTCTCGCAGGGTTTCACCTACGTGGGCGCGATGCGGCACATCATCATCCCGCAGGCCATGCGCGTGGTGCTCCCGCCGCTCACCAACCAGGCCGTGAGTCTCATCAAGAACACCTCGGTGCTTGCGATCATCGCGGGTGCGGACCTCATGTACGCGGGCGACTCCTTCGCCGGGCGCTACGGGCACTATGGGCCCACGTACGTGATCGTCGGCCTGCTCTACTTCCTGATGTGTTTCCCGCTCGCGCGACTCGCGCGACGCCTTGAAGACCGGACGAGGACCAGCTGATGGGCGCCACCGCCAACAGCCCGCTCATCGAGATGCTCACCGACCCGGTGCTCTACATCGGGTTGGGTAACGGTCTTCTGCTGACGCTTCAGATCGCCGTGTTGTCGATCATCCTGAGTTTCGCGTTCGGCACGGTGCTCGGTTCCATGCGCTACTCGGCGCTGCCGGTCATCAGTCAGCTCGCCACGACGTACATCGAGGTCGTGCGCAACCTGCCTACGCTCCTGCTGATCCTCGTGAGTTACTTCGTGCTCGGCCTGTCGGCCATGTGGGCGGCTACGATCGGTCTCACCATCTACACGTCGGCCATCATCGCCGAGGTCATCCGCGGCGGCCTCAACTCGGTACCCACGGGGCAGTGGGAGGCGGCGAGGTCGCAGGGGCTCTCGTACCTGCAGACGATGCGGTACGTCGTGCTGCCGCCGTCGGTCGTGAAGATGATCCCGCCGATCGTCTCGCAGTTCGTCACCGTCATCAAAGACTCGTCGTTCGCCATGGCGATCGGCGCCTATGAGCTGATGTTCAAGGGGACCATCCTGGCCGGGAAGTACTGGCGCCCCGAGCAGATCATCACCATCTACCTGATCATCGCGCTCGTGTACTTCGTCATCAACTTCGCGCTCTCCATGGTCGCGCGCCGCATTCAGAAGAAGCTCTCCGCGGGGCGCGGAACCATCGGGACGTGAACCGCATCCTCTCCCGCGTGTCGCGCAGGCCGACGCAGGTCGTCACCTCTCGACGCGGTTGACCGCATCAGCGGACGGGTACCCTTCCTGTGTCCGGCAGTGCGGGAGCGGATCGTGTGGGTTGTCACCGGAGGTGTGGGAAGTGAAGCTCTCGACCATCCTGGTCATCATTGTCGCCGTCCTCATCGCGCTGTTCACGGCGCTCAACTGGGGTCTCATATCAGAGCCCGCCGAGTTGTCGTTCGGCTTCGCCTCGGCTGAGATGCCGCTCGGCGTCGTGCTGCTCGCGTTCATGGTCCTGCTGGCGCTGCTGCTCGTCATCGTCATCGTGTACCTGCTGACGTCGTCCCTGCTTGAGATGCGCCGCCACTCGCGCGAGGCGCTTGCCAACCGGGAGCTTGCCGAGAAGGCCGAGTCCTCCCGCTTCACCGAGCTGCGCGCGTATCTCGAAGCAGAACTCGGCAAGCAGGTGGCGCAGAACGACGCGATGAACGCGGGACTGCTCGCGCGCATCGATCACGCCGAGGAGAACATGCGGCTTTTCGTCGAGCAGTCGGGGAACACGCTGGCCGCGTACATCGCTGAGATGGACGACCGTCTCGAACGTGCGCATGCCGAGCACGGGCTCGAGCCGGCGCCTCCGGTCTATGGGTCCGGCGGTCGGATCGGCGACCAGTCGGTGGCATTCGATCCCCGTGCCGACGTGCAGGAGACCGGGACCGACTGACGGTCACAACCAGCCGGCGCGCCCCACGAACATGAGCGCGACGAGGACGAGCAGTGGCACGCTCCACAGGATGATCGCTGCCGAGGCGGCTTTCTTCGCCTTCTCGGCCTCCCACCAGGTCCTCGGCCGTATCTTCTGGAGGAAGAACGTCGTCATGGCGGCGAGGTTGACGCACGCCACGTTCACGAGGAAGAGCAGCAGCGCTCCGACCGCCTCGGCGCCGTGCCCGGAACCGGCGAGCAGCCCCGCACTGGCGAGTGGCGGCAGCAGTGCCACGGCCACCATGACGCCCACGAGCGCGGCCGGGACGCCGGTGGTGAACGCGAGCGAGCCGGCGGCACCAGCGGCCAGGGCGAGGGCGATGTGCCCGAAGTCGGCACCCACCCGCGAGGCGATCTCGGGTGACTCGGGGCTCACGTGTATCACGAGGCCGATGAGTACCGAGACGATCGCTGCGACGGCGAACCCCACGGCCATGGTGCGAAGCGAACGACGGGCGAGCCCCGTATCGCCGAGGATCGACGCGAACGATAGCGCGATGTTGGGTCCGAGGAGTGGCGCGATCACCATGGCGCCCACGATGATGGCGCCGTCCGAGCGGATGAGGCCGATGGCCGCCACGATCGTCGAGAGTACCACCATCACCGGGTAGACAGAGGTGAGGTGGCTCGCCTCCGAGAGGGCCTCGTAGAGCTCCTCCCGGCTGATCCGGGCGCGGGCGCGCTCCTCCTCGGCCTTGGGCTCCTCCTCGGAGGGCCCGGACGTCTCCTCTTCGGCGGGTTCGGGCTCCTCGATTCTCGGTATCGTGGCCGAGACGGGGAGGAGGACCATCCGGAAGTCATCGCGGTGGCCGTACCGCCCGATAAGCTGGTCCGAGACCGCCTCGACGCTCTCGGCGTCGAGCAGTATCTGGATAGACGCACCGCCGTTGGTGGATCCCGCTATACGGACATGGTGAACGGCGGCGTCTTCGAGCATGGCGCTGACGGTCTCGACGTCATCGCCAGGGATACTGAACTCGAGCAGTCGCAGTGCCATCGTGCGGCCCCCTCGTGCGCGGCATGACCGGGTGCGGACCGTTCCCTTCGAGTATTCCTCGGCTTCGCTCCCCGGGCAAGGAGCCCATCGCGAAATCTCGAAACGCCCGGTTCATCCGTGCGCCTGCTTGGACTACTATTGCGCTGTCCGGCTCCTGCGAGGCCAGGTCCCAGAATCGAGGGGTATCATGCGTGCTTCGGCTACGGTAGTCTCGCCCGTTCGTCGCGCCGTCTCGGCGGTGTTGGTGGTCTTGGTGGCCAGCATGGGGCTTATCTTCGTGCCGCTTGAACGGCAGTCCGCGCACGCTGGCGAGACCCCCCAGGCGGTCTGGGATCTTCAGGGCGATTTCTCTGGGAACGCGAGCACGACGGGTGATGAAACGACACTGCGGGGAGTGGTCACCTCCGGCACAGGGCGAGTCATGTTGCGCCAGCCGCTCATGGCGATCGCCGCCGGCACCGAGCACACCGTCGGCCTGCGTGCAGACGGCACGTGTGTGGCCGTGGGCGCGAACGACTTCGGGGAATGCGATGTCTCCGGGTGGCGCGACATCATCGCCATCTCGACGGGCGATGACCACACCGTCGGACTCAAGGCTGACGGCACGTGTGTCGGCGCTGGCTGGACCTCATGGGGGCAGCTGGACGTCTCGACGTGGGAGGGGATCGTCGCCATCGCCTCGGGCGATGACCACACCGTAGGGCTGAAGGCGGACGGCACCGTCGTCGCTGCAGGCTACAACGGTGAGGGCCAGTGTGACGTCTCCGGGTGGCACGACATCGTCGCGGTCGCCGCGGGGTACCACACGACGATCGGCCTCATGGCGGATGGAACGGTCGTCGGCACGGGCTGGAACTTCTACGGCCAGCTCGACCTTTCCGCGTGGGAGGACATCGTCGCCGTCGCCGCTGGCTGGGGCCATACGGTGGGCCTGAAGGCCGACGGAACCGTTCTGGCGATCGGTTACGACGCCCAGGGGCAGTGTGGCGTGGGTGGGCCGGCTTGGACGGACATCGTCGCAGTCGCCGCGGGATACGAGCATACGGTGGGTCTGAGGGCCGACGGCAGCGTCGTGGCGGTCGGCTACAACTGGTGGCACCAGTGCGACGTGAGCGCTCTGGCCGATGTCGTCTCGATCGCCGCCGGTGCCAACCACACAGTCGCGCTTGCCGAAGACGGGGTCACCCTGGCGGTGGGTGACAACCGGAACGGCCAGTGCAGCTTCTATGAGTGGCAGGACCTCGTCTCGGTCGCTGCAGGCGAAGACCACACGATCGCCGCGGTGAGCGACGGAACGTGCGTGACCGTGGGCGACAACGACTACGGCCAGCTGCACGTGACGGCATGGGAGGGCGTGGCCCAGGTCGCTGCCGGTGAGGATTTCTCGGTGGGACTGAAGGGCGACGGCACCTGTGTCGCCGCAGGGGACAACTACTACGGTCAGTGCAACGTGACCCCGGCTGCAGGCTGGACCGGCATCACGGCGATCGCCACCGGTGACGATCATGTGATCGGACTCAAGGACAACGGCACCGTGCTGGCCATCGGCGACAACAGCCGGGGGCAGCTGGCGGTTGGTGGCTGGACGGGTATCAGGGCAATCGCCGGCGGCATGTACCACACGGTCGGTGTTACCGATTCGGGGACGTGTATCGCCGTGGGCGCGAACGAGGACGGCCAGTGTGAGGTCACCGGACCGGAGTGGAACGACATCATCGCCGTCGCCGCTGGCGACTGGCATACGGTGGGTCTGAGGTCCGACGGTACCTGCGTCGGGGCGGGAGAGGACGATCTCGGCCAGCTGGATGTCAGCCCTGCCGACGGCTGGACGGACATCATCGCAATCGCAGCGGGCGACGAGCACACCGTCGGCCTGAAGTCTGACGGGACCTGTGTGGCAGCGGGTTACAACGATTGGGGCCAGTGCGATGTATCCGCATGGACGGACATCGTGGCCGTTTCCGCGGGCTACGGGTTCACCGTAGGACTCAGGGAGGACGGCACGTGTGTTGCCGTCGGGGGAAGCGACTGCAACCAGTGTGAGGTGACCGGTTGGAACGATCCGGTCCGGCCGCGGCTCGCGGGCACCATCGGTGGCTCTGCGGACGCTGTCGGCCTGCGCGTCGATGGCGGGACTTCCGGCGCTTCGTGGGGCAGCATCGAGACTGTGACCAGCACCTTGCGGCGTGGGCACGCTGTGAAGTTCGCGGTTCGCGCCTCGGATGACGGGGTGACATGGAGCGAGCCGCTAGGGAGTGACGGCGAACCGGTCGACTGGACCGACGGGACCGGCACCTACCTCGGACAGGCGTTCGGTGATGCGGAGGCCCGCACCCAGCTCACCGCCGTACCTTCGTCGCGCTATCTCGACATCGTGGTGCGCCTCGAGTCCGGCGGGCAGGGGACGCCGCTTCTCGAGATGATCACGCTGACCTACGAGCCCAACAGAGCGCCGATCGCGGCCGATGATCCTGGCGCGATGTCGGCGGTCGACAACATCACAGCAGCTGACGGGGCTGCGGCGGACGCATTCGGTCACGAGGTTGACATCTCGGGAGACACGCTTGTGATCGGCTCGCATCTCGATGACGATGCCGGCTCTGCGTCCGGTTCGGCGTACGTGTACGTCCGGAGTGGTGCCGAGTGGGTCGCACAGGCCAAGCTGACGGCCTCGGACGCGGCCGAGCGGGATTGGTTCGGTCACTCGGTGGCCGTCGACGGCGATACCGTCGTCGTGGGCGCGCCGATGGCGGACAGCCCTGCCGTGGACGCCGGTGCGGTCTACGTGTTCACGCGGACGGGCGACAGCTGGAGCCAGGCAGCCAAGCTCACCGGCGACGGTGCGGGCGACTCTCGCTTCGGCTGGGCGGTCGACCTCTCGGGTGACACGCTCGTGTCTGGCTCCGGCTCCGACGCCAACTGGCAGGGGGCTGCGTACGTCTTCACGGGGAGTGGTGCATCGTGGAGCCGTCAGGCGAAGCTGCTCGCAGCCGACGGAGCGTACGGCGATGAGATGGGCAACACGATCGCTGTGGACGGCGATGTCGTCGCACTCGGCGCACGCGGCGATGACGAAGGCTCGTACAACACCGGCTCTGCGTTCGTCTTCAAGCGGACCGATGGATCCTGGGCGCAGGCCGCCAAGCTGGTGCCTGCAGATCCGCTCTACGAGGGCTACTTCGGCGACTCTGTCGCCGTGAGCGGCGAAACGGTGATGGTTGGCTGCTTCAAGGCGAACGCCGTCTACTCGTACGCCGAATCGGCCGCGTGGGGGCAGGTGGAGAAGATCACGGCCGCGGATGCAGGCGGTACCGATGGCTTCGGCTGCGCTGTCGCGCTCGACGGGGACCGGGCGCTCGTCGGTGCCTATCTCGACCAGGGAGAAGTGACGTTCGCGGGCTCGGCATACGTGTTCGAGCGCACCGGCGGAACCTGGCAGGAAGTACGGAGGCTCATTGCCGATGATGGTGTCACAGGGGACAACTTCGGCTGGGCTGTAGCGCTGGATGGCGAGTGTGGAGCGGTGGGTGCGTACCTGGATGACACCGCCGGCGGCGTGGACGTGGGCTCTGTGTACGCCTATGGCGAGGGCAGCTACGAGGTCCTCGAGGACTCTGTGCTTTCGGTGTCGGCACCGGGCGTGCTCGCCAACGACGCGGATCCCGAAGGCGCGACACTCGTGGCCGGAGTCGACACGGAGCCTGCGCACGGTGCGCTGGTTCTCGCCGCTGACGGCGGCTTCAGCTACACGCCCGCATCCGACTACAACGGCGCCGACTCCTTCACCTACACCGTCTCAGACGGCGTGGGCGGCATCGACACGGCGACTGTGTCACTCTCCGTCACGCCGGTGCAGGATGCCCCTGTCGCCGCGGACGACACCTACACGACATTCGCGGACACAGCGCTCATTGTCGCAGCCCCGGGCGTACTCGCAAATGACACCGATGTGGACTCGCCATCCATCTCAGCGGTGCTGTGGGGCGACCCCATCTCCGGCGCAGTCATCTCGCTTTCGGCCGACGGCTCGTTCAGCTACACGCCGCGCAGCGGCTTCGTCGGCACCGACTACTTCACGTACCGCGCCTTCGACGGAACCCTGTACTCGGAGCCGGTGACGGTCTGGGTCACCGTCACAGCTCCCAACACCGCCCCCGTCGCCACCGCTGACAGCTACTCGACCCCGGCGAACACGAAGCTCACGGTGACAGCTCCCGGTGTGCTCGGAAACGATACGGACGCCGAGGATGACCCGCTCACGGCAGTCACGGTGGCAGGCCCCGCCCACGGCACGCTCGCACTCAACACGAACGGCTCGTTCACCTACACACCTGCTGCAGGCTACGTGGGGGGCG
>CAYMSA010000070.1:0-6389 GCA_964392965.1 uncultured Coriobacteriaceae bacterium
GGACTCACCCCGGCCGTCGAGAGCAGAAGATCCACGCCTGTGCGCACCGCAGCGATGGCGAGCTGCGCCTGCCGGACGTCGAGCTGCGTGAACCACACGTCCGGGTGCAGCATGAATGCACGCACGCCCTCCCGATCGGCGACCCGAGCGATGAGCGGCGAAGCGCCTGCGTCGTCCGCATCGCCAGCACTCTCCCCCCCCGCAAGCATCCTCCCGCCCTCGTCGAGTACACCCGCATCGAGCAGCACCGCGAGGAGGTCGAAGACCCCGCTGCCGCAGATGCCGCGAGGCGCCGCGCCGCCGACGACGCCGAGCGTCAACCCGGCATCGCTCCAGGCTACCCGCTCGATCGCGCCGTCCTCGGCACGCATGCCGTGGGTGAGCGCCCCGCCCTCGAGCGCTGGGCCCGCCGCCGTTGCGGTGGCGAGCACGGTGCCGTTCGCGATGAGCACGATCTCGCCGTTCGTGCCGAGGTCGATGAAGAGCCGGACGCCCGTCCGGGTATCGAGACCGCTCGCCGCAAGGCCGGCGACCACGTCCGCGCCGACGAACGCCGAGGCGCCCGGCAGCACGCGAACGATCGTTCCCGCGAGTCCTTCCACCCCGAGTGAGGCCGCATCGCACACCTCACCCTGCGTCTGCGCGCCCTCGTAGGGGGCCTCGGCCAGAGGCGCCACATCCCGGCCGAGGAAGAGGCCGGTCATCGCGGTGTTCCCGACGACGACAACCTCCTCAAGCCGGCGAGGGTCCGCCGACTCGCCGAGCGCCTCCAGGAGCAGCCGCCCCACCTGGCCGACGATCGCACGCCGCAACTCCCCGGCACCGCCTGCGCGCGCATGCGCGACCCGCGTGAGCACGTCGGCACCGAACGGCGCCTGGGCGTTAAGGGCGCCGGCCCGTCCCACCTCGGCGCCGGTCTCGAGATCGACGACCGACACCGCAATGCTCGTCGTGCCGATGTCGACCGCGGCCCCGAGGCGCGCACCTGTGCCGTCTGCCGTGGGCTGCAACCCGCTGAAGGAGACCCGGAGCGTATCGCCTGGCGCCTCGTGCGTGACGACGACGGCGCCCAACGCGAGCGTCCGGCATGCGAGCCGCACACCAGCAGCGAGCCGTTCCGGCCCGAGTAGTGCTCGCTCGTCGTCGGTGGGTGTCGACACCTCGCCCGCGACCACCACCCGGCACCCGCCGCAGCGGGCGCTCCCGCCGCAGCGGGCATCGAGGGCCACGCCGGCCATGCGTGCGGCATCGAGCAGAGAGATCCCGCGCGCTACGCGGACGGTGCGGCCCCCGGGCTCGAAGCGGACCGTCACCTCAGTCGACATCGGGAGACCCTTCGGGACTCGTCGGCACGAGCGCGGCCGCTACGCACCGCATCCTCCGGACGATGAGCGCCGAGGCGACAAGCGCGAGCAGCAGAAGCACCAGCAGCGACAGTGAGACCGCTTCTCCGGACACCATGCCGAGCTGGAAGAGCATGGCGCCGGAGTTCAGGACGGCATGCGCAGCGGCGGCGAGGAGGAACCCTGCAACCGGTCGGCCGCGGCTGATCATCATGCTGAAGATGCCCGTCATGAATCCGTGGAAGAAGACGACGATCGTCCGCTCGACGAGGAAACCCGTGAACGCGTACCACGGATACGCTTGGTAGAGGCCGGATGCCCCGATCTGCACGGCGAGATAGACCGCCTCACCCAGCCCGAATCCGATGCCGAGCGCCATGCCCGTCCACCAGCCACCCGCCATGCCTCCTGCGTGGCGGTTGACACTCCTGATGGCCCGGGGAGCGATCTTGATGAGCTCCTCGAAGACGGGCGACAGGAGGAAGAGGAAGACGAGGAACCACGCGGGCGTGAGCGGCCCTACCGCCACCAGCTCGATGCCCGCCGCCTTGCCAACCAGCACGCCGAGAGGCGCTTTGATCGCAAGGTTCACGATGGCCGAGAGGGGCAGGCCGAGCGGGATGAGGCGCACGTACTCCCACGTCCTGCCCGAGAGGCGCCAGAGGAGACCGCCCCACAGGAGGACCGAGACGGCGAGCGTAGTCACCGCCATCGGCAGTATCGAAGGCACGACTCTCACCTCTCCCGTCTGTCAGCGCTGCTCAGAGTATGGTTTCCGGCTCCCCGTCACCAGCGACCCCGGGTTGCGCGTCGTCGGCCCCGGCATCCTCCATCGTCTGGAACGTGGCGTTCTCAAGCAGCCAGTCGGTCGCCATCCTCACCCGCACGGCGAGCTCCATCCACGGCCCCATGGGGCCGTCCCACTGAGCCCGCTGCTCGTCCATGCTCGTCTGCGTCGTCGCAGCGAGTTCGGTGAGCAGCAGATCGATGTGCTTCTGATCGACCTCCAGGCCGAGGTCGCGGAAGAGCGCCTCGAGCGCCAGCTCGGCCTGTACGTCACGCTGCGCCGACACGCGCATGTCGTCCACGAGCTGGTCCGGGGTGATCCCGTTCTGCATGCAGAACTGCTCGAGCGCCATTCCCCGGCCCTTAAGCTGCTGTGCGAACCCCCGGATCGACTCGCCGAGCCGCTGCTTGACCATCGCCTCCGGTACCTCGCCCTCGAGCCGCGCAGCGAGTTCGCGAACGGCTCCCACATGCCGCATCTGCTCGCGCAGCCGCCCGCGTTCCGCCTGCAGACGTGACCTGAACTCGGCCCGAAGCGCGTCGAGGCTGTCGTACCCCATCGTCCCGAGAAGCTTCTCCGTGAGCTCGGGCACGACCTTGGCACGCACCTCGTGGATGGCGACGTCGAACATCGCCGTGGCAGGCTCATCATCGGACTTCGGCCCTTTGCCCGGTAGCGAGACCTCGATATGCGCCTTGTCTCCGGCAACGCGCCCGAGAAGTGCCTCGTCGAACTCGCCTGGCATGTGCCCCTTGCCGAGTTCGTACACCTGATCGGCGTACTGCTCCTCGGAGTCCGCGACACCCGTCACCGCACTCGTGATGCTCATGACGATCATGTCTTCGCGCTCCACGGCACGCCCTTCGGCCACCTCGAACGTCGCGAGATGCTCGCGAAACGCGGTCACCGCCGCGTCGACGTCGTCCTCGGCCACCTCTTCGGGCGGGAGGGTGACGACGATGTCGCGGTAGTCGGAGAGACCGAGCTCGGGACGCAGCTCGACGGCGACCGAGAACGTGTACGGCTCGCCCTCGGCGGCGGGCTCTGCGAGCAGGACCTTGGGCTCGTTGATGAGCAGCAGACGCTCGCGGGCGATCGCCTCACTCGACGATGTGCGCCCCAGTCTGCCCGAGACGTCCGTGACGATCTGCTCACGCCCGACCTGGGCATCGATCACCGACCGTGGCACCTTGCCCTGCCGGAAGCCGTCCACCTTCATTCGCTCACCGGCCTCGCGGTATACGTCCGCGAAGACGGCATCGACGTCTTGGGCCGGAACAGTGACGCTCAGGGTCGCCGAGTTGCCTTCGCCGCGCGTGAGGGTGACCTCCATGGACGCGATTCCTCTCTGGTCTCGTGTCGCCCGGGCGTTCCGGCCGGCATCCGTGTCGTTCCAACAGCATAGCCTGTGTGTGCGCGTCCGTCGCCCGGAGGCTGCGCATGCCTTCGCGTCAGTGTCCGGCGTTCTCCGGAGCCTCGGCACACCAGCAACTCCGGTCGGTGGGCACCGCCGGGACCATCGCGAAGATGAGGTCCTTCAGGCGCGCGTTGTTCTCCGCGAAGACACGGAGCACTTCGCCATGCGTGACCGCCGAGCTTGCCTCGGCGCCCGCGTCGTAATCGGTGATGAGCGCGATGTTCACGTAGCAGAGGCCCAGCTCCCTGGCGAGATAGGCCTCAGGATACTGCGTCATGTTCACGACCTCCCATCCCTGGGAGGCGTACCAGCGGGACTCGGCACGGGTGGAGAAGCGGGGGCCCTGGACGACGACCACCGTGCCGGTCGGGTGCGCGACGATGCCGAGACTGGCGGCCGTCTCTGCGGCGACCGCCCGCATCTCGGGACAGTAGGGGTCCGCGGCGGAAATGTGGACGACCTTCGAGCCGTCGTAGAAGGTGTCCCTGCGACCGCACGTCCGGTCGACGAACTGGTCCGTGATCACGAAGTGGCCGGGCTCCACGTGCGACTGAAGCGAGCCGGCCGCGCACGGCCCGATGATGCGGCTGATACCGAGTTCGCGCATCGCCCAGATGTTCGCACGGTAGTTCACGAGATGCGGCGGGATCGAGTGGTCACGACCGTGCCTCGGCAAGAAGGCGACCGAGCGCCCGGCGACTGTCCCCACCATGAAGGTATCGGAGGGCGGGCCGTACGGTGTGTCGAGCCGGACCTCGCGAGCCTCGTCGAACAGCTCGTAGAACCCGCTCCCGCCAAACACGCCTATCTCGGCGCGAGGTGTCTCTGCCATGGGGCACTCCTCTCGGACCAAGGCTCACCCCCGGAAACGGCGGGGCGCCGGTGTGATCTGAACGCGACACCGGCATCATACCGCGAGTGCCGGATTCTGGCGGCAGTCGTGTTAGAGAGCGCTTACAGAGTGATATCATCTTCATATCATATCGGTTCGACGAGGGCGTGCGCCCTCCGTCGGGACACGGAGGATCAGGATGAGCACGGAGAAGACGGTACGGGTCAGGAACGGGTGGGTCATGCTCGGCGTGGTGCTCCTGCTGTTCATCGTGAGCATCGCGCTCTTCATCAAGGGAGCCGCCGGTGACGCCATGGGCGAGCCGTCCGGGTGGACGATCCTCGCGGCCATCGTGCTGCTGGTGTTCGACTGCTTCCTGTTGCCGGGCTTCTTCACGCTGCAGCCCAACGAGGCGCGCGTGCTGATCCTCTTCGGCAACTACAAGGGCACCGTGCGCGAGGACGGCTTCCACTGGGGCAACCCCTTCTACTCGAACGGCCCGGCGGTCCCGGCTGCCGAGAAGGCGGCCGCCGCGATGGTGACCGCCACCAAGCGTGCCGAGGGCGGCAAAGGTGCGCAGGCCCCCAAGACGACGCGGTACAAGATCTCCCTTCGGGCACGCAGCCTCAACGGCGAGAGGCTCAAGGTGAACGACAAGCGCGGCAACCCGGTCGAGATCGCGGCGGTCGTCGTGTGGCGCGTGAAGGACACCGCGCAGGCGGTCTTCGACGTGGACGACTACGAGCAGTACGTGGCCATCCAGAGCGAGACGGCGCTACGTCACGTGGCCACCGCCTTCGCCTACGACCACGGGGAGGACGAGAACGCCGGTGAGATCACGCTGCGCAGCAACGTCGAGGAGGTCTCGGCGGCCCTCGCGGCCGAGCTCGAGGTGCGCCTCGCCAAGGCCGGCGTCGTCATCGACGACGCACGCCTCACCCACCTCGCCTACGCGCCGGAGATCGCCCAGGCGATGCTCCGCCGCCAGCAGGCCGAGGCCATCATCGACGCGCGCCGCAAGATCGTCCATGGCGCCGTGAGCATGGTGGAGATGGCGCTCGGCGAACTCACGGAGAAGGGCGTCGTCGCCTTCGACGAGGAGCGCAAGGCCGCGATGGTGAGCAACCTCATGGTCGTGCTCTGCGGTGAGAGCGAAGTGCACCCCATCGTCAACGCCGGCACCCTCTACCAGTAGCCGGCAAGAAGCACCATGGCTGCGCGCAAACAGTATCTCCTGCGTATCGACCCCGCCGTCTGGGCGGAGGTCGAGAAGTGGGCCGCCGATGACCTGCGGAGCGTGAACGCACAGGTGGAGTTCGTCCTGCGCGACGCGCTCCGCAGACGCGGCCGGGGCCGGGCGCTCGATGAGGGCGCGGCCCCTTCGCCCGCAGACCCGGGCGACGCCGGGACGGGCGCACGCGACGCATCGAACGGTGGACCCGATGCGGACTGACATCCGCACGCTCCTGCGGCCCGGCACGGTCGTCCTCGGCCCGATGGCCGGCGTGACCGAGGCGCCGTTCCGGGCGATCTGCAAACGCATGGGTGCCGACCTCACCTACACGGAGATGGTGAGCGCCAAGGGCCTTCACTACTCGCCCGACGCCGCCGAGTCCCGCGGCCTCCTGCGCTTCGCCGCCGAGGAGGTCCCCTGCGGCGTACAGCTCTTCGGCGCCGACCCGGCGATGATGGCCGAGCAGGCCCGCCGGCTCGTCGAGCGCCACGGCGAGGCGATCGCGCTCATCGACCTCAACATGGGGTGCCCGGTCCCCAAGGTCGTCGGCAAGGGCGAGGGCAGCGCGCTCATGCGCACGCCGGGGCTCGCCGCCGAGATCGTCCGGGCGATCGTGCGGGCGCTCTCCGCCGGACCACACCACCCCGCAGTGCCGGTGACCGTGAAGTTCCGCGCCGGTTGGGACGCCTCGTGCGTGAACGCCGTCGACTTCGCGCTCGCCATGGAGGAGGCGGGAGTCGCCGCCCTCACGGTCCACGGCCGCACGCGCGAGCAGT
>CAYMSA010000070.1:6489-8760 GCA_964392965.1 uncultured Coriobacteriaceae bacterium
GAGCGGGTGAACCACGTGCGGAGCTACGCCGAGCTCGACGCCCTGCTCGCCGAGTACGAGGCGTATATCGGCGGCCTCGGCGGGCACGGCGGCGACCGTCAGGACCCCGCCGATTAGACACTCCGCGGCCGTGGTATGTACCCGGGCGACGGTCGTTCGGCTGCTACACACGAGGAGCCCCCATGGACGACGACGCACCGCTCGGCATCGGTACGCTGGCCATCCCGGCCGGGACGATCGAATGGCTCACCGGAGACGACAACCCGGTCGTGGCGGTGCTCACCCGCCGGGAGCTCCTCGGGGAACCCGAATCCCCCGCGCTCACCGCGCTCTGGTCCCGCCGCAACACGTACGACCCGGTGGCCCGGATCCTCGACCTCATGGCCGAGGACGGGTCCTGGGCCCCGCCCGCACGCGACTACCAGAAGTACGGCGGCTCGCTCTGGCAGCTGCACTTCCTCGGCGAGCTCCACGCGGACGGCGACGACCCGCGCGTCAAGCGCGCCGCCGCCTACACCTTCTCGCGGCAGCTTGCCGACGGCTCGTGGAGTGCATCGAACGCCAGAGAGTCAGGCTCGATTCCCTGCCTCACCGCCAACGTGGGACGAGCGCTCGCCCGCCTCGGCTACGCGCGCGACGAGCGGGTCGTCACCGCGCTTGGGTACTGCGTCCGTCTGTACGAATCACTCGGCGCCGTGAACTGCTGGCAGAGCCACGGCTACCAGCTCAACGGCTACTGCCACATGCTCACGCCCAAGGAGCTCCTCTTCCTCGCCGAGGTGCCACGCGACCTGTGGCCGGAGGGCGCGGGGGAGCTGCGGGACGCGTGCGTGGCAGCGCTGCGCGACAAACAGGTCTTCCACAGCCTCCCCGCCGAGTACCGCGCGTACGAGCAGGAGTACTGGCAGCTTCCCGTCGATGAGCGAGAGGGCCTGCGCGAGCGGTTCCTCGCCGCGCACGCACCGCTCGCCTACGGCCCCAAGCCCGGCTGGACGCGCTTCGGCTTCCCGCTCTCCTACAACTCCGACGCGCTGGAGACGCTTCAGGCGCTCGCACGCATCGGCGAACCGCGACGTCCTGAGTACGAGCCGGCGCTAGAGCTCGTGCGCTCGGCGGCGGACGGCCAGAGCCGCTGGCTGCTGCGCACGACGCACAACGGCAAGATGCTGGCGGACGTGGAAGCGAAAGGGCAGCCGTCGAAGTGGCTCACGCTGCGCGCACTCACGGTGCTCGCGCACCTCAGTGGGTGATGCCGTAGTCCCGCTCGATCGCATCCATCACGTGATCGGTCAGGCGGTGGGCGCCCAGTACCGAGAGATGGATGCCGTCGTCGGCGCGCATGAGCTGCTGCTCCCCGCCCGCGCCGGGCAGGTACGCCGAGTAGCTGCCGTCGGCGGCGCTGAAGAGCGCCCACGTGTCGAGGTAGATGACGTTCTCGCGGCCCTCGGCCTCGGCGGCGTACACGTCGTCGAGCGTCCTCATCTTGGCCGAGTACGTCTCCGAGCGGGCGATCGGCTGCCCGACCCAGTACACGCGGCGTCCGTCGACGGCGAGCATGTCCATCGTGTCGCGGACGCGCTCTGCGTAGACGGCGATCCACTTCTCGCTCCCGAACTCGAGAACCTCGCCATCGACCTTGATGTCCTGGCCGTCGTTGGCGCCGACCATCAGGATCACGAGATCGGGATCATGCTGCACCAGGAGCTCTCGTAGATGCGCCGGCCAGTCGAAGAAGTCGGGCCGGGCGAGGCCTGAGGAGAAGCGGAAGTCGTGGACGACCGTCGCCACGCCCGTTTCAGCGAGATCGCTTCGCAGGTACTTGCCGAACGCCTCGGTCATGGAGTCGCCACTCACGACCACCGTGAGCGGACTCGCGGCCGTCGGCGACGGATTGCGATAGGTGACCCCGGCCGGCGTCTCGCCGGAGCCGCCGTCTCCGCCCGGCTCCGCGCCCGGCTCCGCGGGCGGCGGCGTCTGCGAGGCGTCGGGCGAACCCGTGGGGGTGACCGAGCCCGGCGGTGTGCCCGGCCCCTCGGCCACCTCGTCGGGCGTGAGCACCGGAGCGACCGCCTGCTTCAGGCTCTGCGTAAGCCGGTCGATGCCCAGCACGTGGTTCAGCCACTCGGCGGGCGTGGCCGCAACCACCGCGACGGTCCTCAAGGGGCCGTACTCCATGGCGCGCGCCTGCGAAGCGAGGCGGTCGCCGGTGAGGACCGCCGAGAGCACGAGGGCGACGATGACGACGATGAGCAGCGCTCGCAGAGGCGGGCG
>CAYMSA010000071.1:0-8638 GCA_964392965.1 uncultured Coriobacteriaceae bacterium
GGAGCGAAGCGCTCCGTGCCTGGTTGAGGACTCGGCTCCCTAGCGTACCACTTCGGAGTGTGGCGGGGAGCTAAGACGGCGGTGTCGGTGGTGTTGATGCGCAGCACAGCGTACCACTTCGGAGTGTGGCGGGGAGCTAAGACCCGCGTCGGACAGTTCTCGGACAACGGTTTAGCGTACCACTTCGGAGTGTGGCGGGGAGCTAAGACCCGCTGCATTCATCCTAGGCGTTCTATCACAGCGTACCACTTCGGAGTGTGGCGGGGAGCTAAGACCACCGTTGCAGTAGATGACGTCCTCGCGCCAGCGTACCACTTCGGAGTGTGGCGGGGAGCTAAGACGGTGATAGTCTCGGCGGATGGTGTGTCGCCAGCGTACCACTTCGGAGTGTGGCGGGGAGCTAAGACTCGGAGACCGCATCATCGCGAGCGACAAGGAGCGTACCACTTCGGAGTGTGGCGGGGAGCTAAGACGCGCGACCCCGTCGGTCTCGGCGTCGTTCAAGCGTACCACTTCGGAGTGTGGCGGGGAGCTAAGACCGATGAGCTTGCTCGCGCCGTCCATCTCGGAGCGTACCACTTCGGAGTGTGGCGGGGAGCTAAGACGCTCGAGGGCGTCAGCGGCGTCAAGACGGCAGCGTACCACTTCGGAGTGTGGCGGGGAGCTAAGACCCGCTGGCATCCCTGTGATCGCGCTCAACTAGCGTACCACTTCGGAGTGTGGCGGGGAGCTAAGACTCAAACGCAAGCGGCAAGGGAATATGCCGGAAGCGTACCACTTCGGAGTGTGGCGGGGAGCTAAGACGCGTCCTGTCGCCGTCGTCGGCACCGCTGAAGCGTACCACTTCGGAGTGTGGCGGGGAGCTAAGACTCCTATACATCGAGACCGATGACCACGGGCAAGCGTACCACTTCGGAGTGTGGCGGGGAGCTAAGACATTGCAGACAGCAGCGACAGCCGCGCGAGCAGCGTACCACTTCGGAGTGTGGCGGGGAGCTAAGACTCAAGAGCAAGGCGTATGAGCAGGCGCTGGAGCGTACCACTTCGGAGTGTGGCGGGGAGCTAAGACAAGTCGTCCTGTTCAAGCTCTTGAACGAAGAGCGTACCACTTCGGAGTGTGGCGGGGAGCTAAGACAGGGGTGGGCGACTTCCCGCTCACCTCTCACCTGTAGCGGTCGTTCCGACCGCCTTAGCTCCCCGCCACACTCGGCAACGAGCGAAACACAATCGGCACGGCGACTGCAGAATCAGGCCTCGGGACACCCCTGTTGCGCCTCTCCCCCGCACCAGGCCAGATACTCGATCAGATCCGATTCCCGGGCTCCCTCGTCAGACCCGCCCAGCTCCCGACGGTACTCGGCGGCCGCGATGAGGTCGAGCGGGTCGCTTCGCGCGGCCTCGACCCAGAGCGCCAGTCGCGTCAGGTCGCCGCCGCTCGCCTTGAGCGCTGCGAGCATGAGCCGGCACGTCGCGATGTCCGAGGCCTCGTCCTCCCCGCCGGGGACTTCGCCGACGAGCTCGCCGAGGAGCGCCGCGGCCTGACGGGCGTCGGGTCCCGAGAACGCCTCACGCAGCCGCGCGTTCACAGTCTCCGAGGTCCACCAGTGCTGCTTCTCGGCGATCTCGTCGAAGGCGTCGGTCATCGCCAGGGCCTCAGCCGACGTCGCATCTGAGCAGGTCGTCGTAGGTCTCCCGACGCACCGCCCAGCGCCATTCGCCGTCCCGGACGAACACCACACCGGGCCGGACCTGCTTGTTGTAGTTGCTGCTCATCGACTGGCAGTACGCACCCGTCGCGGCCACGCAGACGACATCTCCCACCTCGGGACACTGCAGCGGGGCGTCGCGTACGACGATGTCACCGCTCTCGCAGTGCTTGCCGGCGATGTTGCCCACCATCTCGCGCGGACGGTCGGCCTTGTTGGCGATGAGCGCCTCGTAGTGCGCGTCGTAGAGCGCCGTGCGGATGTTGTCCGACATGCCGCCGTCGACCGCCACATAGGTCCGGATGCCGGGAATCTCCTTGATCGAGCCGATGGTGTAGAGCGTGACACCGGCCTGCGCCACGATCGAGCGGCCCGGCTCCACGGCCATGCGCGGCACCGGAAGCGCGTGCTTCTCGCACTCCTCCTTGATGCCGTCGACGACGACCTTGCCGAAGTCCTTGATCGTCGAGGGCTCATCGGGGGCGCCGTACGCGACGCCGAGGCCGCCGCCCACATCGAGCATCCGCACAGGGCGACCGGTCTTCTCGCGGATGTCGCGCATGAACTCCACGATGACCTCTATGGCACGCGCGTAGCTCTTCAGGGCGAAAATCTGGCTGCCGATGTGCATGTGCAGCCCCTCGAAGTCGATGCCCGGCAGCGCTATGGCCCGCTCGACCGCCTCCATCGCGAGCCCCTGGTTGAGGCCGAACCCGAACTTCGAGTCCTCGGCTCCCGTCATGATGAAGTCGTGCGTGTCGGCCTCCACGCCCGGCGTCACGCGGATGAGCACCCGTTGCTCCACACCGCGCGCCGTCGCAAGGGCCGAGAGGCGCTCCATCTCCTCGAAGTTGTCAACGACGATCCGCCCGATGCCTGCGTCGAGGCACTCGGCAAGCTCAGCCGGTGTCTTGTTGTTGCCGTGCATCTGCACTCGCTCCATGGGGAAGCCCGCGCGTCTCGCGTAGGCTAGCTCGCCGCCGGAGGCGCACAGGAGGCAGCAACCCTCCTCCTCGACGATCTTCACCATCGCAAGCGAGAGGAAGGCCTTGCCGGCGTAGACGACGTCGACGTCCTTCCAGTGATAGCGCGTCCAGCGCACATACTCCGAGAGCTGATGGCGTATGGTCATCTCGTCCATGACGTAGAGCGCCGTGCCGGCCTCGCGGGCCAGGTCGACGAGATCGACGCCTCCGACCCACAGGTGCCCGTCCTTGACCTCGGCGGTCATGGGAAGCACTGCCATGAGGTCGGCTGCGGTGCGCAGATCGGGTTCGGCGGGTGGACGTGGCGTTGCGGGCCGGGCTGCCATGGGTCTCCTCCAGGTGCGGGCGAACGGTGCGGGACATACACGTGCGTGCATAAGGATACCGGAGCGAGAGTCCGACCGGCGAGCGAGAGGGCCTATGTCGGAAGTAATGGCGCCACTCAGACGGGTGACGTCGAACCTGAACGGTACTAGGATGGTGCAATGTCAGACGGGACGGGTGGCAGTTTCTGCATCCGTCACCCCGGAGAGGGAGTACACGATGCACGTTGTGATAGGCGGGTACGGCCGTGTCGGCCGCATGCTCGCTCAGGAGCTGACGGACGGCGGGCACACGGTCGCGGTCGTCGACCATGACCCCGACGTATTCGATGCCGAGGACGACTTCACCGGTCTGCGGCTCGTCGGCGAGATCTTCGACCGCGAGACGCTCATCAAGGCCGGGATCGAGCGGGCCGAGGCGTTCATCGCGTGCTCCAGCGGGGACAACAGCAACGTCATCGCCGCACGCGTCGCCCGCGAACGCTTCTGCGTCCCGCGCGTGGTCGCCCGGATATTCGACCCCGAACGCGCGGCGATCTACGAGAGCTACGGCATCCCGACAGTCTCCTCGGTGCAGTGGTCGGTGTCGCGACTGGTGACACTGCTTTTCGAGCCGGCGGTCCGTTGCGATTACGTGTTCGGCCACGGGGAGTTGCTCATGGTCGAGTTCATCGTGCCCGAGGAGTTCGCGGGTAGGCCCATCGCCGAGATCGAGCACGACCGGCCCGTGCGCGTCGTCGCCGTCGAGCGCGAGGGTATCGCCCGGATACTCGGCACGGATGAATCGCTGCAGGCCGGAGACCGCGTGTTCATCTCCACGACGCGTGACACGGCACACGAGCTCAAACGATTCCTCAAGAGTGAGGAGGACTCGCCATGCGCATAGTCGTCGTGGGAGCCGGCAAGTCCGGCGTCTATCTGGTACAGAGCCTCAAGCGCAACCACGAGGTGTCCCTCGTGGAGGACCGGCCCGACCGCTTCGAAGCCGCCCGCTCCCGGATGCCCGACATCACCACCATCCTCGGCGATGCGTGCGAGCCGGACGTCCTGTTGCGTGCGGGCGTGGCCGAGGCCGACCTCACCATCGCCGTGACGGGAGACGATGAGGACAACCTCGTGATCTCCATGCTCGCAAAGCACTATGGCTGTCAGCGCGCCTTCGCACGCATCAACCACCCCAAGAACGAATGGCTCTTCACCAAGGAGTTCGGCGTCGACATCGCCGTCTCGGCCACATCCACGATGCTCGCTCTCATCGAGCGCGAGTTCGGCCTCGGGGACCTGGTCATGCTGCTCCGCCTCCAGGCGGACAACGTCATCATCGAGGAGATCACGCTCACGGACGAGGCGAGCGCCGTCGGCAAGCGGCTGGCGGACGTGCCCCTGCCGGCCTCGGCGCACGTCATGGCGCTCTTGCGCTCGGGCTCCATCATGATCGCAAGCGGTGAGACCGTGCTTGCCGCCGGAGACCAGCTCCTCCTCATCTCCGAGGGCGCCGAGCCCGATCCGCAGATACGCGTCGCGCTCGGACTCGAGACCGAGGATGCTGAGGGGGCCGAGGAGGCCGACGACCTGTTCTAGGCGCGGGCGCGCCTGTTCCGTGGACCACAGAACGGTTCCTGACTGAAACACCCGCCGGGCATCATCGCCCGGCGGGTGTTCTCGCAAGATGGCAGCTAGCTCATCTCCCGCTCGACCTCTTCGGCCGCTCGCCGGGTGTCCTCGTCGAAGCTCGGGTGGTACGGCACGTCCGTGACGATGACGCCCTCTTCGCCGAACAGCTGGCGCTTGATCCAGAACGGCGTCTGGTTCTGCAGGAGACTGTCGGGAACCGTCGTGGGTGCGTACTCGGGGATGATGACGGTCACGACATGGTTCTTGTCGGGCCGGGGGAAGCTGCGGACGTAGTCGATGACCGGCCCGATGATCTCGCGGTACGGGGACTCGATGATCGTCAGCTTCACGCCCACGTCGGCGCGCTCCCAGCGCTTGCGCATGAGGGCGGCCTCCTCCCCCGTGGCGTCCACGAAGACCGCCTCGACCGAGTCGGCCTTAAGCGTCTTCGCGTACTGGAGTGCACGTACCAATCGACGGTCGATAGCGCTTACGAGCACGATGACATGGTTATGGAACTGGTTGTGAGCCTGCCAGTTGAGGTTCACGAGCTCCGGAGCAGGTAGTCTGAGTTCGGCCTCGACGAGCGCGTAGCGGTGACGGACCCACAGGAAGCTCGCCACGATAAGCGGCACGACCACGATGACGATCCATGCGCCTTCGGTGAAGCGCACGACGGCGATGACGAGCGCGACCGCTGCTGTGGCCGTCGCACCCACGGCGTTGAAGAACGCGGCCCGGCGCCAGTGCGCGGCGTTGCGCAGGCGGATCCAACGGCGGACCATGCCCGCCTGTGAGAGCGTGAAGGATACGAACACCCCGATGCCGTAGAGAGGGATCAGACGCGTCGTCTCGCCGCCGAACAGTACGATCAGCGCCGCCGAGGTGACCGTCAGCAGGATGATCCCGTTGCTGTGCACGAGACGGTACCCGCGGTCCTTCATCTGGTGCGGCAGGAAGTGGTCCGCCGCGAGGAACGACGAGAGCCGCGGAAAATCGGCGTATGCGGTGTTTGACGCCACGATGAGGATGCCCATCGTGGCGAACGAGATGACGTAGTACACCGGACCGGTGCCGAAGATGTGACGGGCGAGCTGGCTGATGACGGTCTCGTGCTCCACGCCCTGCACCCCCGCCTGAACCGCCAGGAACGAGATGCTGAGGAACAACACGACGAGGATGCCCGCCATCCACATGAGCGTCTTGGCGGCGTTCTTGGACACGGGGTCCCGGAACACCTGGACACCGTCGGCGATGGCCTCAACGCCCGTCATGGCCGAGCAGCCTGCCGCGAAGGCGCGCAGTATGAGCACGAACGTGAGCGCACCGGTCGCCTCCGTCAGATCGAGCGAGGCCGACGGCACCTGGATCGCCTCCACACCCTGCGTGAGCATGATGTAGAAGCCCGAGATGATCATCACAATCATCACGGCGATGAAGAGGTACGTGGGAACCGAGAAGACCGCCCCTGACTCCTTCACGCCGCGCAGGTTGCCCACGGCCAGGATGGCCACGAACACGAGTGCGATGGGCACGGTGAGATTGACCGGCCCGTCTGCGAGGGCCGGGAACGCCGATGTGATGGCCGCGGTGCCCGCGGAGATGGAGACCGCAACGGTGAGCACGTAGCCCACGAGCAGTGAGGCGGCCGCGACGAGGCCGGGAATCGTCCCGAGGTTCTCTTTGGACACCCGGTACGAGCCGCCTCCTTGCGGGTAGGCATGGACCGTCTGCCGGTACGACGAGACGACGATCACGAGGAGCACGGCGATGGCAAGGGCGATGGGCCAGCCGTACCGGAGGAAGCTCGTTCCCGCGATGCTCAGGACGATGAGGATCTCGCCCGTGGCGTACGCCACCGAGGAGATCGCGTCGCTAGAGAAGACCGCGAGCGCTACGGGGTTGGTGAGCTTCTGATGCTGGGACTCTTCGGTCCGCAGTGGATCGCCGAGCAGGAACCGCTTGATGGGTGTCGCCATGCCTGACACGTACTCCCGCACATCACGCCACGTCCTACAGACGCGGCTGAGCCGACCGTTGGTGGAACACCATCGGCATAGCGTAGTCCTGTTGGATGCCCACGGCTACCCCCGTGGCACGAATCGCCGAGGCGCGCGATCGTACTCTCCCTGCATCAGCCGCGGCCGCCCCGCCCCTCGCTGCACTTCCTACATGCGCTCGGGCGCGCTCACGCCGAGGAGGGACAGCGTGCGGGCGAGCACGATCCGGGACGCGTCGGCCAGAGCGAGCCGGGCCGCGCGCAGGTCATCGTCTTCCACAACCACCTGGCAGTGCGTGTAGAACTGGTGGAAGGCCGCTGCCAGCTCCTCCGCGTACGTCGTGAGCTTGTGCGGCGCGCGCTGACGGGCGGCCGTCTCGACGACCTCCGGGAAGCCGGAGAGCTTGCGAAGCAGTCCGAGCTCCGCGGTACCCGCCGGCGTGTCGGAATCCGCACCGAGGAGCGCGAGCGACTCCTCGGCCGTCCCGATGCTTCGGGCAATCGCCGCCACGTCCACGCTCTCATCGGCGGTGTCCGCACCAGCCGCCCTGCGCAGAACCGAGCAGATGCGCGCGTGCGCGTACTGCACGTAGAAGACCGGATTGTCGCTCGAGCGTTCCTTGGCCAGGCCGATGTCGAAGTCGAGCGGCTGATCGGTGGAGCGGCGCAGGAAGAAGTAGCGCGCAGCGTCTGCCCCGACCTCCTCGAGCAGGTCCTCGAACGTCACCATCTCGCCGGTGCGCTTGGACATGCGGACGGCCTCGCCGTTGCGGAACAGGTTGACGAGCTGCCCGATGATGACCTCGAGCTTGCCCGGGTGGCCGAGTGCCGCGACCGCGGACTCCATCCGCTTCACGTAGCCGTGGTGGTCGGCGCCCCAGATGTCGATGACGAGGTCGAAGCCCCGGTCGTACTTGTCGGCATGATAGGCCACGTCGGCTGCGAAGTACGTGTGGCTCCCGTCCGCCTTGCGGAGCACGCGGTCCTTGTCGTCGCCGAAGGCCGTGGACCGGAACCACACCGCGCCCTCGTGCTCGAAGACGTAACCGGCAGCGTCGAGCCGGGCGATGCCACGCTCGATGGCCGTGACGTCGCCGCCGTCTCCGGCATGGAGCGTACGCTCGGAGAACCAGACGTCGAAGTCCACACCCATACCGTGAAGGACGTGCTTCAGATGCTCGAGCACCGCCGTATAAGCCTGCTCCTTGAAGTGCGTCTCGCGCGCCACTGTAGTGGCGTCGGCCCACCCGGGGCCCTCGGCCTCAAGGATCTCCCGCGCGATCTCGGTGATGTAGGAGCCCCGGTAGCCGTCCTCGGGGAAGGCGACCTCGTGGCCGCACAGCTCGAGATACCGCGCCGAGACACTCGCCGCGAAGATGTCCATCTGGACTCCCGCGTCGTTGATGTAGAACTCACGCTCAACGTCATAGCCGGCGTTATGGAGCAGGCGCGCGATGCTGTCGCCGAGTGCGGCCCAGCGCCCGTGACCCACGTGCATGGGCCCGACGGGGTTCGCCGAGACGAACTCCACCTGGATGCGCTCACCGGTGCGCGGCGCCACGCCGAAACAATCGCCCTCGGCGCGGATGCGTGTCACGACGTCGGCCACGACCGATCGCGCCAGGCGCACGTTGATGAACCCGGGGCCCGCCACCTCCACGGACTGCGCCGTAGCCCCCAGGTGCGTCCGGAGGTCTGCGGCGAGCATCTCGGCAAGCGCGCGTGGCTGCATGCCGGCGGCCTTGGCCGAGACGAGCGCGACGTTCGTGGCCCAGTCGCCGTGCGAAGGGTCGCGCGGCCGCTCGACGGCGACCTTCGGCGTCTCATCGAGCGCCAGGCGGCCGTCACGGACAGCGGCGGAGACGACGTCGGTTATGGCGGCGTTCAGATGTTCGCGCACGCGTGGGCTCCTCGCAGGTAGCTGGCTTCGGTGGTTCAGGATACCGCCGAGGGGCCGAGCGCGGCAAACCGCCGCAGCAGCCGACGGGTAATGGCCTCTATGCGCCGCCT
>CAYMSA010000072.1:0-8476 GCA_964392965.1 uncultured Coriobacteriaceae bacterium
TCGCTCGTCCCGCTCTTCCCCGAGGCCGACTGGCCCGAGCGCCGCATCCGCGACCTCATGGGCGTGCGGCCCGCCGGCCACCCGCGTGCGGCCCGCCTCGTGCGCCACGCGCACTGGCCGAAGGGCTTCTACCCGCTCGTCCACGACCCCGCGCGGCCGGTCGGCGAGTGGGGCGCGCCCGCCCCCATGCAGCTCGTCAGCGTCCGGGGCGAGGGCGTCCACGAGATCCCCGTGGGACCGATCCACGCCGGCATCATCGAGCCCGGTCACTTCCGCTTCTTCGCCGACGGCGAGCGCACGATCGCCCTCGAGCCGCGGCTCTTCTACGTGCATCGCGGTCTCGAGAAGCTCGCATGCGGCCGCACGCCAGAGCAGGTCCTGCGTCTCGCCGAGGTGGTCTCGGGCGACACTGCGATCGGCCACGGCTGGGCGTTCTGCGAGGCCGTCGAGGCGGCGGTCGGAATCGAAGTCCCGGCGCCAGCGCAGCTCCTGCGCGCCGCGCTCCTCGAGGCCGAGCGGATCGCCGCCCACGTCACCGACATGGGCGCGATGCTGAACGACGTCGCACTACCCCTCGCGTTGACGCAGTCCCTCGGCCTGCGGGAGGACATCATGCGCGCGAACGCGACGTGCTTCGGCCACCGCTTCCTGCGCGGCGCGATGGCACTCGGCGGGGTGGATCCGGCGTGTCTCGCGAGCAGCGAGCCGGACGCGCTCAAGCGCTGGGCAGCCACGGTGGCCGAGACCGGCCGGCTCGCGTGCGGCCTCGCCGGGCGCTTCGTGGCGCGCGACGCGGTGGTGGAGCGCTTCGAGCGCACGGGCGCGCTCTCAAAGGAGCTCGCGCATCGGTATCGGGCCGTGGGGCTCGCAGCGCGCGCTTCGGGCATCCGGCACGACGCGCGGATGTGGTCGGCGTGCCCCGCGTACGAGAGCCACGAGCCGATCACGCAGCGCTGGGGCGACGTGATGGCGCGCTACCTGGTCCGCATGCGGGAGATCGAGGCGTCGGTGGCACTGCTCGAAACGCTGGCACCCGAGATAGCGCCCGGGGTGGCGGCAATCGACCCCGAAGCCTGGCGGAGCCTCACCGCCGAGGGCCTCGGCAGCGTCGAGGGGTGGCGCGGCGAGTGCCTGCACTACGTGCGCCTTGAAGACGGCCTCGTTTCCACCTGGGCTCCTCAGGACCCGTCCGCGCACAACTGGCGCCTGCTGCCGCTCTCGGTGACCGCCGACGTCATCCCCGACTTCCCGGTGGTGAACAAGAGCTTCAACCTGTCGTACGCCGGGAACGACCTGTAGGTCCTCCGCCTTCGTGTGGCAAGCGTGCTGGCCACACAGGTCTCACCGCTCCGCTGACCGACTGCGAGCGGACTCGCCCCCGAGACTCGGCTGAAACCGCTTCAGCAGCAGCGAGCTCGTCACCACACTCACACTCGAGAGCGCCATGGCCGCCCCGGCGATCTCGGGCCGCAGCAGGCCAAGTGCCGCCACCGGGATGCCGAGCGTGTTGTAGCCGAGCGCCCAGAAGAAGTTCAGCCGGATGCGGCGCATCGTCGAGCGGGAGAGCTCGATGGCGGTGACGACGTCGCGCGGGTCGTTCTTCACGAGCACGATGTCGCCGGTCTCCATCGCCACGTCGGTACCCGCGCCCATCGCGATGCCGATGTCGGCACGCGCTAGCGCGGGTGAGTCGTTGATGCCGTCGCCCACCATCGCCGTCACGAGCCCGCGCGCCTGAAGCGCTGCGATCGCCTCGGCCTTGTCGGCGGGAAGCACTTCGGCGAGCACGTCATCTCGCCCGATACCTGCCTCGGCGGCGATCGCCGCAGCGGTGCGGGCGTTGTCGCCGGTGATCATGAAGACCCGCAGTCCGAGGGCGCGCAGCCGGGCGATGGCCTCGCGCGAGTGGTCGCGCAGCGTATCGGCGACCGCGATCAGCCCCGCCACCGAGCCGTCGATGGCCACGAGCATGACCGTCTTGCCCGCTGCTTCGAGTCCGGCGATGCGCGGCTCGAGGGCGGCGGCGTCCACGCCCTCCCGGGCCATGAGGCCGCGGTTGCCGAGGACGACCCTGCGCCCGCCAACCGAGCCCTCCACGCCGTAGCCGGGGATGGCCGCGAACTCCTCGACCGCCGTCGGCTCGATTCCCGCCGCTCCCGCATGCTGCACGATGGCCGCGGCGAGCGGATGCTCCGAGGAACGCTCGAGCGACACGGCCGCACGAAGCACGTCGTCCGCCGCGTGGCCCGCAGCCGCCTCAAGGTCGGTCACCTCAGGGCGCCCGCGCGTGAGCGTGCCCGTCTTGTCGAAGACGACCGCGTCGAGCGAGTGCGCCGTCTCCAGCGCCTCACCGTTCTTGATGAGCACGCCGTACTCGGCGCCCTTACCGGTGCCCACCATGGTGGCGGTGGGCGTGGCGAGGCCGAGCGCGCACGGACAAGCGATCACGAGCACCGCGGTGCCGGCGAGGAGTGCCTTGACGAAGACCGGGTCCCCGGCGAAGAACTCGGGGCCGACGAGCGAGGGCACGACCAACAACCACACGAGGAACGTCACGACGGCGATGCCGACGACCACGGGGACGAACACCGCCGAGATCCGGTCGGCGAAGCGCTGGACGGGCGCCTTGGAGCCCTGCGCCTCCTCCACGAGGCGCACGATCTGCGCGAGCGCCGTGTCGCGGCCGACGCGCGTGGCACGGAATCGGAACGAGCCGAGCGTGTTGAGCGTGGCGCCGATGACCGTGTCGCCGACACCCTTCTCGACGGGGATCGACTCACCGGTCAGCATCGACTCGTCCACCGAGGAGCCACCTTCGATCACCACGCCGTCCACCGGCACCTTCTCGCCCGGCCGCACGACGAGGATGTCGCCGGGCATGACCTGCTCGATGGGCACATCGGTCTCGACGCCTTCGCGCACGACGCGCGCGTCACGCGCGGCAAGGCCCGCGAGCTTTCGGATGGCCTCGCCGGTGCGCCCCTTGGCACGCGCCTCGAGGAGCTTGCCGAGGCTCACGAAAGCGATCAGCATCGCCGACGTCTCGAAGAACACCGGCTCGGCTGCAAGCACTGGCACGAACGTGGCCGCGAGCGAGTAGAAGTACGCCGCCGACGTGCCGATGGCGATGAGCGTGTCCATGCTCCCGCCGCCGCGCTTGAGCGAGTGCCACGCGCCCGCGTAGTAGCGTGCGCCCGCCCAGAACTGCACGGGTGTGGCGAACACGAACGCCAGATACTTCATGACGAGCATGTGCTCCCAGGTTCCGCCGAAGACGCCTGCGAGGAGCCGCGCCACAGCGGCTGGAATGATGTCCATGAACGGCGGCACCATCGAGACGAGCATCACGAGCGCCGCGAGCACGAAGCTCACGACCGTCATCAGGCGCTGTCTCCGGTAGAGCTCCTCGCGCTGGAGGTCCTGCGCGCTGGCGCCCTCGGCGGGCAGACCCGACGGCTCAAGCAACGGTTCGGCGGTGAAGCCCGCCCGAGCCACAGCCGCCATGATCTCTCCGGGGCCGATGAGCGCCGGGTCGTAGGTGGCACTCAAGCGCTCGGAGGCGAGATTGACGCTGGCCTCGGCGATGCCCGGCGTCCTGGAGAGCGTCCGTTCGATGGCCGCAGCGCACGAGGCGCACGACATGCCGGTGATCGCGAAGGTGGCCCGGGCGAGGTTGGCGGGCGGGGTGACTCCGGACGGTGTCTCGAATGCTGCGTTCATGCGGTCCTCCCGATGCGCTCACACGCCGACGCGCTGGCCACACGACGAACGCGACGCTCTTCATTCTCGCGTGAGTCGAAGGATGTCCTCGCGGCAGCTGACGTCGAGTTTGCGATAGATGTTGTGGATGTGCGTTCGGACGGTATTGGGCGATATCGACAGCACCTCGGATATGAAGACGCCGTTGTGGCCCTCGGCAAGATAGCGGAGCACCTCTTCCTCGCGGGCAGTGAGCTGTCGCTCACGTGCGATTCGGGTACATGCCTCCGCCGGCGCGCGACCGGCATCCTGGCGCCCGCGGACTGCCTCACTCCAGTCACTGAGTGTCCTCCAACGCAGATAGGAGAAGAGCAGTGCCACGCAGGCGTAGACCGTCGTCGCAATGATCAGAACGACGTTGACGCTCTCGTCGGCGATGAGTTCCCCGCTCAGTAGGCCGGCGACGGATGAACCCGAGAAGAGGAAGACGGCCAGGGAGAAGATGAGATCCGGGGCGAACTCATCGGCGTGCGCGATTGCCACGAGCGAGGACAGGGTGAGTACCGCCGCCATGACATACAGCACATACGCGAGGAAGATGATGACGTCCTGCGAGAGCGCCAGGTGTGGCGAGAGACTGCCGACCGTCAGCAGCAAGACCGCCAGCAGTGAGATGAAGGCCGATTGCGCCGACCGCAGACGGAGCGGCTGCCGCTGGCCGAGTGCGTAGACGAGGAGCACCACGCAGACCACAACCGTCGCCGTCAGGTAGTAGCCGAAGCTGGCGATGATGGCGCTGCGCAGGACACCGACGACATAAGCGAAGACGATGAGACCCAACATCGGCATCGCGACGACGTCGACGAGCGACGGAAGCACCTTGAGGATCCGGACGGACTCGGTCCCGTTCTCCGGGCGAGCTCCCTCGCGGTCGACCGCCGGCATCCGGGAAAGCCGAAAACCGAGTGCGACGGCGACCAGCACGCATCCGCAGAACGACACCGAAACGGCCACCTCGCTCAGCGCACTAAGGAGCAGCCACATGCCGGCAGCAAGCATGCTGGCCGCCGATATGTTGATGAGCGCCTGTTCCGGCTCGAATCGCCGGTAGATCCGCCCCCAGATGAGACAGAGGGCAACATCGCCGGCGCCGGTGATCAGCGCTAGAGGAATGAGCACGAACAGCGACACCGCTGCAGTCAGTGACAGCACGGCGAAGGCGATGCTGCCGACAGTGAAGCAAAGCCCACCGACGAGCAATAGTGACTTCCGGGACAGCTCTCTGCCCAGGGCGCTGAGCACCGCGCAGCCCGCCGATACCAGAGCCGCGAACCCGAGCATCATGGGGGCATAGACCCGCATGAAGCCGCTGTAGCCAGGATGCGCGCCGAACGGCGTCACGCTCGCCGAGTAGATGAGCAGCGACACGATGAGCGCTGCAAGGCCGACGACGGCCATCAGCCGCTCGCTCCGCGTCCTGCCCGGCTCACCGGCCGACGTCGGCTGGCCCGTGTCTTTGATCCGCTGTGGTTGATGGGTCATGCGCGGCCCTCCTCGGCAGAAGCATAGCACCCGCACCAGGCAAGACGAGGTGCCGACGACCGTCTACGTAGAATCGTTTATGCACGTTAGGCCACCTTCATATGCGGCTAAACGATTCTGCGGATTGCCGCCCCGTCCCCGGCGCCCTAGCTTTCGGCTGAAGGAGATGGCCCTGCGCAGCACGTCGTGATAGTGCGCGCAGGTGCCACAGTCGAGGGAAGGGAAAGGGCATGGAACTGGATCGCAGGTCGTTTCTGAAAGGCGCCGCCAGTGTGGGACTACTGGGGGCGACGGCGGGCCTCGTCGGATGTTCCGGCGACTCCTCGGTGGATGACGCCGACGGCGCGAGCACCACGACCGTCCGTCCCAAGGGCTATATGTGCGACGAGGACTGGCTGGGCGCTGCGCCGGCGATCGCCGACGGCGACATCGCCGAGACGAAGAGCTTTGACGTGGTCGTGGTCGGCGGCGGCCACGCAGGCACACAGGCGGCGCTTGCGGCGGCCCAGGGGGGCGCCAAGGTGGCCGTCATCGAGAAGCATCTCGACGGCGAGATCATCTACCGCGGTGACGACATCTGCTCCTACAACTCGGAGCTGATGAAGAGTTGGGGCTTTGGTCCCTACGACCTCGAGGACATCGTGAACGAATACGTGCGCCGCGCCAACGGTCGCTGCGACGCATCCGTCATCCGCAGTTTCGTCTACAACTCCGGTGAGATGATGGACAACCTGGTTTCGCTCATCCCCGAGACCTCCAACCTCCTCGACCGCGATGGCGGCCAGTGCATCGTTCAGACAGCGTATGAGAAGCCGAACGGGAGCGACTACCCCATCGAGATCGCCGGCTACAAGATGTGGGCCTCGACCATACAGACCATCGGCACGCAGAACGAGAGCCCCGTCGGCAAGAAGCAGCTGACCGGCATCTCGCGCCTCGCTGAGATCGAGACATACTGCCGCGACGCCGCCGAGGACCTCGGTGCCGAGTGGTTCTGCGGGCACACCGCCGTTGAGTGCACACTGGGCACCGAGGGCGCCGTCACCGGCGTGATCGCGCAGAACGCTGACGGCGCGTACGTGAAGTTCGAGGCCGCCAAAGCCGTCATCCTGGCTTCGGGCGACTTCGGCGCCAACCCGGACATGGTGTGGGAGCTCTGCTCGGAGTGCGGTGAGCTTGCCGAACGCAACGGCGTGGAGCGCTCGAAGCTCATCGGCATGACCGACTGCGACGGATCCGGCCACAAGATGGGCTGCTGGGCCGGTGGCGCCATCGAAGGACATCCGCGTCCGGTCGCCGGCGACGCGCCATCGATCTCGTTCGGCCCCTGGGGCTCGGCGCCGTGCCTGTGGATGAACTGCCAGGGCAACCGCTTCATGAACGAGTCATTCTCGAGCATGGTGCTCGCGTGCTCCGTACGGCAACCGATCGCCGCCGAGGGCATGACGGGCAACTTCGCGATCATGGACAGCAAGTACATGCAGTACATCCAGGCCGCTGGCCTCGACCACGGCGCGCCCAACTGGGGCTTCCCGGAGGGCATCGAGAAGTTCCAGGTTGCGATGGAGGCACTCGATCCGTCGGCCAAGCAGGGCGAGGTCCCCGGCCTGGAGATCGCGAGCAAGAGCTTCGCGATGATGAGCGTGGTCTTCGTCGGCAATACGATCGAGGAGGCGCTCGCCAACGCGGGCCTGAGCGGTGACGCCCTTACTCGTGCTGTCGAGAGCGTGGCACGCTACAACGAGCTCTGTGCGGCGGGAGTCGATACCGACTTCGGCAAGGGCGCTGAGGCGCTCATCGCCATCGACACGGCGCCCTTCTACGTCGCCACGCAGGCGACCAGCCGTCTGTACGGCCCGGGCCTCAACACTCTCGCTGGGCTCGTGACCAACAGCGACTATCAGGTGCTCACCATGGATCGCACTGCCATCGTGCCGGGTCTGTACGCCGTAGGCAACACGATGGGCCAGCGCTACGGCAACCAGTACACCACGCCCTCGGCGGGCAACAACATGGGCAACGCCCTGACGAGTGGCCGAGTGGCCGGCAAGCACGCAGCAGCGCTGTAGAGACGCGGGGCCCCGCGGCGCGTCCAAGAGGTGCGCGGCGCATGTATGCGAGCAATGCACGTGCACCGGAAGAGGACGGGCAGCTGCCCGTCCTCTTCTCGTCACCAGCGCAGGCACACATGCACATCGCATCCGGCACCGGTCGCTCCGCCCCTCCCGTCTCAGCGCCGCTCGGCCCCCTGGCGCACCATCCGTCTGACACCCGCCGTGAGCCCCGCGATCGCGGCTGCCGAAAGCGCCGTGACGCCGAGGACGGCGCCGAACTCGGCCAACGTGGGCACCGCAAGCTCGAAGAACTCGCGTGCGAAGGGCACGGCGAACACGCCCGCGAGCAGCCCCACCATCGCGGAGACGACGCCCGCCTTCCAGCCCCGGATGGGCCATTCGAGCACGACGATCACCGCGAGACTCACGAGCGTGAGCACGAGCGTGCTGAGCGTGCGCGCATGCTCGAGCGACACGCCCCACGCGCGGGCGGCGAGGAACGTGACGAAGACCGCCACCACGACCACCGCGCCCGACGGGGCCGCGAAGCGGAAGACGCGGTCCACGAAGCCCGGCCGGTAGCGGCGCGGGTTGGGGCCGAGGGCGAAGAAGAACGCCGGGATGCCGATGGCGAGACTGCCCGCGAGCGTGATGTGACGCGGCAGGAACGGGTACGGCAGGCCGGCTACGCCCACTGCAATCGCGAGCAGAAACGCCCAGACGCTCTTGGTGAGGAAGAGGTTGGCCACACGCTCGGCGTTGGCCACGACGCGGCGGCCCTCGGCCATGATGAGCGGCACGGTCGCGAAGCGGTTGTCGAGCAGCACGACCTGCGCGACCGCGCGCGCTGCGGGGACGCCCGCGCCCATCGCTATGCCGAGGTCGGCCTGCTTGAGCGCGAGGACGTCGTTCACGCCGTCGCCGGTCATGGCGACCGTCCGGCCGTCGGCCTGCAGCGCCGCCACCATCGCCGACTTCTGCTCGGGCATCACCCGGCCGAAGACCGCGTGGTCGCGCATCGCCGGAAGCAGCGCGGCCGAGTCAAGTTCGCGTGCATCGAGCGCGGAGGCCGCGCCGGGAACGCCCGCCGTGGCGGCGATCGTCGAGACGGTCCGCGCGCTGTCGCCCGAGATGATGCGGATGTCGATGCCCTCCTCGCCGAGGTAGCGCACGGTATCGGC
>CAYMSA010000073.1:0-4060 GCA_964392965.1 uncultured Coriobacteriaceae bacterium
GGCGTCAACGCGTTCATCATCGTGGGAGAGAGGCCGGTCATCGTCGATGCCGGGATACCCGGCAGCGCGCCCGAGATCATCGCGGCGCTGGCGAGGCTCGGGTTCTCGCCGGATGCCGTCGCGCTGATCATCGTCACGCACGCACACGTGGATCATGCGGGCGATGCTTTGAAGCTTCGCGGACTCACGGGGGCACCCGTCCTGGCCCACCGCCTGGACGTTCCCGCGCTTCTGGCCGGGGTGAGCGCGCCGGTCCTCGGGCGGACGCCGGAGGCACAGGCGATGCTCGAACAGATCGGATCCGGTCCGGCGGCCCGCTTCGAGGGGGTCGCAGTCGATATCGTCGTCGATGATTCCTACGACCTTGGCGGTCACGGACTTCCCGGTACGGTCATCCACACCCCCGGTCACACCGACGGTGGACTCACGCTGCTGCTCGCTACGGGTGAAGCGGTCGTCGGCGACTTGATCTCGGGTGCATCGGCAGACCCGGGGGAGGCCTCCCTGGGGCCGTTCGCGACTGATGCGGCTGCGATGCGGGCGAGTGTCGCCCGAGTGCTCGGAATGGGCGTGAGTCGCATCTACTGCGGCCACGGCGGCTCGTTCGGCGGCGACTCACTCACGGCGCTCAGGGCGTCTCTCGGCAAGGAGAACCGGGACTGACAGGTGGGCGATGAGGGGCCGGCGTCCGGTAGCCGCTTCAACTCCCTTCCCGGGTGGCGGCCGTCCGGGTGTACGCTTGGGGCAGGCGTGGGTACATCGGTGGTTGGCGGGACGGGACACAGCGCGTGATTCCTCCTGCCGCTGCGGCAGGAGGACGGCATGGCAGACGATGAGTCCGGGTACTTCGAGCTGAGTCTCGACTCCTTGAGGGCCATCGGTGGGTGGGCCGCGGAGTGTGCCGAGCGGGCGCTCCCGGTGTTCGAGTCGTACGCCGTGTCCGATCAACGGCCGCGGGATGCGATCGAGGGCATCCGCGTGTTCGCCGAAGGAGGGAAGCGAGCCGCGCGGCTCCGGACGCTCGCGCTGGCGGCGTACGCTGCCGCTCGCGAGGTCGACGACAACGCAGCGGCGGCTGCCGCACGTGCCGCCGGGCACGCCGCGGCGAGCGCGTACACGCACCCACTCGCCGACGTGCATCAGACGAAGCACATCGTCGGGCCTGCAGCGTATGCGGCGCGAGCGCTCGAGCTCGAGAGCGGCGGTGACCTGGATGTCAGTGATCGTGAGGTCCGGCTCGCCATCGCGAGTGCACCGGCCGAGGTGTGCGAGGTCCTGCTGCAGATGCCCGCGCGTGATGCGGGGAAGAGCCGACTGGACTCGCTGCTCTATGCGCTCGATGCCGGGCTCAGAGTCCGTGGGTAGACCGGGAGGAGCAGCATGGACGGATCCGAGGGGTTGCGGGGACTGCTCGCTCGGCAGCTCGACTGGGGTGAGGCGCACGTCCGCTTCGGCCGGGCGGTGGCGGCGATGCCCTATGAGCTGCAGGGTGTGACGCCGTCGGGATTCTCGCACAGCTGCTGGCAACTGCTCGAGCACATGCGCCGTGCACAGGCCGACATCCTCGACTTCTGCGTGAATGCCGAGTACGTCTACCCGGTGTCGATGGACGAGTACTGGCCCGCAGCCGTCCCGCCTGAAGCGGCATCCTGGGACGCGGCTGTCTCGGCGTTCGAGGCCGACCTCGATGCGCTCAGGCGTCTCGCTCTCGACGAGTCGGTCGACCTGCTTGCCGCGGTCCCGAGGGCCTCGTCCGCGACGCAGACGTACGCCCGCGAGCTCATCATGGTGACCGACCACAACGCCTATCACCTCGGACAGCTTGTCGCGCTCAGGCGCGTGCTCGGCGTGTGGGAGGACGGTCCCGGTTGGGGTTAGCCGTTCCGGGTGGACCAGCAGACGAGAACGATCCGGAAAGGACTGCAGCCGAATGACAACACGCACCTGTCTCATCACCGGCGCCAACGCGGGCATCGGCAAGGCTGCGGCGATCCGACTCGCCGCACGCGGTGCCGAAGTGATCATCGCCTGCCGTAACCGCGAACGCGGGGAGACAGCCGTCACGGACATCCAGACGGCGTCGGGCTCGTCCTCGGTATCGCTCGTCATCATGGACCTGGCGTCGCGCGAGTCCATCGTCCGCGCCTGTGAGCGGTTACGCGAGGCTGGTTGCACGCGACTCGACGCGCTCATCCACAACGCCGCCGACTTCGACATCAGCCGGAAGGAACCCGCGAAGTCACCCGACGGCATCGAGACCGTCTGGGCCACCAATCACCTCGGCCCCGTGCTCCTGACGCACCTGCTGGATCCGGAGCTCTCGGCGAGCGAGGACGGCCGAGTGGTGACGGTCTCGTCGCAGGGCCTGCTCATGCACCCCCGGCTCGAGGTCCGGCTGGACGACCCCGAGTTCAAGACGGGTGGCTATCGACCTGACATCGCCTACTACCAGTCGAAGCTCGCGCAGGTCATGTACACGAAATGGCTCGCCGGGCGCTACGCGGGAACCCGCAAGACCGCCAACTGCGTTCGCGTGACCAACGTCAAGATTGACGTTGACCGGTACCCGGACCTCTCGGCACTGCAGAAGCGCCTGTACAGCGTGAAGAGCCGCTTCTCCATCAGTCCGGAACAGATGGCCGAGGTCTATGTCTGGCTGGCGTCGTCGGCGGAAGTCCACGGTGTCACGGGCGACTACTTCGACGAAAAGCGACGCCCGGTGAAGACCTCCGCATGGGCGAGCGACCCGGAGAACATCCGTCGGGTCATGGAGCTCACCGCCGCGTACGTTCCTGAGATCGGGGCGGAGCTCGCGTGAGCCTCACAGACGTCCCGGGCGTCGATGCCCGGGAACCCGAGAAGCGGCACGTGAGGGCCCCGGGGCTCGGCATCCGACATGCGCGCCCGGACGACCTGGACGTCATGTACTCGGCGCTTGCCTGGGCGATCGAGTGGCGGCGCACGGCACTCAGCGCTGCCCCCGCGGACGTCGTTCGGGACACGGGACACGACTACCTCCTCGCGGGGTGGGGGCGCTGCGGCGACGTTGCACTGGTTGCGGAGAGTGACGGTCAGCCGGTCGGTGCCGCCTGGTACCGGTTCTGGGACGACGTGCACCACTCCTACGGCTACGTTGACGCCGACACTCCGGAGATCGCCGTCGGTGTCCATCCCGCGTCCCGGGGCCAGGGCGCCGGGACCAGCCTGCTCGCCGCGCTCATCGATGCCGCGAAGGCCAGACGGGTCGCCCGGCTCAGCCTGAGCGTCGAGAGCGACAATCCCGCGCTGCGCCTCTACGAACGCTTCGGCTTCGTTCGCCACGAACTGGTCGATGCGTCGTGGACGATGATGAGGGACCTGAAGGGCTGATAGACTCGCCGAAGAGCCCCGTGCCTACCGCAACCTCGCTCTCATGACCGGGACGCCAGGCGGGTGCTGTTGTCGATGGAGGCGGAATCGGGCATGCGAGTGAGGATCGCCTACTTCTCGGGAACCGGGAGCACCCGGCATGTCGCCTACGTGCTCAGGGACGAGGTCGAGGCACGCGGTCACGCTGTGGAGCTGGTTCGGATCGGCCGGAGCGAGATGCCCGAGTCCCGGCCGTGCGACCTGCTCGTGCTCTGCCATGTCGTGCACGCCGCCAATGCGCCGAGGCCGGTCATCGACTGGGTGCGCGCTCAGCCGGACGCCCTCGACACACCGGCGGTCATCATATCGGTGTCCGGGGGCGGCGAGGTCACCCCCAACCTCGCGTGCCGCGTCCGGCTCAAGCGCGAACTCGCGCGGAAGGGCTTCTCGGTCTTCTACGAGAAGATGATCGTCATGCCGTCGAACTGGATCGTCGGCACCAAACCGGCACTCGTGAACCGGCTCCTCACGGTGCTGCCGCACAAGGTCGCGCATGCCGCCGATGAGTTCCTCGACCACCCACCGCGGCTGTACTCGCCGCCGCCCGGCAATCGCCTCCTGTCACTCCTCGGCAGACTCGAGCAGCTCGGGGCTCCGCAGTTCGGCGAGAAGATCCGCGTGGAGACGTCGTGCAACGGCTGTGGCGTCTGCG
>CAYMSA010000073.1:4160-6051 GCA_964392965.1 uncultured Coriobacteriaceae bacterium
CCACCGTCAGGTCATCCGTCTCAGAAGGGTGAATGGCGAGCCGCAGTGGCCGCCGTTCGTCATCATCGACGGCCTCGATCCGGTGAACAGGTGGCTCGAAGCGGTCGTTGGTGCACTCTCCCATATGCCGCGTCCGCTATGCGACAATGCACCCGTCGATTCCACGAAGGGGGATGCCGCATGAAACGCGCCGTGCTGTTCCTGCTCACTCTTCTGCTCGCGCTCACGGTCGCCGGTTGTGCCGCCGACGAAGAGCCAGCGGCCACCCCCGATGCTCCTTCCGGCGCTGCCGACGAGGCACCGGCCGAGGCGCCTGCCGAGTGGGCGGTGCAGCTTCTCGACGGCTGGCCCGAGGACACGGTGCCGCTCTACAAGTCCGACCTGATCGATACCGCCCTCTACTCGGTGCGCAACGACCCGCAGTGGGCGGCCGTGGAAGGCGGGCTCCGCAATATCCATCACGTGGTCTACCACACCGCCGCGCCGACCGCCGAGGTGCTCGAGCACTACCTCGGCCTCATGAGTGAGACGAGCGATGCCGACGCCTCGGACGGCTACATCGAGGGCACCATCGGCAAGTATCCGGTTGAGATCAACACCACCGAGGAGAGCAGCTACAACGCCGTGTACGTGACGGTGGACCTCCCCAAGGCCGAGGTGACCGAGACGAATCCGTTCTACACCGACTACCCGGCCGACCTGGTGGCAGCGCCCGACGAGTTCATCTTCTTCGAGGACAAGTACTACGAGTACCTCTACCGGCGGACTGACATGGCGTACTGGCGGCAGTTCGATATCGCCGACCGGGACGGCAAGGACGGGCCCGATCTCTCGCTCGAGGATGTCTACGCCTACTACCAGGAGCGTTACGGCGACAAGCCCGAGTTCGCAATCGACCGCGACGCGCGTCAGATGACCTGGAAGGACGGCAAGTACGCCATCATCATGGCGTTCTACGAGGGCGGCAACCGCGGCGTGCTGGAGATCGGTTGGGACTGGGAGGGGTAGTCCTCCCACCCGTTCGCGATCTCGATCAGAGCGGGATGTTGAGCAGATCCGGGCTGAACCTCCCGGCCTCGGCGTCCCAGAAGATCTCCACGCGTTCGTTGGCGCCGTTGTTCATCGTGACCGTGAGCACATACACACCGGCGACGTCTTCCTGCTCGGGGTACCGCCCGGTGTCCATCTGGTGGTTGAAGTTCTCGGCGGTGAACGGGTAGTCCATGAAGCCCTTGCCGCCGCTGCCAAGGCTTTCGCCCGTGGTGGTGTCCTCGATGTAGTCGTACCAGCCGTTGCGGGGGTTCTCGATGAGCACCGTGCAGGCGGTGGCGTCGGTATCGGTGCCCCAGTACACGCGCACGGAGAGCACGTGCCCCGTGGGGAGTGTCTGGTCGGACTCGACCTGCTTGAACTCCTCGAGCTTCTTGTTCTCGGCGATTATCTGGCCCATCTCCTCGCGGACCTTCTCGGCCTCGATGCGTTCGGCACCGGCGTTGCCGAAGAAGTCGAGCCAGCCGCAGCCCATCAGCAGGAACACGGTGAGGAGCACCGCCAGCGCGATGACGGGCTTTGTGCTTCTTGCGCTTCCTGTCATGGATGACTCCTCTGCATGCGGACGGACGCCGTGGGCTACACGGTAGGACTGCAGTGCCTGGCGAGTCGCCGGACACGCAGGTCAGCATCATGATAGCGAGATGACTATGCGGTGCCTATGGAGCTCGAGGCGCCGCGCGGTCTTCGTTCCTCGCCGACTTCAGGGCGCTCGGCTACACTCGACCCGGTAGTCGTGTCGTCCACGTCTTGTGCCGCGAATCTGACGGGAGGGCCGGATGCGGATACGCAGAATCGTGCTCGTGCTCTGTCTCGCAGCGGCGGTCGTCGGTGTCTCGGC
>CAYMSA010000073.1:6151-8204 GCA_964392965.1 uncultured Coriobacteriaceae bacterium
GCCAGTATCCGCAGACGTGGGGACTTCCCGGCCCTGACACCAACATCGACCATCGCAGAGTCCCCAACCTGCAGACGTACTTCTCGCGGTGTGGCGCCGCGGTGGAGGTGACGCAGGGCGCGGCCGACTACTGGCCGGGCGACATCGTGACCTGGAACGTGCATGGCCGTCCGCACATCGGCATCGTCTCCACCGAACAGGCGCGCGGCGGGGGGCGCTATCGCATCGCCCACAACGCAGGCAGGGGCACCCGTGTCGAGGACATCCTGTTCGAGTACGAGATCACCGGGCACTACCGGCCGCTGTAGGTAGCAGCGGCCCGGGTGATTACGCGTTCCGCATATGCGGATTGCCGGCGACGAGTCTGCGGAGGTTGTGATGAAGCACCCCCATGTGATCGTGCACACGTTCTGCTCTCTCGATGGCCGCGTCTCGCTCGGACCTGACCGGACTGCGTTCGATGATGTGGGTGACGTGCGGTGGGGCGATGAATGGGCCTCGGAGAAGGGCATCGACTGTAGTCGGCGCGATCTGATCGAGCGGTTCCATCCCCAGGTGTTCCTCGAGGGGAGCGGCTCGTTCGTGCGCGAGGGCGCCGCGCTTCGGCCACTTCCGCAGTCCGAGTACGACGCGGATGAGCTTCTTCAGGACTTCCTGCCCGACTCCGTCGTCGGGCGACCGGGACACGTCGGCTGGCTCGCGTGCGTCGACGGCCGTGGGCGCGTCCGGGCCGGGATGAAAGAGTTCCCGGGATGGGAAGGGTGGCACACGCTCCACCTCGTCGCCACCACGACGCCCGTGGACTACCTCGCCTTCCTGCGCCGGGAGGGGATTCCGTACCTCGTTTCCGGCGAGGAGCGTGTCGATCTCGCCGGTGCACTCGGCACGATGGCCGAGCTACTCGGCGTGACGTGCGTCATCAGCACGGCGGGTAGCAGGCTCAATGGTGCGCTGCTGCGCGAGGACCTTGTCGACGAGGTCGACCTCGTGTTTCTGCCCCTGCTCGTGGGCGGTGATACCACGCCTGCCCTGTTTGGCGGCGCGAATCTGGCTCCCAGCGAGTGGCCGGCCCGGCTCGAGCTGCTGTCGGCCGGGAGTGATGCCGCCGGACGGGTGCATGCGCGGTATCGCGTCGTCCGCCGTGAGGCCCGGTAGGGCGTCGCGGGCCTGATCCGGAGCTGCCCCAGCGAGCGATGGTTCCTGCGCGCAGGGCAGCGCGGCGGAGGGTATGCTCTGCAGCAGGCCCCCGGCGCGAGGACGCCTGCGCTTCATGAGGAGACAGAGGTAGGGGATGGCCGTGACCCTGGCAGACGACATCAGAGAGCTCCGTACCGCCTGCCCGGACTGGGGTGCCACCGAGGCGCTCAAGGCCGATCTCGCACGGCTGCGCACCCAACGAACGCCGTTCTACCTCACGGGAGACGACCTCGAGTCGATCTTCCGCTGGAAGCTGAGCGCCCAGTACGGCCGGGGCAAGCGGCTCCGGGACACGAACTCGGAGGCAGCCTATCGCATCGCCACAACGGCCGCCTTCTCGGTGGACGAACCGGACGACGGCCTGGACCTCGAACTCCGCGTGGGCTTCCTCACGACGCTCCGTGGCGTGGGCGTGCCGGTCGCCTCGGCAATCCTCGCGCTTGTGGAGCCGGAACGGTACTGTGTGATCGATTTCCGGGGCTGGCGCGCCGTCTTCGGGGAGCGTCGCCAGGCGTTCGGGATTCCGCAGTACAGAGCGTACCTGGGCAGGGTGCGTGAGGTCGCCGCCGAGCTCGCCTGGTCCCCGCAGGAGACCGACCTCGCTATCTGGGAGCTCGACCGACGGCGGCACGGGGCCGCCTGAAGAGGGCCGGAGCGGAGGACTGATGGGAGAGGACGCACTCGGCAGGTTCATCAGCGAGAAGCGGGCGGATGCGGGTCCCGTGGTCGTGGCGCTCGATGCGGCGATTCGGGGTGCGGCGCCGCTCGATGTGGACATCAAGTGGCGACAGCTCGTGTACGCCCTCGGCGGCGACTTCCATCACTGGATCTGCGCCATCGCGGTCAACAAGACGCG
>CAYMSA010000074.1:0-7593 GCA_964392965.1 uncultured Coriobacteriaceae bacterium
GGCACGGTCGGGGTAGCGTTCGAGCAGCTCAAGATACTCGGAATCGAACTCTGCGGGATCGGCGGGGGCTGGCAGATAGACCAGGACTGCGTACTGTGGCATCTTGTCCTCCCCGGTTGGGCTTTCCCGTGTTCCTACCCGGCGATCACGTCATCCACGCGGGAGCGCGGATGTCCCTCCGGTATTGTGGATATCATGGGCATATTCCCCCCTGTACTACGCCTGAGGCGGTACACTTAGTGTCGGTGAAGGGTCACGTCCGATAGACAGTACTGCTGTGTGCCGAGGGGGCGCCATGCCGGCGGGGACGAACGACAGACTGGCGGTACTGATCGACGCCGAGAACGCTCAGGCGTCGCTCGTGGGTGAGCTGCTCGCCGAAATCTCGCGCTATGGTGTCGCGAGCGTCAAGCGGGCCTACGGTGACTGGACCACCGCCACGTTGCGGGGCTGGAAGGCGCACCTCCACCGGCACGCGATCCAGCCGATCCAGCAGTTCACGTACACGACCGGCAAGAATGCGAGTGACTCGGCGCTCATCATCGATGCCATGGATCTCCTACACTCGGGCAATTTCGATGGCTTCTGCCTGGTCTCCTCCGACAGTGACTTCACGCGGCTAGCGACGCGGCTGCGCGAATCCGGCGTCGCCGTCTACGGCTTCGGCGAGTCGAAGACGCCCGAGCCGTTCGTATCGGCGTGCGATCGCTTCATCTTCACGGAGATCCTCAAGCAGGAGCACGTGGGCAAGAGTGCTCCCGCCGGACTGGCCGGGTTGCCGCTTGAGGCGGTACTCGCCCAGGCGGTGGAGGCGAGCCTGCGCGACGACGGCTGGTCACAGCTCGCTGCGGTGGGGGCGTACCTCGGCAAGGCGCACCCGTCGTTCGACTCGCGCAACTACGGGTACTCCAAGCTGAGCGAGCTGGTGCGCGGGCAGTCCTTCCTCGACGTCAGTGAGACGCCGAGTGACGATGACTCGGGCAACGTTCTCATCCGCGTACGGATGAAGGGTAGCAGTCGCCTACCTCGCTTCCGGATACAGCGCCGCACGCCCGAGGCTCGGTCCGCCGAGCCGACGAAGACCCCGTAGCGGCAGTCGGCCAGACGGGAGAACGCGATGGCACGGCGCGTGTGGTGGTGTGTGTTCGCGCTGCTCGTTCCGGCGGCGTTCGTCGTGCTCTCGGTGGCGGTCACGCGGTGGAGCTTCCGGACGTGGCCCACCGGTGCCTACACGTGGGTTCCCGCGATGCTCGCGCTCGCCGGCTTCGCTGTGCTGCTACTGGTAGGCCACCGGCTCGGTAGCCGCGGGGTACCGGTCGTGGTGACGGTCGTCGTATGGTTCCTCGGGCGGCTCCTCGGAGCGCTTGCCGCGGCTCCGCTGGCCGACGGCGCCGTAGACGCGTCGCTTCTCGCCGATGCGAGCTTCGGCTTCATGACGCTGGAGGACGGCCGCCCGGTGTTCGGTTCCCCGGCGGTGTTCTCGGCGGCGCTGCAAGTGGCGGTGCTCGTCCTCGCGCACCGATGGGGCATACGGGGCTCGGCTGATTCTGACGCCGACGCGAAGAAGTCCCACTGAGGCTGTTGTCGAAAGGAACACCGTGACGATGACCGGCACACTGCGCCTACTCGCTGCGTTCACCGATACGCCCGGCGGCGGCAACCCCGCCGGCGTGTGGATCGGCGACGAGTTGCCCTCCGTTGACTCGATGCAGCGCATAGCTGCTGAGGTCGGCTTCCCCGAGACGGCCTTCGTCGCTCCGGTGCAGGGGTGCGAGCGTACGATCCGCTACTACAGCCCCGAGATGGAGGTGTCGTTCTGCGGTCACGCCACCATCGCGACGGGTGTGGTCCTCGGCGAGTGCGGCGGCGACGGCGAGTACCGGCTCGCGACGCGCGTCGGCGAGGTGCGGGTGGCGGTGCGCACGTCCGGCGGCGTGCACGAGGCGTCGCTCACATCGGTGGAACCGCGCCACGAAACGGCCCCCGATGAGCTCGTGACTGGGGCTCTTGCGGCACTCGGCTGGCGGCGCGACGAGCTCGATCCCGCCATTCCGCCCGCACGCGCGTACGGGGGAGCGTGGCACCTGGTGCTCGCGGCGGCCAGCGCGGACCGCCTCGCGGAGCTCGACTACGACTTCGAGGCACTCAGGACACTCATGGCGCGCGAGGGGCTCACCACCCTGCAGCTCGTGTGGCGTGAACGGCCCGACGTCTTCCACGCTCGCAACCCGTTCCCGGTGGGTGGCATCGTCGAGGATCCCGCCACAGGTGCGGCTGCCGCAGCACTCGGCGGATACCTGCGGGACGCGGGGCTCATCGAAGCGCCAGCCACGATCAACATCCGTCAGGGCGAAGCGATCGGCAGGCCGAGCCGGATACGGGTCGACATCCCGCGAGAGGGCGGCATCGTCGTCACGGGCACGGCCGTCCCTATCGCCGAGGACGAACTCGCCACTGCGCGAGAGGCAGGGGGACGACGTGGGTGAGGTCGATCGCAAAGAGCTGATCCGGGCGTACAAGGAGACACGGCGCCCGGCAGGCGTCTACTGTGTCCGCAATACGGCGACAGGGAGCTGTCTTCTTGGGGTGACGCCCGATCTTCCCGGCATGCTCAATCGCCAGCGCTTCCAGCTCGAGAACGGCTCGCATCCGGATCCCGAGCTGCAAGCCGACTGGAATCGGCACGGTCCGGCATCGTTCGAGTTCGAGGTCCTCGACCAGCTCGAGCCACAGGACGAGCCCTCCTACGACCCCGCGGAGGACCTCGCCGTCCTCGGCGCACTGTGGGTGGAGCGGCTGACAGCCGAGGGAGTGACGCTCTACCGGTGGACGCATCGCTGGATTCGCAAGGCGGTCCGTTAACTCTTCGTGTAATCCGTCCGCGAGAGCAGGTGGGGTCCTATCATCGCGCCAACGTTCGGTCAGCATGAAGGAGACCACATGGACCGGGAGCGCGTTCTCTTCCTCTGCACGGGCAACACCTCGAGGAGTCAGATGGCCGAGGCCATCCTGCGCCATCGCGCTGGTGATCGCCTCGAGGCCCATAGCGCCGGAATCGATCCGGGTGTCGTGCGCCCCGAGGCCATCACGGTGCTCGAGGAGATCGGAATTCCCACAGCGGGGCTGCGCAGCAAGGGTGTGGATGAGTACCTCGGGAAGGTGCATATCAGTCACATCATCACGGTCTGCGCCGACGCCGACGCGAACTGCCCGCGTATCTGGCCGATGGCCGATCGGCGACTGCACTGGTCGGTCGACGATCCGGCCGTCGTGGAGGGTTCCGAGGAGGAGCGACTTGCCGCCTACCGTCTCGCTCGCGATGAACTCTCGGACCTCATCGATCGCTGGCTCGCGGAGATCGGCGGCTCGCGGTAGGGAGCCACATGGCTTGGTGAATCCGTCTCTCGCATCCTGCCGAAGGCAGATGCTCCTTGTATCATTGCGGGAGACCGACCGCCCATCCGAGTGGAGGTACACATCACGTGAGCGAGAATCTCGTCGTGCGGCTGGAGACCGAGGGCGATCAGGCAGCCATCAGGGAGATCCATCGGGTCGCATTCGCCGATCATCCATACAGCAAGCAGACCGAACACCTGATCGTTGACGCGCTGCGCGACGCGGGGGCGCTGCCGCTGTCGCTTGTCGCCGACGTCGGTGGTGTGGTCGTAGGGCACGTCGCATTCTCGCCCGTGGCCATCGGTGAAGTGGACTCCAACTGGTACATCCTCGGACCGATCGGCGTCATACCGGAACTCCAGCGCCTTGGCATCGGCAGTGCACTCGTATTGGCTGGCCTGTCGGCACTGAGTGAGTCCAGCATACATGGATGCGTGCTCGTGGGTGATCCGGACTTCTATGGTCGTCTCGGCTTCCGGCAGGCGGAGGGGGTGTCGTGCGGGGATGTACCGCAGCGGAACATCCTGTACGTGGACTTCGGGTTCCCGCTCCCGGTAGGCGAGCTGCACCATCACGAGGCGTTCGACATCTCGGCGTGACCCGTCCGATAGGGCATGCGCACCTTGGGGTACCTCTGCGGTGAGGGTGGTCGGCGGCAGGACTGAGGCCGGCCGGCAGACGAAACCTCTGGAGATGAGATGGACCGCACCGATGTCGGCGACGATGTGAGCCCCGCTCCCGGCAGTGAGCGCGGGATGCCAGAGCGGCTCGAGGACCTGCCCTGGGTGGGCCGGGCCATCGCCGCGAAGCTCCGGCTTCTCGGCATCGAACGGCCCAAGGACCTGCTCGGGCAGGATCCGTACGAGCTCCATCGCGAGCTTGCGCACCGCACCGGTCGTCGCCCGGACCCCTGTCTGCTCGACGTCTTCATCGGTCTGACGCGTCTCGTGGCCGGGGAGCCGGCCCGGCCGTGGTGGGAGTACACTGCCGAGCGCAAGGCAGAGATGGCCCGTCGCCTTGCCGGACACGAATCGGGCGACCCGGAGGGCGACACGGCGGACCGGACGGCCGGGATGTAAGGCATCCGAGCATCGCGAGTGCCAGTCCTGCTAGCATAGGCGCTGGATCGACCGAAGGCGCTTGTGGCCCGACCGAGGCGCGACGACCATGGACACCAGACACTGATGGAGGATTCCATGAACTGGTATCGCGAGGTACTGCAGAAGTACGCGACGTTCACGGGAAGAGCGCGGCGTGCCGAGTTCTGGTGGTTCGTGCTCATCAACTTCCTGATCGCCACAGTCATCGCTCTGTTCGAGCGCATGCTCGGGATTTCCGACGGGACGAACCCCGGGTTCATCAGCAGCCTGTATTCGCTTGCGGTGCTGCTCCCGTCGATCGCCGTCGGCGTGCGGCGCCTGCATGACACCGGCCGTAGTGGCTGGTGGATGCTCCTGGCGGTCATCCCCATCGCAAACATCGCGCTCCTCGTCTTCTTCATACTCGAGGGCACCGCCGGTCCCAACGCATACGGCCCGGACCCGAAGCTGGGGGCGGGTGCGCCACAGCAGGTGAGTCAGGTTCCGGCGAGCTGGCTGGCCGACCCGTCGGGCAGGCATCAGCTGCGCTACTGGGACGGCACACGCTGGACAGAGCACGTCTCGGACAACGGAGTCACGTCCGTCGATCCTGTCTGAGCACGTTAGCGGCCGGCAAGAGAGCACCGGCTCCCTTCCTGTGGTGGACTCCCGGTGCTTCGCCGGTCGCCTCACGTGGTTGAGTCGGTGTCCTGCCGAGGGAGGGCGTTGCCGTGGACATCACGCGGATCGGCTCGGCCGTGAACTGCTACCTCTTGCGACTCGATGAGGGGTATGCGCTTGTCGACACGGGGCACGCTTTCATGCGCCGGCGTCTCGACGTGCGCCTGGGGTCCGCTGGCTGCCGCAAGGGCGACCTGCGCCTGATCGTGCTCACTCACGCCGATCCGGACCATGCCGGTAACGCCGCATATCTGCAGCGGCGTTACGGCGTTTGCGTGGCCGTGCACCCAGGGGAGGCCGATGCCATGCGCGGCGGGCGCATGCATGCGAGTCGCAGTTCGATGCCCGACTATCGCTCGCCCCTTTTCGGCCTCGCCCTCCAGGTGATGGCATTCCTCGCGCGCCTGCGCGGCACTGACACGGCGTTCGAGCCCTGTGAGCCCGACCTCCTGCTCGACGACGGCGCCGACCTGTCGGCATTCGGTCTCGCTGCTGAGGTCCTCCATCTGCCGGGGCACTCGAGCGGGTCCATCGGGGTGCTGACGGCCGAGCACGACCTCTTCTGTGGTGACCTGTTCGTCAACGTGACCTCGCCATCGGTACACTACCTGGTGGATCGGCGTGACGAGTTCACGCAGAGCATCGCGCGCCTGGCGGAGCTTGGAGTGCGCACCGTCTACCCGGGACACGGTCGGCCGTTCGCGTTCGACCTGGCGCACGTGCGGATGCGCGGGCTCAACCGGCCGGCTCGCTGAGGGCATACGGCTGCGGTAGTCTGTTGCGGCCCGGATGGATCCAGATGACGATGAGGACAGGCGGCCATCCGCCACTGGAGGGAACACCATGCCCGAACCGACCGAAGCGACGCTTACGTCTGCGGACTTCATCGTGCGCGATGCGGACCCTGACGACTTCGAGGCCATTCTGCGGCTGAACTCACTATGGCAGCACGTGACGAGCCCGCTTTCGTTCGCCGATCTCGAGCGCATGCACGGGTGGGCCGAGTACCACCGGGTCGCCGAGACGCCCTCTGGCATCGGTGCGTTTCTGCTGGCACTCTCCGCCGGTACGCCCTATGCCAGCCCGAACTACCGGTGGTTCGACGAGCGCTTCGAAGACTTCCTGTACATCGATCGCGTGGTGGTCTCGGTTGACCATCAGAAGGCAGGTCTCGGCCGCGCGCTCTACGAGGACGTCGCGGTGTACGCTCAGCAGTGCGGCCATTCGAGGCTCCTCTGCGAGATCGACGTCGTTCCGCTGAATGAGCCGTCGGACATGTTCCACCGGCGGATGGGTTTCACGGAGGTCGGCAGACAGTGGGTGGCTGAAGGCGCCAAACAGGTCTCCCTGCGCATGCGTACACTCGGCTGATCGGGCAGTGTCGGCCGGAGGTGGACAGAAGTTTCATTTACCCACTCGCTAGCGCCTGTCGCATTAGGGCATACTTCCTCATGAACGCCGCACCGGCGGTATGGAAAGCGAGTGAGAAGGGAGAATGACATGGCGGGTTGGTATGAGCTGAGCAGAACCGATGCAGGGAAGTATCGCTTCGTTCTCAAAGCAGAGAACGGGGATGTCATCCTCACGAGCCAGTCGTTTGAGGCCAAGGAGGACGCTGAGAGCGCCATCGCGGGAGCCCAGGAGAGCAGCCAGGTCGCGGGACGCTACGAGCGCAGGATATCGGGTGCCAGCAAGCCGCATTTCGTCGTCAAGACTGCGGTAGGCAAGGTTCTCGGCACGAGCGAGGCGTTCGAGAGCGAGGCGGCGCGCAAGGAGGGTATCGCGCTGGTGCAGGCGAATGGCGCCACTACCGACGTGAGGGACCTCACCGCTTAGGCGGAGCAGATCGAACTACACAAGCGACATACACCGGCGGTCATCCGATTGAGGAATGGCCGCCGGTGTCATGTTCCCAGACAATCAGTCGCCGTGCCTCACCTCGTCCGGGCGGCGAGAGCGCATAGGTGCAGACAAGGACTGCATCTTCGAAGCGTTGATGCGAACCGTAGGAGGGCATACTCCTGATGAGTGCCACATCGGCAGTACCGAAAGTGACGGGGGAAGGAGAACGACATGGCGGGATGGTATGAGCTGAGCAAGACGGAGAGCGGGAAGTTCAGATTCGTGCTCAAGGCGGGAAACGCACAGGTCATCCTCGCCAGTCAGATGTATGCGGCCAAGGCTTCCGCCACAAACGGTATCGCCTCGGTACAGAAGAACAGTCAGCTCGACGAGCGTTTCGAGCGCAAGGTCTCATCAAACGGCAAACCGTATTTCGTGCTGCATGCCTCGAACGGCCAGGTCATCGGCACGAGCGAGATGTACGAGAGCGAAGCGGGAAGGGACAACGGGATCGAATCGGTGAAGACCAACGGTCCGACCGAGGTCATCAAGGATCTCACCGTCCAAGCGGAGTAGGTCGAACCACATCCAGTGG
>CAYMSA010000075.1:0-7405 GCA_964392965.1 uncultured Coriobacteriaceae bacterium
CCGAGATCGAGAACTCCGACTCCGACTTCGACCGCGAGAAGCTCCAGGAGCGCCTCGCCAAGCTCTCCGGCGGCGTGGCCGTCATCAAGGTGGGCGCAGCCACCGAAGTCGAACTCAAGGAGAAGAAGCACCGCATCGAGGACGCGCTCCAGGCCACCCGCGCGGCGGTCGAGGAGGGTATCGTCCCCGGCGGCGGCGTGGCGCTCACCGACGCCGTCTACGCGCTCGATGCGCTCGAGCTTCCCGCCGACGAGATGATCGGCGTGGCCATCGTCAAGAAGGCGCTCGACGAGCCGCTCAAGCAGATCGCGTTCAACGCCGGCTTCGAAGGCTCGGTCGTGGTGGAGAAGGTCAAGGCCCTCCCCAAGGGCGAAGGCCTGAACGCCGCCACCGGCGAGTACGGCGACATGGTCAAGATGGGCGTCATCGACCCCGTCAAGGTCACCCGCAGTGCGCTTCAGAACGCCGCGTCGATCGCCGCACTCATCCTCATCACCGAGACCACCGTGTCCGACATCCCCACCAAGGACGATGCGGCCGCTGCCGCGATGGCGGGAATGGGCGGCATGGGCGGCATGATGTAGCCTCCTCTTCCCTCCGTGCTCGCCTCTGCACGGAGACGGGGCCCCTGGCGCTCAGGCGTCGGGGGCCCCGTCGTTCGTCCGGGTATCGGCACGGTGTCCAGCGGGAGACCGGCGGGGCATCTCGCAGGTGGCACATGCTATCCTGTAGCTCGTCGGACAGGTGCGTTCCGAACGTCATTCCCTCGGTTACGCACGGTCCGCACGGCCGAATGGTTCCCTCCCACACGCGCGTGCGCGGAGAGAGTGAGCAGCACATGAACAGCAGGGCCAAGCGGCGTCTGGCCGCGGTTACGGTGCTCATCGTGATCGCCATCGCTGCATTGAGTTGGTTCACTCGTCTCGGTGATGCGACCGCGACGCCCGTGAGCGTCGCCGATGCCCTCGCTGACAGCACCCTGGTGGGCACGCAGATCGAGGTGACCGGCGAGGTCGTGCCCGGCTCCTGGAACGCGGGGGCCATGCCCTTCGAATTCGACATCAGGGACTCCGGCACCAGCGGCTCGGGCAAGCTGACCATCGTGTGGGAGCAGGTCATCCCGAGTTCGTTCGGTGATGGCACCACGGCGACGGTCACCGGCAAGCTCGGCGAAGACGGCACTATCGTCGCGCGGACCCTGGTGACCCAATGCCCCTCGAAGTACGAGTCCGCCACGAACGCCCTGACGGTCGCTGATGCGCGCGCCCGCGCAACGGAACTCGTCGGTGTCACCCTGAAGGTCACGGGGCATGTGGCCGCTGGGACGATCGCCGATCCGGGCGCCGACCCGCGCTTCGGCATTGCTGACGGTGCCGCAGGTGTCGACGTGCTCGATGTGTCGTTCGCCGGCGCCTTGCCCGATGACTTCGCCGAAGGCGTCCAGGTGGTCCTCACCGGCTCGCTGCGCGAGGATGGCGGCTTCGAGTGCACCGGTCTGGCCATCGCAGAGAGCGCTCGATGACGCCGGTCGACCGGCCCGACTCGGCACCGACTGCCGCCTCGTGTGTGCGGGTCGGGAGCGGTGCTCCTTGGTGCGACTCCAGGTCCCCGCTACGCCGGGCGGACGTCCGACCTATGACCGAACGGAGCGTGTGACGTGTTGCTCGCCACCCTTGGTAACGCATTCCTCGCCCTCGCGGCGGTGCTCGCGGTGGTTTCCATCGGCACGTACGCCGCAGGCGGGCGCGCGCCGAAGCTCACCGGTCTCGGCCATCGGCTCACACAGGTCATCGCCATTCTCATGACGTTCGCTGTAGGGATCCTGGCCGTATCTTTCCTCACCGAGAACTGGTCGCTCCAGTACGTCATCTTCAACCACCCCACCGACACCGGTCCCTGGGCGTGGGCGTACCGCCTCTCGGGCATCTGGGCCGGACGCGAGGGCTCGCTGCTGTTCTGGGAGTGGGTCATCGCCCTGTACGCGGCGTTCCTCACGCGACGCTTCCGCACGCCCGAGGTTCGATTCGGTGCTGTGGGGCTCGCCATTCTGAACTTCGTGCAGCTCTTCTTCCTGGCGGCGCTCTTCATCGACCAGAACAACCCGTTCCAGGCGGCGCCGCCGGAGATCGTGGACCAGGCGACGGGGGCTCTGCTGACGAGTGCCGCCATGAACCCGCTACTCCAGACATGGGCGATGGTGCTCCATCCGCCGGCTCTCTTCCTCGGCTATGCCGGCCTCGCCGTTCCCTTCGCGTTCGGGCTCGCGGCGCTCATCACAGGCGAGACGTCGAGCGCCTGGGTCAAGCTCACCGGCAGGGTCACCGTCTTCTCGTGGCTCATGCTCGGTATCGGCATCGGGCTCGGCGCCGTCTGGGCATACTACGAGCTCGCGTTCGGCGGTTACTGGGCGTGGGACCCCGTGGAGAACGCCTCACTCCTCCCGTGGCTCACGGGCGTAGGCCTCGTGCACACGATGACCGTCTACCGCCGACGGGAGGCGTACAAGGCGTGGACATTCGTCCTCGCCGCGCTGACGTTCGTGTTCGTGCTCCTGGGGACGTTCATCACGCGCTCGGGCATCGTACAGTCCGTGCACGCGTTCTCCGAGGACCCTCTGTCGTTCTGGCTCTTCCTCGTGATGATGGTGTTCTGTCTCGGGGCGACGGTGGTCGGGGTCGTGCTGCGCCGCAAGAGTCTTGCGGGCGAGAACGACGACTTCGAGCGCATCATGTCCAAGGAGGGTTCGTACTACCTCAACAACGTCGTCATGGTGATCGCCTCGGTGATCGTCGCGTACATGACACTCTCGACGGCGCTGCCCACGTGGTTGCCACTCGGCGGGCAGAGTCTCACGGCTCCGGCCTACGATGCGCTCGCCCGTCCACTCGGCATCTTCTACATCCTGATGATGACCGTCTGTCCGATCCTCTCCTGGGGCGGCGGTGACGGGAAGCAGTTCTGGCTCCGGGCCAAGATGCCGGTCATCATAGGTAGCGTGTTCGCGCTGCTCCTGCTTGCCGCCTATGTGTGGCTGCTGTTGCCCTTCTACTCGCCGAGTGAGGACATCGCCACCTGGTGGCATCACACGCTCGCCGTCGTGGGCCTCGTCGTGGCGGGTTACGCGATCGCCCTGCCGCTGTGGCTCCTCATCGACGGCGTGCGCTCCCGGGCGAGTGCGGCCGGCGAGTCGCCGCTGCGGGCGCTCGGATGGCTCTTCACGCGCGCGCGGACGCAGTCGGGCGGCTATCTGACCCACCTTGGGATGGGCGTGATCCTGGTCGGACTCATCGGCTCGACGATGTTCGTGAGCACATACACCGGCAAGCTCGCACAAGAGGCCGGTTCGCGCTACTCCGCCGAGGGGTACACGTTCTCGTTCGTCTCGCTCGAGACGTCCGAGGAGAACATTCCGGCCGGGGGAGGGCATGGCGACCTCGTCTACACACTCAACGTCGAGGTGACTCAGGGCGAGCGCGTCATGGGCGCCGTCGACCCCGAGATCCGCTTCCCCCAGCAGCAGCGTGCCTCGATGGGCACCACACAGCATGTCTCCATCCTGCATGAGCCGTTCCGGGACGTGTTCGTCTCCTTCTCCGGTCTCGACATGGAGGGCAACGCGGTCGTGCTCATCAAGTTCTTCCCGATGCAGTCGTGGCTGTGGGCGGGTTTCGCGCTCCTGATCATCGGGAGTGGCATCGCCGTCTGGCCCCGACGCGCACAGGTGGCGTAGCTCCGGTGGGCGAGAGACCGAGCGCCGACATGACCCGGGCGCCGATCGCCGGAGACACGGCGGCCATCGACGTCGTCGGCCTCACGCGCTCGTTCGGCGTGCGCAAAGCGCTCGACGGCATCAACCTGCAGCTGCCGCGTCGCGCGTTCCTGTCGGTCTTCGGGCCCAACGGCGCCGGCAAGACGACGCTGCTGCGCATCCTTGCGACGCTCCTCGGCCCGACGTCGGGCACCGCGAGCGTGCTGGGCCTCGACGTGGTGAAAGACGCGGTCGAGCTCCGCCGGCACATCGGCCTGATCAGCCACAACCCGTTGCTCTACCCCGACCTCACCGCCGAGGAGAACCTGCGCTTCTTCGCCGACATGTACGGCGTGGAGAAGCCGCATGTCCGGGTGGCCGAGCTCCTCGAGGCCGTCGAGCTCGACCATCGCCGCCTCGACGTGACGCGCACGTTCTCACGCGGCATGCTGCAGCGGCTGTCCATCGCGCGGGCGCTCCTGCACCGCCCGGAGGTGATCTTCCTCGACGAGCCGTACTCGGGCCTCGACCCGCACGCCATGGACATCCTCGACGGGCTCCTCGCACAGGTCCGTCAGGACCACACGTTCGTCATGGTGAGCCACGACCTCGACAAGGGGCTCGAGCTCTGCTCGCACGCGCTCATCCTCGCGCGCGGTCGCGTCGTGCTCCAGGAGCCGCGGAGCGCCATCGACGAGACGGCCTTCCGGCAGCTGTACCGTGAGACGGTCGGGACGGGGGTGGCCTGAGTGACGAGTCTCAGCTGGCGGCAGTTCAAGGCGATGGTGCGCAAGGACATCGTGATGGAGCTCCGCACCAAGGAGATGCTCCTCTCGATGGGTCTTTACGCGATCCTCACGATGCTCGTGTACTTCGTGGCGCTCTCGCAGGCGGGAAACGCATTCGACCCGCGGGACATCGCCGCCGGTCTCCTGTGGCTGGCGTTCATCTTCACGTCGATGCTCGGCCTGAATCGCTCGCTCGTGCACGAGAAGGACCAGGGCTGCCTTGAGGCGCTGCTGCTTGCGCCTGTGGACCGTCCGGTGATCTTCTTCGCGAAGGTCATCGGCAACCTCGCGTTCCTGCTCATCGTGGAGCTTCTGACCGTACCGGTCTTCGCGTTCCTCTTTCTGCAGGGTGGCGGTGTGGAGGTGGCCTCACTCGGCGCGATCGCACTCGCGCTCGTGGCCGGCTCGGTGGGCATCGCCGGCGTGGGAACGCTCCTCGCCACCATGTCCGTGAACACGTCGGGGAAGGACTTCGTCCTCGCGATGCTGTTCATCCCGCTCATCTATCCGCTGCTCATGGGCGCGGTGACGGCCACCAACGCCGCCATCCTCGGCCTGAGTCCCGACGTATACTGGAACGGTATGGCATGGGTGCTCGGCTACGACGTCGTCATGCTGCTGGCGTCGTACGGTTTGTACGAGTTCATCATCGGCGCGTAGGCCGAATGGCGCACGCAGGGCGACGCGCGGTGGCGAGGAGAGGCGTGATGGCGTGAGATCACGGAGCACGAGAGCGATGGTGGCACTGCTGGTGGGCGGGGTCCTCTCGCTCGTGGCGCTTGCCGGCGTCTTCTTCTGGACGGCGGTGCCGCAGTTCGGTTTCGTCCGCTCGGCGGAGCAGGTGGCGTCCGTACGTTACACGGGCGACTTCAGCCAGGTGCTCGACGAGCCTGGCTACCTCAAGAACTACGTCGGCTACCGGGTGACCGTCGAGACCGCCACGGGAAGCGCCGCAGGGACTGTCGCCGAGGTGACGGACGGGGAGGTCGTGCTCGCCGCCGCCGACGGTGAGTCCCGCATCGCTCTGACCGGCGTCGTCTCGGCAACCGTGACCGGCTCGGAGTACACGCGCCCGGACTGGGGCCAGAAGATCTTCTACTTCCACGTCCCCGTGGCCGAGATATCACTCCTGATGTTCGGCGTGGCGGCGTTCTTCGGGATACGGTTCCTCATGACGCGCCGCCGCGAGTTCGATGTGAGGGCACGCACGGCCATGGAGGTCACGCTGCTCTTCATCATCCTCACGATGGCCACCGGCATGCTCTGGACGAAGTCGGCCTGGGGCGTGTGGTGGGAGTGGGAGCCACGGCTCACCACCTACTTCATCATGACGCTCCTCGTCATCGCGTACTTCGTGCTGCGCAACGCCGTCGACGACGAGGAGCGGCAAGCGCTCTACGCGGCCGCGTTCAGCATCCTTGCGTTCATCGACGCCCCGATCTCCTTCTTCGTGACCCGGCTCGTGCCCTCGACGCATCCGGTCATCGAGAAGGGCGGACTCGAGGGACCGATGCTTGTCGTCTTCATCATCGCGCAGGTGGGCATGCTGCTCTTCGGCTATGCGGTGTACGAACTGCGCATGGGCGAGGTCGCGCTGCGCGACCGTATCGAGATCGCCAAGACCCGACTGGAGGGATAGGAAGCCATGGATGCCACGCTCAAGGAGATCTACGCTCTCGTGCTGACGCAGTGGCCGCTTGTCGCGGCCGCATATGCGCTTCTGTGGGCCGCGCTCATCGTCTATGTCGGGCTCGCTATCAGGCGCGTCCGCGGCCTGGAGCGTCAGGTGGAGGTCCTCGAATCGGCGCTGGACCGCCGATTCGGCCCTGCCGGCGGCCCTGCCGAGCCACCCGTCAGTGCCTGAGATGCGGGGGCGCGGCATGTGGAGCGGCAAGCACGTGCTCGTCACGGGCGGCTCGAGCGGCGTGGGTCGCTCGGCGGCGCTCGCGGTGGCGCGGGAGGGTGCGCGTGTGACGGTTCTCGCGCGCGATGAGGCCCGGCTCGCAGCCGTCCGGGCCGAGCTTGAGGGGGTTGCAGCGGGTGGTGCGGGCGATGTCCGCGCGTTCTCAGCTGACGTGGCCGACTGGCAGGACGTGTCGGCAGCGGTTTCGCAGGCAGCTGAGGAACTCGGGCCCGTGGATGTGCTCCTCGCGTGCGCGGGGTACTGCACGCCGCGCCGCTTCGTGGAGGCGGACCCTGCCGAGCTCCGCGATCAGGTCGAGACGAACCTCCTCGGCGCGATACACTCGGCCAGGGCGGTCGCGCCCGCGATGGTCGACCGCGAGTCGGGCCACATAGCGCTCGTGTCTTCGATGGGCGGCATCATCGGTGTGTACGGCTACGGCGGCTACTCGCCGTCGAAGTTCGGTGTCGTCGGGCTCGCGGAGGTCCTCCGCTGCGAACTCAAGCCGCACGGCATCGGTGTGACGGTCGTCTGTCCGCCCAACATCGACACGCCCGGCTACCACCGTGAACTGGAGACCGAGCCCGCCGAGACCGCCCGCATCAACGGAAGCGCGAAGGCACTCTCGGCCGATGCGGTCGCCGAGCGGATGCTCAGGGGTGTGGAGCGGGGGGAGTTCCTCGTGGTGCCCGGGACGGGGAATGCGGCTCTCGCGCGGATGAAGGGCGTGGTCCCGGGCCTCTTCCACAGGGTGTTCGACCGCGCGGTGGCGGCAGTCCGACGGGAGTCATAGACGAGTCAGGCGCACGCGAAGGTGTCAGGCAAGCGTACGTTAGAGCTGCGCGTGGAGGACCAGTCGGGAGCACGCGCCAGGGCGTGCGGCATCCGGAGGAGTGATTGACAAACGCCGGATTGCTCGGCATTGTATACATCTGCGCTGGGCCGTTCGGGGCCGGGTGCACGTGA
>CAYMSA010000076.1:0-7392 GCA_964392965.1 uncultured Coriobacteriaceae bacterium
CCTTTCGGGTCGAACTCCGGGTCCTCGGGGACCGGACCGAGATGAAACCTCATGACTCTCCCAAAACGCCACGTCAGTCCAACGCTCTTGCGCTTCAGCTGGGGGCCCACGACGTGCAGTCTACTCCAACTTGCCGGGCCACCTGCGAGCACCCTCTGGTAGGTCATTGCTTTGCGCGATGCCTCAGGCGCCATAGCCCCAGAATGGGATTCCAGCCGGGTACGCGCTTCATGTACTCAAGGTAGGACTGCCCGAACTTAGCGACATCCCGGCGATCGGCGCGCACGAAGTCCACCGTGAACGTCGCGACAGCGACCGCGCCGAGAACCATCACGTCCAGTCGTTGCGCGAGCAGGGCGATGCCTGTGACCAACAGGGGCATGGCCAGGAACTGCGGATGGCGGACGATTGCGTACAGGCCCGTGTCGACCACAACGGTCGTGTTGGCGAAGATGTCGCCTCTGGCGACGCCGCCACGTCGCTTGAACTGCACGACAGGCACCACGAGGAAGACGGCCGACACAAGACACAGCAGAGAACCGGCAATCGCCAACCAACGGATCGGGCCCAATCCCCATGTGCATGACAGAACCAACTGGCCCAGAGCGAGTAGGCCGCCAATTCCGAGTCCTGGGTAGTCACGCGGGCGTATGCGTTCCATGAGCTGGAGCCTTCCGATCACTCTCACATGACGATGCTGGCCTGTCTGAGCTTGACCCGCGGAGCGGGACACTGCCACGCCTCGGAAGAGCGTAATCCTCTGTGCCGACGCTTGCCCGATTGAGACTCCGGTCCGAAAACAGGACATCGCCCTGAGGACCGTTATCCGTTCTGATAGGATTTCCCCATCAGAAGATGATTTGTCGGGATAGAAACACGGTCCGGTAGGTAGTCCGGACGCACATCACACCGGCTGCTCGCCTGCTGGTTGGTGTGTCAGTAACCTCCCCCTCGGGTGTCCGTTCCCGACGCGAACCTCATGAAGGGGAGCGTCGGCATGCCTACCATTGGCCCATCGGGCACATTCGTCGTCTACTTCGACGGTCGATTCTGGGTCGGACACTACGAGCGCGAGGTTGACGGACGCGTCGAGGTCGCGCGTCACGTATTCGGACCGGAGCCCTCACTGCCTGAGGTTGCGGACTTCGTGTGTGGTCCGATGTGGTCACGACTGCGGTTCTTGCCGGTCGACATCGATGGCCGGTCATCTTACGCGCTCGCCGAGAATCCCAAGCGTCGGCAGCGGGAGGCCGCCAGACTGTCGCAGGCGCCTGCACCGTGTACCAAGGCCCAGGCGGCGTTCAAGGCCGCGCTCGAGGCAGAAGGGCGCGAGGCCGGCGTCATACGTGAAGAGCATCGGCGTGCGGATGCCGAGAAGGAATGGGAGCGTCGTGTGGCCAAACGCAAGCAGAGGAAGAAGGGCCACTAGGTGAACGGCCCGCGTGCGAACAACGTCCGTGGACCGTTGAGCACAGTGCGTGCGTGAGTGGACTGACAGCACTTCTTAGCAGCTCAGTCACAGGACCTTGTGCTTGAAAGCATCTACAGACGCTCAGCGTAGAAGCCGTAGTCGGCCCAGTCTTCCAGTTCGAACGTGCCCGCACGGGCGTCCCGAAACCAGCCCCGGCGCGTCCAGGTTCCCTCGATACGAGATGCATCCGAGGAGATCGTCCCCTCGAAGACGTTCGGCTCCCATCCAGCAGGGTTCTCCGGTGGCACCCTCCGCTCCATCTCGATGCGGATGGTGCCAGCGGTGATCGTGAAGCTGCCCCGGCCGGTGTCGTCCTCCCAGACTCGGATGGCCCCACTGTCGCCCTCGCCGAGGAGTTCGATGGTGTAGACGCGATTCGTGCTGGCGTCACCGGTCCCGATGATCGCGTAGTGGCGTCCGTCCAGGTATGGCTCGCCGGGGAGCTGCGGATCGACGCCGGAGTCAGCAGCGGTATCACCATCCGCTGAGGGCCCGACTGCTTCAGCCGCAGCCCGCTCGGCAGGGGTCAGCGTGAAGTCGTAGTCGATTGCGCCGGTCACATACAGAGCGATGATGACCCCAAGCGCGATGACCAGACCGAGCATGAGCCGCGGACTACAGCCTCCGGGAGCGTCGGTCTCGAACTCGCGAGCCCCCATGAACGACCGAATGAATCCGATGATGCCATCGAGCCGTTCCCGCATGCCGCCAGTGATCTTCGCCATATCGTCTCGCTCTCCTAGGACTGCGGGCTGTACTGCTAACGCTCTTGCGCGTCAGCTGCGCGGACTGCGGCCTCGGGATGACCGAGTGTCCGGGCGCGTCGGGCGGGAGTGCTCGTCAGGCAGCTGAGCGGCTTGCGCATCGCCACCCGCTTGGAGCGCTCCAGGCCCAACGCCTCCTCGTGTGAGAGCCGCCGAACGAGATCCGCGTCGAGCTCCTGCTCAGGTATCGCCTCGAAACCGATGCGAGCGTAGAACGGCGCATTCCACGGTACGCAGCGGAATGTGGTGAGCGTGACCTCAGTACACTCGCACTTGAGCGCATGGGCCTCGACGGCTTTGACGAGCGTAGAACCGACGCCCCTTCGGCCGTGCGCAGGCAAAACATCGAGCTCTTCGAGGTGCACGCGCCGTCCGCTGACGCTGGCAACGGCGAATCCAACTGGAGCACCCGCCGGTTCCAGCGCCACCCACAGTAGACCCGCCTGCTGCGCTGCAGCCAGCTCCTCCACCGGAGTGACATGTGACAGCACGGACTCGGGTAGCGAGTCACCAAACCTGGTGGCCGCCAAGCGCTCGATGGCGGGTAGTTCGGCCACGTGATCGGGACCCGCCAACCGGACGACATAGTCGGTGTTCATCGGGGGCCTCCGTCCGGTTAACGCGCTTGCGCTTCAGCTGAAGCACGCCGGCAAACGCTTACCACCCAAGTCTACCGCAGTGAACAACTCCTCCACGCATGGGCTCGAACTCACGGGTGTCTACGACGACCGCCACACCACGACCGTACTGGGTGAGGACGAGGGACGACGGATATCACTGACGAGCTTGATGAGCGATGCAACACCGGAGCCGAACGCAGACGGCGGGCGGATGTTCTCGTCGAGTCGAAGTGGTTGCATGATGACCTCCCTGGCACGCCGTCTCGTACAAGTACGCGTACGCGCTCGAGTGTCGCCGTGCAACTGGTCGAAAGGGTCGACCCGGCATCTCGGCGCTTCAGCAGCGCGGCGAGCGCTCCCTGCCCGAGTCCACCGCACACGATGTTGTCGGGTTAATGCCCGGGGTCAGCGGGCGCGAAGTAGCACATTCTGACTCACGGCCTCGCGCTCACGACGCCCACGCCACGTTCCGGCAAGCGCGCGCTGGGCAAACGAGGCAAGTGCGCGGCGAACGCTATCGTCCAAGGCTGACATCAAAGGGGGCACCCTCCTGCGGGTGCGTCTACGCGGTTGCGCGCCAGCTAGAGCGCTTGCCGGCCACCCGAGCGACACCGACGATGCTCTGACAGCATCTACTTGTATGCGGTCCAATCGTAGTAGGCGAAGGTAACACCCATCATGGAGCAGTTCATCGTCCCGGTAATGGCCATCTGACCCTCGTCCTCGCCTCTGGCTGCCACGCCCTTGTAGCTGCACACGACCGATTGACCGCCCTCCTCCATGGTCACGGAGAAGCTGACACTGGTGCCCGAGAACTGTGCTGTGCCGCTGTAGCCGTTCACAGTCGCCGTACCCGTACCATTCTCGTTGAGTTGCACTGTGACCGGCAGGCTGTCCGCGGGCTCCACGTCTGCTAGCACACTCGAAAGCGATGCGCTCGCGCTATACGTGCCGACAATCTCCTGAGCGGTTATGGGCCCCGTAGCGGGACCGTCCTGCGCTCCCGTCAGTGCACCTGCCTCTTGATCAGCAGGGGCAGTCTCCTGAGGCTCCGGGCTCTCGCTTTCGGCCTCGTCAGGGACGGAGTACGTTTCGTTCGGGTTGGGGTAGAGCGATTCTCCATCCCTGGGTCCCGGATCGCTGGCGAACCCATCAAAGAAGTCACAACCGAAGAGCAATAGCCATGCGAGTAGGGTTCCTGCAATCAAAATCGTGCGGTGCTTCCGTGCTTCTGCCACGACATCCTCCTCGATCGAGCCCCGCCCGCCGGACGACTACATTCTCGCCGATTGAAGTCGATTCACCCAGCCGAGACTGGGCTGTGGCTGACGTTCAAACGCGTAAGCTGCGGACTAGCGCCTCTCTTCACTCTAGCGCTTCTCTCCGTCAGCTTGATGCGCGTGCTAAGTCGTGCCCACCGACCGCTTGGCGCTGCTCCTTGGATCAGGACGATCAACCGTCCAACGCGGATCTCCGCCCCGGGCGGCCCTCCTTCTGTGTGTTGACAGTATGCTGTCGTGATGACAGTATGCTGTCTAGCTAATGGCGCACTCTCATTGGGAGGCTAACCCGCATGAAGGAAGTCCATCTCTTCGTACTAGACACGATGGCGGATTGGGAGATCGGCCTCGCAATCGCGCACATCAACAGACCGATGCCCGGTGTTTCGTCCGGATTCCGCGTCAGAACGGTAGGGCAGGACCGGACGCCGGTTCGTTCGATGGGCGGCCTGACCATCGTGCCGGACCTGATCCTGTCTGAGATATCCCCTTCCGAGAGCGCGATGCTGATCCTGCCTGGCGCCGACCTGTGGTGCGACGAGAGCACGGACCCAGTCCTATCACTGGCGAAGGAGTTCGTGGCCGCCGGCGTCCCTGTTGCCGCGATCTGCGGGGCGACTTTCGGCTTGGCCCGGGCAGGTCTGTTGGATGATCGGCTGCACACGAGCAACTTCCCTGGCTTGCTTGACTCCAGCGGATATGGCGGCGCTGCTCATTACGTTCAGGAACCCGCGGTCGACGACGACGGAGTGATCACGGCCTCCTTCACGGCATCGCTGGAATTCGCCAGACTCGCTCTCGCCAGACTCGGCATCTTCGACACCAGAGCGCTTGAGGCATGGTACGGCCTGTACAAGACCGGAAACCCCACATACTACGTCGAGCTCATGGAGGCACTCGGGCATGGCCAAGACGGTTAGGCGTCCGGAAGACCCATTGAACGACCTCGTACTGAACATCTTCTGGTTGAACGGGTTCTTCCTGGATGCGGCCAACCGGCTGACAGCGGGGAGCGGCCTTACGACCGCGCGATGGCAGGTGCTCGGCGCGGTGCTTTACGAGCCGCTCTCAGTGGCAGCTATCGCCCGAAACATGGGATTGGCTCGCCAGAGCGTTCAGAGGACTGCAGATCTGCTGGTTGAACAGGGATTGTGCGAGTACTTGCCCAATCCCGCCCATCGGCGGGCGAAGCTGCTGTCCCCCACGGGCCGCGGTCTGGCCTCCCTGAGGGAGCTGACCCCACGAGTGACGGCATGGTCGAAGCGAGTGCGGGAGTCGGTCGGCGGTGACGTCGTAGACGCGGCGACGGTCTCCGTGAGAGAGCTCATGTCCGCGCTTGCGAGAGACGAAGCGCAACTGCTGGGAGATGACTAGCGTACGGGCACTCGCAGTGCGCCGGTGACCTCTCGAATCGGTCAGACGTGTCAGCGGACGAGCCGCAACCAGTCCAGATGGGAACCCGGTACGAGCCGGACAGCGGTCCTGCGCTTGGGCTCATTCGACGACGATCATGATTTCATTGCGCCGAGCGAATCCCGGTTTCCAGGGAGGGTCGTACTGTGCCACTATCGGTTCGCCGACCGCCGTCAGCCCCTGGTCCGCGATCCACGACAGCAGCTCAGATTCGGCCCGGTCCGCCTTGGTCTTCGAGAAGTAGCCACCGAACTCCGCAACCGCGGCCAGATGCGAGTCGACCGACTCGATGGACACCTCAGCGTTGTTTGGCATCGGGAGGTTATCCATCGAAAACCCAGACGGCATCGTGAAGCTGACCACGTACTCATCTTCGGTTTGCTGCGCGGTCACCGGCGCGGTCATCGCGATCTTCTGGCAGCACGCCCTACCTGCGGTCACCGGCGCGGTCATCGAAATGCGGTCCGAGGCGTGGTTGTTGCCGAAGATGTAGTCGGCCAGCGGATCGAAGCCCGACTTCATGGCGTGACCCCAGTCACCTGCCGTCACGCGGACGTTCGCCGTGAGATACCCCGCATAGCGGCGCAACTCGAACGAGCCGTCGTGCTTGAGAACCTCGTACTTGGGACTCTCGACAGACATGTCTACCTCCAGAGAGAGCAGCGGACCTCTTTCGGTATCTTCCGCGATACCGCCGAAGACAGTCAGCTGCCGGCTGCGACTAGCACCTGATAGGTGAGCAGACGTCCAATGCCTTGCAGGATAACCCACGACCTGTGCGTTCTTCTCGATCTGCTTGTCAGCGAGGTTGCAGCATATCTGTGCTACACGCTCCGCCGCATCCCGCTGAAAGGAGTCCGCCATGACCCAGAAGGTGAGACTGCGCTGCGCCGGAGGCTCGATCGCCGCCAGGCTGCCCAAAGACATGGCCGACCGGCTCAAGCTCCAGGCGGGCGACACAGTGATCGCGATCGAGACAGACCGCGGCATCCTGCTCACCCCGTGCGACCCGGAGACCGAAGAGGCGCTCGCCGTCGCCGCAGGAGTCTCCCGCAACTACAGAAACATGCCTTTGTGCTTTCGCTGCGATACGCCGCTTCACGCGCTTCCAGCCCGAGGCTACCTCGCGCGTGGCGCCTTCTGCTGGAAGCGCTTGTTAGCCACGCGACTACTCATCCGGCAGTTCGGGCAACTGACGGACATGCCACACCGCGATGACCCACACGGTGTCGTCGATGATGCGATAGAAGAACCGGTACGGCGGCACCGCAAGCTCGCGATGCGGCATGTCCGGGTACTCCGGGATGATGTGCCCCGACAACGGCTGCTCGCGCAGTTGGGCGATGGCAGCCTCCGCACGACGCATCACCGTGAGTGCTCCTGCGGGGTTCTTCGTGCGGATGCAGCTCAATGCGTCGAGGTACTGTCGGTCAGCCTGTCGTGTGAAGCGCACCCGCATGCGGCTACTCCGCCGCGAGCAGAGCGCGCGCCTCAGCCATGACGTCGTCAGCGTCACGCCCGAGTCTGGCGGCAGCCTCAGAATCACCACGGGCGAGAACACGCAGGAGCTCGTTCTCATACTGGGCGCGCTCGTAGGCATTCGCGCTGACGAGCACCGCCGATGCACGGCCGCGCTGCGTGATCACGACCGGCTCGTCAGTGGCAACAACTCGCTTGATGATGCCGGCGGTGTCCTGGCGAAGATCCGAGATGGGAATGATTGCGGGCAGAGCACTCATTGGAAGCACCTCCTAAGGTACAACCAATAGTACCACAGACAGCACTGTGGCTAACGTCCGGCAGTTGAGCCGCGAGCGAAGCGAGTCGGCTCGGACTGCTTGTTA
>CAYMSA010000077.1:0-7313 GCA_964392965.1 uncultured Coriobacteriaceae bacterium
CCGTCAGCGGCTGATGGAGGTCGGCGGCTCGAAGGAGATTCTCATGATGGTCCCGTCAAGCGTATCGTGAGAGTGTTACCATATTGGCATGGTGGACGACGCCGGACTCTATGCCCGGATCAGCGACGACCGTGAAGGCCTGGAACAAGGCGTGGAACGGCAGGTGGAGGACGGCCACCGCCTCGCGGATCGCCTGGACCTGCGTGTGATCGACACCTACGTGGACAACGACCGCGGCGCCAGCACGAGGAGCAGGAAGCCGCGCCCGGAGTACGCGCGGATGCTCGACGACGCCCGCACCGGCCGAATCTCCACCATCATCGCGTACAGCAACTCGCGGTTGACGCGGCGCCCGCGTGAGGTTGAGGACCTGATCGAACTGCACGAGCGTTACGGCGTTCGCATCCATACCGTGGTCAGCGGCGACGACGACCTGTCCACCGCTGACGGGCGCATGGTCGCACGGATCAAGGGGAACGTGGACGCGGCAGAGGCCGAGCGCACCGGCGAACGGGTTGCACGCGCGTTCCAGCAGCGGGCCGAACGCGGCCTTCCCCATGGCGCCGTCGCCTACGGGTGGACGCGGACACCTGGACAGCCTGACGCCGCCGACCCTGCGGTTGCACCGATCATCGCGGAGGCGGCGAGGCGGATCGCGCGCGGCGAGTCCGCCCGATCGATCTGCACGGACCTGAACGAACGCGGCGTTCGTCCACCTCGTGGCGACAGGTGGAGCGCCACCCTCCTGCGGCAGATCCTCCTGCGCGAACGCAACTGCGGGCGCTTGGTCCGCAAGGGGCAGGTGATCGGGACTGGCACGTGGGAACCCATCGTGGACGAGGACACGCACGATCGGGTTGTGGCGATCCTGCGCGATCCGAACCGCAAGACAGCTCGCGGCAATGAGCTGCGCTACTACCTCGCGGGCGTGTTGACCTGCGGGAAGTGCGGCGCGCCGTTGAGGACGGCCGTCGGGCGTGTCGTCACCGTCAACGGGCGCGAGAAGCGCCAGCCGCCCGCCTACTGGTGCGGCGAGTGCTACGGCATCCGACGCAAGATCAGCGACGTGGAGGACACTGTGGAGGCGCTGGTGGTGGGGCGCCTGAACATGCCAGACGGCCCGGAGTTGCTCTCAGGATCGCCGGAGGTAGTGCGAGAGCAGACAGCACGTGCTGAGGCGCTACGCGCCCGCCTGGACCGTGCTGCGGACGACTACGCGGACGGACTCATCACGCAGGAGCAGTTGCGGCGGATCACCGGGAAGTTGCGCCCGCAGATTGAGGACGCGACGCGACGCGCACGCGAGGCAGGACCATCACCACAGCTGGAGGAGTTCAGCAAGGGTGGCGACGTGCGGCCTGCGTGGGACGCCGCGAGCCCGGACCGCAAGCGGCAGGTGGTGAACACGCTGTTCAAGCGCATCGTGGTCAAGCCCGCCGGGCAGGGGAGGGCGTTCGATCCCGACCTCATCGCGGTGGAGTGGAGGCGGGCATGAAGTACCTGTTCCGCGTGAGGTTGATGCACCGCTGCGGGTACGCCCTGGCGGATCTCGTGGTGGACGACGTGCCGACGAAGGATTACCCCGGATGGGCGGAGGCGAAACCCGTGGGGAAGGTGGAGCAGAGTCTGTACATGCCGAATGAGACCTACACATGGCGGTGCAAGTGCGGCGCAACCATTCAAATGCGGGATGAGCGCGTGCAGGAGATCTGGAGGGACTACGTTCTGCGACACGCCGACGAAACACCCCATCGTGTTGTTGTCACCGATTAGCGGTAGGATGGCTACTGCCAACTAAAGCGCGTGTCGGACGCGGCGGGTTTGTCAGGTACCCCGCAACAAGCCTAGACATCGGGACACCTCACCGGGTGCCCTCGATGGAGGCTACCCACGATGGGCACGACCCATTCCCTTGCAGGCCGCTTGGGCGCAGAGACTCGCCACCGGCCCGGATCTGACACAACCGCACTGCGGCGGGAGCTCACCGCCGCGCGCATCGAGGAGTACGTCAGGCGCACCCTAGCGGACGCGCCACCGCTGACAGATCAGCAGCGCGCGAAGATCGCCGGACTACTCGCTGCGGGAGGCGGTGCCCGGTGACCGCAAACGAAACCCGCCCCGGGGACAACGGGGCGGGATCTGAGAATCTGGTGGGCACCGGATCTGTACTGCCCATTGTACCGCCTGCCACCGACATACACGAGGGCGACGCGCCCCGATGCCTCGCCTGCCACCGACCCCTGACGCGGCCGGCGTCGGTTGCGCGCGGATTCGGACCTCGCTGCCACGCGCGGGTGCGGAACCTCACGGTTGCGATCCTCGCGGCGGGCGGATCGGTGGTGATCCCGTGACCCGTTCACTGTGGAATCTCACTCCCGCGTCACAGGAGTACGCCCTGGAGTGGTACGAGGCCGGACTCCTGGAGGGGCGACGCGCAGGTTACGAGGCTGGGCACCACGATGGGTTCATTGACGGCGCGGCGGACTTCCGCGATCAGATGGAACGCGCCGCGCAGATCACCGGCTGGGCGAACTTCCTGCTCCCGTCCTACTCGGAACTTTGTCGTCGACGCGGGGAGCACGCCCGTGCCGAGCGGAACGATACCCTCCTGCGGGAACGCGGGGTGGCGTGATGTTCTACGGCACCGACCACAACAACAACACCGAGACATGGTGCGACCGACACGCGGCACCACGGTCCGAGTGCGGGTGCAAGCGACGCACGACGACGACGGAGAACGGCCTGCGCGGGCAGGTGCGGATCGCCTACCGCCTCGCAGACACCTACGGCGGGCACCTCATCCACGTGAACGGGATCGGGTGGCACACGTGGGACGGCACGAGGTGGACGGAGGACACCACTGGCGCCGCCAAGCGTGCCGTGCTGGACGTGCTCCAGCAGGCCCTGGCCGAGTCCCTTCACGATCGCGAGCTGCGAGACGACGTGCGCAAGTGCGAGACGGCCGCGGGCATCAACGGCGTGTTGGACATCGCCACCGCATTGCAGCCGTTCGCGCACTCGGTCACCGAGCTGGACGCCGACCCCTACCTGCTGAACACGGCGACGGGCACGTTGGATCTGCGCACCCTGGAGTTGCGGCCGCACGATCCGGCCGACCTCATCACCAAGCGCACGCGGGCCGCGTTCATCCCTGACGCGCACGGCATCGTGTGGGAGGCGTTCCTGGACACCTCCCTGCCTGACGTAGAGGTGCAGGAGTTCCTGCGCAGGTACGTGGGGCTCGGTTTGCTCGGTCGGGTGCGGGAGCACGTCCTGGCGATCCTGACGGGGCAGGGGCGCAACGGCAAGGGCGTGTTCTACGGCGCCCTGGCCTACGCGCTGGGCGACTACGCGAGCACCGCTGAACCGGAGTTGTTCCTGGCGCGGCCGGGCGCAAACCCTGCCGGGGAGATGGATCTGCGCGGGGCGAGGTGGGTGGTCGTCTCGGAGTCCGACTCCGGGCGCCGACTCGCACAGGCCACGGTGAAGCGCCTCACGGGTGGGGACACCATCAAGGCGCGCAGGCTGTACGCGAACTTCGTGGAGTTCACGCCCTCGCACACGGTGGCCATGGTGACCAATCACCTGCCCGTTGTGAACGGCAACGATCCCGCGGTGTGGGCGCGGTTGCGGGTGGTGCCCTTCACGCAGGTGATCCCACCGGAGAAGCAGGACAAGAACCTGCCGGAGAAGTTGCAGCTGGAGGCCGACGCGATCCTGCGATGGGCGGTGGACGGGTGGCGCGCCTACGAGGAGCACGGCCTGGCCGAGCCGCCCGCCGTCCTCGCGGCGACGGCCACCTACCGCGCCGACTCCGACGCGATCCTGCGATTCATCGAGTCCGAGTGCGTCACCGTGCCCGGCGTGTCTGCCACGACCCGGCAGTTGTTCACGAGGTGGGAGGCGTTCGCCACGCGCGACGGCGCCGACCGGATCACCGAAAAGGCGTTCGGGCAGGCCCTGGACGACAAGGGGTTCCCGGCCCGGAAAACGAAGGTCGGGATGCTTCGTAACGGGATCGGCCTCGCAGTAAACGCCGAGGTCACGAGGGGTGGTGAAGGGTGGTGAAGGGTTCTAACAACTTTCCTACGCGGGGGGACATGGGAAAAGTTCCCCAAACCCTTCACTACCCTTCACCCGACCCCCGGCAGGACCTCCTCATCCGACTCACCCGATTGGAGCAACCCGCATGAGTGCACGAACCCGCCACGCCCGCGAGTATCTGACCCACGCCCCCGACTGCCCCGGCGCGAAGCTGGCCGCGCGCCGAGACGACGCCGGCGCCGTCGTCATCTCCTGCCGCGCGTGTTCCGCCGCTGAGTACGTGGACAAGCTCGTTCCACCTACGGAGCCGCCGCCGCCCGTGGACCCTGGGTACCGCTGCCGGGTGCACCCGTCCGAGCCCGTCACATGGCGCGGCCGTGGGTGCGTCTACTGCCAGCAATCCAGCCGTGACCAGGAAGCTGCCCGCGCCGCCCGGCGTCGGGCTCGAACCGCCGAGAGGAACAACTAACCATGTCCCCACTGTTTGGCCGGAGCGCCCCAACCCCCGAGCCGACCCCGGCCGCCGTCGTGGACCGTTTCCACGTCCCGCGCGAGCTGGAGCCGTTCTACAGGCTCGACCTGATGGACATCCGCAAGCTGGACGAGGACGGCGAGTACCGCCTCGCGCTCGACGTGAACCGCGCCCGCCTCGCTGCCGACCGTGCCGCGTGGGATGCCGTCGTCAACTCGCACGTTGCCACCGCCAACAGGGACCGGGAGCACATCGTTCGTCGCCGACTGCTGGAGGGCGGCCCCTGGAGGTACGTCCCCAACGAGTCCACCGCCGAACGGTGGATCAGCGCGCTCACCGACGAGGACCGGCGCTTCTGGTGTCACGTCCGGGCGCTGGAGCGTGCCACCGTGGAGCACCAGCGGGCGACCCGCCGCGCCGTCAAGCGTGAGCGCGTGGAAGCGGACGCGACATGCGATGTCTGCGGGGACCGTGACGACGGCGTCAAGTGGCGTCACGTCAACGGGTACCAGTTGCACACCGTCGCGAGTGCCGGTGTGGGCGGTGCCGACGTCCGCGCGTGCGAACCGTGCGCCGTCGCCCTGGTGTCCTACCTGGAGGCTGAAGCCGCTGCCACGCTCGGGCCGGACGGACGGTCCCGCGCCGAGCTGGTCGCAGAGTGGCGGGAGGCGAACCGATGATTCGACCGCCATTGTTCCCCTCGCCTGACGGACCCCGTCATCGTGCGAGCACGTCAGTGGCGGAGTGGTTCGCGAGTCTGCCGAAGTGGCGGACCGTTCCCGAGGACCAGCCCGTCAAGGCGGCCGCCGTGAAGCCGACACCGAAGCCCGAACCCGAGCCAGTGGACGACGAACCCGCCGAGCAGCTGGAGGCCGGACTCAACTACACCGGGGGCACGCTGTACGGCGTGAGTGCCGAGGAGCTGGCACGGATGCGGGCCAGTCAAGCCGCGTATGCCGCGAAGAAGGTCGCATATATGCGCGCCGTTCGCGAGCGGTAATCGTGGGCGGCCGGGATGAGCCCGGCGTGCCCGTCCGAGTCGGTGCCGCTTGTGGTCACGGTGGCGGCACGGCTCACGGGCCGGGGGCGTTCTGGTGCGGACCGCGCCCCCGGCCCACACAATCTCCCTCGCAGCGCTGCACTCCACAGCGACGGACGACAGCGCACAACGCGAGGATGGGCGGCCCCGGTCGGACTGGAAACCCGGCCGGGGAGCACCGCCCGGACAGCGACTCGACAGCCCTACACACACAAGGGCAGCGGACGACAAGCGAGGACTGTCTCGTGAAATTTAAAAAGGTGTTTAGGAGGGACTGTCAGGGGTTCTCAAACAAGCGTTTAAAGAAACCGAGACAGTCCCCGCTTGCCGCCCGTTCTCTATTTTTTCGTAGCAAGCTTTGTACCAACACTCGCACCCGATCCCACCCGATCCCGGCCCGTTTGCAGCCCTCCCACAACCGCCAGCACGCCCGCTAACGTCCGTTTCCCGCTAGCCCCGTGGGCCCAGAATCGCCTAACTAGGCGTGCGGGTAGGGTGACCCCATCTCGACCCGTTATCGCGCCCACGGGGCCGCACACGCGCTCAGGATGGGCTAATCCTCGTCGTCTAGCCCATCGGCTATCCGCTCCAGCTCCGCTATCCGCGCATCGTGACGATGCGAGTCCGGCAACAGGGCCTTGATGATGACGACGACGGCCGCGAGTGCGATGACGGCGACGAGCCCGAAGAATACCCAGAAGTACATGGTTCCGAACCTACCTAGACCGGTTCGGCCATTGTGAGCGGTTCGCCCCGACGACGACGACGGCGCGCGAGCTGCCACGCTTCACGCGGGGAGCTGGCAGCACAGTAGCCGGCATCGGAGTGGACGTGCACCCATGCGATACCTGACAGGCCAGTCTCGCGGATGAGTTGGTTACCGTGGTAACCACCGCGTACAGGTTGGCGGACAGGTTGGTGAAGTCGGTGACGCCACGGTGTCATCCGCTGCGGGGGTGAGTGTCCACAATTGTGGACACGCTCTCCGACGACGGAGGCGATAGCGCGGGCAGTCATCACGGCGGCGGCGGTCTCGGCGGGGAGCCCGACCAACTCGCGGGCCTGACGGACGTTGATCGGCGCCAGTTTGGGGTCAATTGACCCCAACTCCCCGACGACGATGGCGGCCTCGATGGTGCAGCGTGTCATCGCCTCACCTTTCCCAAACCGGAGCCCTGCGGGCAGAGCTTTAGGCCCCCTCCCCAGAACCCGCTACAGCCCGTCAGCGTGGCAGCACACGCCCACCGGCCCGCCGTCGTCGTGACGGCAGGCTATCGGTGGCCCTGGCACCCGTGCGCATCGGTTGCCCGTCGCGCCGGGCTCGCGACGTTAGGGAGACTTGCCCGGGCCACCTTTAGCGGGAGCATCGGACGAACCCGGACCCCGTGAGGGCCAGCACCGGCCGGCGACGAGGGGAGCGCGCCACCGGCCGGCGCTCACACGCACGGGATCAGCTCACGGCACCACCCCCCACGACGACGACGGCCAGCACGACGACGCACACCGGCTCAGGGCGAGCAGGACGAGGGCGAGCCGGACCCGAGTCTCGGACCGCCTGCCGACACGTGCGCTCCCACTCGATCCTTGCCGCCACAGCATCGGCCCAGGACTGCCTGGCCGCTGCATCATCGGCGCGACGGCGACCACGGCCACGCGCCCACGGGATCATGCTCATGGGACCTCCGTCCCATCGCAGCAGATCACCACGAGCGGACCGCGCCACGAGCTGAACGGCGACGGCCGGAGCCACACGGACCC
>CAYMSA010000078.1:0-7168 GCA_964392965.1 uncultured Coriobacteriaceae bacterium
ACGTCAAGGTCTACGGCGGGGGAGTCTCCGAAGTCCCCTTTTTGGAGGACCTGTCGAAGATGATCGGGCAGTACGACGTCGAACGCTCCTCCGCCACCACCGGCGCTGGGAGGGGTGGCCGGTCCGTCTCCCGGCACCTGAACCGGGAGAACATCCTCGACGTCGACGCGCTGGCCGCCCTCCCACGCGGCCGCGCCATCGTCTTCGCCTCCGGCACCCGCCCCACGTTGATCCGAACCCAACCCTGGATGACCAGCCCCCACGCCGAACGCGTGCGGGCGTCGATTGCCGCCCACGACCCCCAAACCCAACACGCTCAGCCAGTTGCCGTGCGGGACGCTGTGCCGACGGCGGCCGTGGGGGAGTGGCCGTCATGAGCGACCCTGGCGACTGGGCCGACCTCGACGACGACCAGCCCCATGACGCGGCTGCCGAGCCCACGACCTACTACGCCAACGTCGACGAGTTCTTCCGCAACTTCCTCCGCCCCGTCTACCGCCGCCCCATCAACGCCCGCACCACCTTCTGGGCCGCCGACTGGTGGCGCCACCCCGAAGCCGTCCTCCGCCTCGACGCCATGTGGCGCTCCTGGGAACAAGCCCGCCTCGACCCCGCCACCGGCATGGCCACCTGGCTCCGCGACACCGCTGACTACCACATGGCCATCCTCACGAGCGCCCAAGGGCCCTTCGGAACCTCACAAGACACCTGCGACCCCGGAGATCCCCTCCCGTACACGCAGCCCCCATCAGAGCTCTTCAGCATCAACGACCATGTCATCCGCCCCGTGGACTGACAACAGAACTCAAGGACGCTCAACAGGCGAGCGGGGAGCAGGTTCCTGAGCTGGGCTTGCATCCAATTTGCGAAGCGCCGCCTTTGCTTCCCAACCCGCGGATATGTCGCGGGAGTCGATGGCGCGCTGGTAGGCCGTGCGGGCGGCGTCGAGATTACCAGCCCCCCGCTCAAGGTGGCCAAGCCTTAGCATGGCCCTAGGTGGGATGACCCCGTCGCCGGAGTCGGTGGCGATCTGGTAGGCGACGCGGGCGGCGTCGAGATCACCGATCTGCTCCTCGAGGTAGCCGAGATGGAACGCGGCCTCAGGTACGACGCCCACATGGCCGGAGGCGGTGGCGATCTGGTAGGCGGCGCGGGCGGCGTCGAGATTCCCAGCATCCGCCTCGAGGACTCCGAGGTTGAACGCGGCCCTAGGTGCGATGTCCACGTCGCGGGAGTCGATGGCACGTTGGAAGGCGGCGCGGGCGGCGTCGAGATTACCGGCCCCCCACTCAATGCCCCCAAGGCGAAACGCAGACTTGGGGGCATAGACGGCGTGACCAGAGTCGATGGCGCGTTGGTAGGCGGTCCGGGCGGCGTCGAGATTACGGGTCCGCTGTTCGAGGTGGCCGAGATTGAATGCCGCCCTAGGTGCGACTTTCACGTAGCCGGAGTCGATGGCACGTTGGAAGGCGGTCCGGGCGGCGTCGAGATTACCGGCCTCCCCCTCGAGGACCCCGAGATTATACGCGGCCAAAGGATCGTAGACGGCGTGACCAGAGTCGATCGCACGCTGGAAGGCGGTCCGGGCGGCGTCAAGATTACCGGCCTCCCACTCGAGGTGGCCGAGGCCATATGCGGCCTTTCCGGCCCTCTTGGAGCGGCGGGCGAGAAGCCGGGAAACCCTCCGGGAAGCACCCGAACGATCAGCCCCATTTTCGAGGGGGTCGAGGCGAAAGCTCGTCTCGTGAGAGTCTGTAGGGTCCTCATCTGGCCCCAGAATGTCGTTAATGGCACTGAGCGTCCGCTCAGCATCTTCCAAGCTTCGTTGCCTACGCTTGCGTTCCCCTGGAAGCGGGAAGGGTCCCCACCCGCTAGTTCTGAACGGCGTTTCAGCCATGCTCACCACCTGTGCGCTAAACACATAACGAGGCGGCTGCGGTGGCACCCGCGGCCGCGGCGAACCCGAGCTGCACAAAAAGACTACGTCTGAGGAGCAGGAGGATCTTCCTGTTCTCAACCACCGCTGCGCGTGTGATCCACCACTGAGTCTTCTTCAGACTCCAACCCTTGTGCGCCGCCGCGACCAACGTTGCGTCTATGTCGGGATCCACGATTCGGTCAAAGATCATCAGGGAAATCGTCATCAGGACGGCAGCTGCCAGCAGCCAGGTGGCGAGGCGGTCGGTGGCGGTCGTCGTTCCCGAACTAAGGCAAGAAGCCACCAATGTTGCCGCCACTCCGGCGGCGAACGTCGCTACCAGTTTGACCGCATCAGCACGCCCGTGTTGCCCAGCAAGTTCGCGCAGGTTCTCGCTGTGCAACTCTTCGCTCATCTTGGTCGACACGCAGTCATTCTGACATGTTCGGCCGCCGGCCCCCTCGGAGGACGCCTGCACAAGAGCCGTCCGGCTTAGTCCCGCCTTGACATCGCGGCCGCCCCGAAGCTGGCCCCGCCTCGACGCTACTGTGGCGACCAATGTCTCGCCGGTTCGTCGGCTCTCGCCCTTGTCACGACAACCGGGTCACCGTAGGTTTCTTGCATCTCATGCATAATTGAGTGTTACAGGCGCCCAAGACAGTACGGTTGACCTTGAATAGTCGGGGTCACCTCACTTGGGGGGAGGTTCCACAGGCCAGACAGTTGTCAGCCTCATAAGCGGCGTGCCAAGGACAGCGATCGTCCGCGGTGACGATCGGCTTGATTTGCGCACCCGGCTTGTCGCTCACAAAGGCCTTGAGCCCCGCCATGTCGCCCTTGGGGAAAATTCCCAGGAGATCTCCATGGGCGTTCAGGACCTTGTACTTCGTGCTCACTCTCGCCCCCTTTCACTCGCCATACTCTCAGCAACGGGTGTCATCGCTGCCTCGCGACTTCACCTGCTGTATGCCCCCGGTACCCGCCGACAGAAGCAGAGAAAACTCACTACGAAGCTCCTGTCAAGTCAGGGTTGCGCGCGTAATGCCTCACGCTTGTACGCGGCGAGTTCCATCGCACTGATGGCGTCCGGAGGAACGAGCTGGTAATGCGCCTCTCCGACGACCTGCGGCCACCCGGACACCGGATCCTCCGTCAGCAGGAACATAACGACCTTCTGGTTGACATCCTTGCCGACGAACTGCGTGGCCACGAGAAGCGGAATGAGGTCGGGGAACTTGTCCTTACAAAGCGCGAGGTCCTGATCCATCTGGACAACGGATTGCTTGTCTTTTCCGCCTTTTGCCTCGACGGGGATGACGTACTGGGCACCGTAGCGGTCGACGCCGAGATACACCTCGTCGGTCTCGATCTGTCCTTGGTCAACGGTGGTCCGCCAGTGGTTCTGCAACGAGTAGCAGACAACGCCGGTGAACAGGTCGACGAGCCTGTTATAGCGGACCTTGGCGAGCAGCGCCTGCTCGGACGACTTCACGTGCTTGGCGATCACGCCCGGCGTCGCGTCGGGCACCTTCACGACAGCATGTCCCGCTGTTGGGGTGAGGTTGTCGAGCAGTTCGGCGTCGACGGTCTCGAACGCGTACTTTGCGATGCCGCGGCCTCTGATCAGCCAGACCTGTCCCGCGGGAGCCTTCTCGGCGATGGCGGTTGGCATCGATGACCGGTAGCGATACGTGTAGACCACGTCGCCAAGATTCTTCGGAAGGGCGATGCCGAGCACGGCCGCTGCTCTCGAGATCTCCGTGCGGTCGAACTCGACTTTCGTGGCACCGGGTGTGTAGTGCTCGCGGAAGATGTGGTCGATGATCGCGCTGTACTTCCCGCCGCGCGGCTTCGCGGTCATGCCGACTTCCTCCTGGGTACACCAACACCATTCGCCGCCGCGGCTTCGGCGGCCAGCATGTCCCGGGAAACGCGCCGCGACTTGGGGATGTGGTTGTGATCAGCACCGATCCGGGCGGCGGCGTCCTTCATCGACAACCACAGCAGGTCCTCCCCGCCAAGCGGCAGCGCCTGATCGGGACGGCTGGGTACGACGCCGAGTGCGGCAATGACCGCCCCGCCGATCACACGACCCATGAGCGGGGCGACAGCGTTGCCGATCTGCCTAAACCCGTTCCATTTAGTGGCGTGGAACCGGAACCAGTCGGGGAACGAGTGGAGACGGGCTGCCTCGCGGACAGAGATGACACGCGGCAGGGTCGGGTGGATCGGACGCGGACTGGTGAACGCGCCGCGCTCCCCACCTGTACCTGCCCGCAGCGTGTTGGACAGCCCGTCTGGGGGCAAGCGCAGAAAACGGGACACCGGTTCGACTTGACCCGGCTGGGTCGCCGCAAAGCGGGACACGGACAGTTCGGTGTGGACCGTCCGCATGGACGAAGTGAGCCACTGGGGGTCCCACACACGGGGGTGTGAGAAGTCGCCGGGATCGGGATCCAGTTCGGCGAGTCGGCGCGCGTAGACCGACGCCGTCTGCTCCTGCCGCTCACGGGTCTTAGCAGGCAGTTTCACTTTGTCGGAGTTGAGGAGAGCCTTATAGCGGTCGAGGTCAGGTAAGTCACCCAAGGCGTCCCACACGGATGGTCCGGGGTGTAGTTCGGTGGCGAGGGGGGACTTAGCGTGCGAACGTACTGGGCGGACAGGGCGGAATAGTGGAGCCGGGTGGGCCGCGGGTGCCGCATCGGACAAGCCTCCGATCAGAATGAGTCGACGCCTGTCTTGGGGGACGCCATAGTCAGCGGCATTCAAGATATGTGGCGGTTCCACGCGGTAGCCGGCCCGCTCGAACTTGACGATCAGGTCACTGAGCAGTTCCTTATGGGCGCCCGAGGCCATACCAGGCACGTTCTCCATCACGAAATATGTGGGCCGAAGTGCATCCACTAGACGGAAGAAGTGAAAGATGAGGTCGTTTCGAGCGTCATCGACCTGCCGTTTGCCGATCCACGAGAACCCTTGACAGGGTGGCCCACCCGCGACCAGATCAACGTGCCCGTCCCACCTACTGCCGGGATGGTATCGTTCCCACCCGCGTGCTGCTGAGGCGCGCAAGTCGTCTGCAGACACGTCCGTCGCCGATCTACACAGCACATCCGTAAGGGGGAAGTTCCTCTCGTGTGTCGTTGCGTGCACCGGGTCGTACTCCAACGCCGCGAGCACATCGAAACCGGCCTGTTCCAGGCCGAGGGATAGTCCCCCAGCTCCCGCGAACAGGTCAATGGCAGCGGGGCGAAACGGCATAGGCGAACTGTACAAGGTCCGTGATCGAACCCCCGCCAGGGGCTCGCCACGGCAGTCGACCCGCCCGCTGGATGGGATGCTGTAGTGGTGGTGGACAGGTTGACGCCGGAGCGTAGGTCCAGGCTCATGTCGCGCGTGAAGAGCAAGAACACCGGCCCCGAGATTGCCCTACGCTCGGCGCTGCACGCGGCAGGACTGACCGGATACCGTCTCCACCGCAAGGACTTGGCCGGTTGCCCAGACCTCGCATACGGGCGGTGGAAGGTCGCAGTGTTCGTGGACGGCGAGTTCTGGCACGGCAAGAAGTTCGATCCCGACAAGGCCAGCCAGTTCTGGCGCGACAAGATCGACGCGAACACGGCGCGTGATGCTCGCGCGAACGAGGCCTTGGTCTCTGCCGGATGGACCGTCGTGCGGGTGTGGGACACAGATGTGAAAAACGACCCCGAAGCGTGCGTACGTCTCGTCCGCGATGCGCTAAATGCTCGTGGGCGCCCCTGCTAACGGTCCCCGCCGGGTCTGCCGGGACGCCGTCGGGCGCGGGCCGGAGGAGTCAGCAGGTGCGCATCCAGCTCGACAGCCCGAAAGCCAACTTGTCCGAGCCCGGACCACGCGGAACGGACTCACATAAGCCGAACCGTGGACAATGTCGTACAACAGGTGATTGTCAGCGCTCCAACCCGCTGCGTGCCCGGCCAACTGCGCGGCTCTTTGCTCCCCTTGGAGCGCGGCGCGGAGCCTTCGTCCGGACAGCCTCTGCTGCTGGTTTCGCGTTGCCGACATCTGCGGTGACACGCGCCTCGACAGCCTTCCCGTCGACACCCTTGCTCCGCAGTTCTTCGGCGAGGGCGTCGCGGCGTTCGGCGGAGTCGTAGACCATGCCTGACTCGTCGCGGAGCTGCTCCGCTTCAATCTGCTGGGACCGATCGTCGCGTTCTTGGGTGGCCCGGTCGATGCGGTCGGCGTGTTCCATGAGGGCGGCGGCTTCGGTGATCTCTTGGGTGGCGCGGGTGCGTTCGATTTCGGCTTGGCGGTCGAGTTCGTCTTTGAGGCGCCGGGCGATGGCTGCTTCGTCGACGGCCCCGTCGACGTCGACCCCGTAGCGGGTGCGGATCTGGTCACGCATCGAATCCCGGTAGCGGCCAGCTTCAGCCTCGACGGGCGCCCACGCCGAAGCTGTTTGGTAGGTGTGGGCGATGTCCTCGACGGTGGCCCGATCCCACCACTCGTCGCGGGTAACCGCGGCGAGGTCGGCGCGGGTGGCCTGCCATTCGGCGGCCCGGCGGGCGTGCAGTTCGCGGGCTTCCTGGACGCTGGCGGCCTCGGCTTGGCGGGCCTGGCCGGCGCGTTGGTAGGCGATCATTTCGCCCATGCGGGCGGCGCCTTGGACGGCGACCTGGAGGTGGTGTTCGAAGACGTCTTCGATGCCATCTGACTCCGACATATCTGCCCCTTCTATGCGGTGGTGGTGGGTTGGTTAGCGTTCCAGGCCGCCCGGAGGCCGGCCGCTCTCGACGGCCCGCCGGCGCGGCTCGAGACGGTTAGGAACCGGGGACCCGGGTCGACCGGTGGTGGCGGCGCGCAGCGCCTCCTGCTCCGGACTCAACGTCGACGTCGGGGTTGCCGCGACGGGGACCGGCTGCTTGGGAAGCCGGTCGTGCACCAGCTTCAGCTCCCGGTCAATCACCAGCGCGAGTTCGCGGGCGCGGTCGGCTTCCCCGCGGGCCAGGTGGGCCTGATACACGGCCACCGACAGCTTCACCAGTTGGCGCAGCAGCGCCGCCTCCGCGGCGATGCCTTTGCCGCCGGTGGCGGCGGACAGCAGCAGCAGCGCGGTGCCGGAGGAGGACAGCCTGCCCACCCGTTTCGGGACGGTGGGCCAGCGCTTCAACTGGGCGGAGCGGCCGAGCGCATCGGCGGCCGCCGCGAGCGGTCCCGGGGTGGGCTCGACGCGGTGGGACCAGGCGGCGAACACGCCGGCGGACTCGC
>CAYMSA010000079.1:0-7063 GCA_964392965.1 uncultured Coriobacteriaceae bacterium
CGTCGAGAGCCTTGGGACCGGGGACTTCGTGCGCATCCGTGTCGGTGTCGGTAGGCCGCCCGGGCGGCAGGATGCGGCGGCGTTCGTGCTGGAGCCGCTTCGCAAGGAGGCGCGCGAGCGGCTTGCCGCGGTGGTGCCGCATGCGGCGCAGGCCGTCATCCACGTACTCGAGCACGGCGCGGACAGCGCCATGAGGGAGTACAACGCCGGGTGAGGGACGGCTCGTCGTCTGCGTGATGGTCGCGCCGGGCTCCGCTCGGACACCGACCGCTCAGTGCCTGGAGGTGCCCTGTGGCCGACGGGCCCTGGCCGGTCTCACGAGATTCCGTTTCCGGCTGCGCTCACCGCAGATAGGGCATCGGATCGACCGGGGTGCCGTTGATGCGGACCTCGAAGTGCAGGTGGGGACCTGTCGACATGCCCGTGGAGCCAACCCGACCGATGGCCTGACCGCGCGTCACCCGGTCGCCGTTCGAGACCCGGAAGCTGCCGGTCTGCTGGTGTGCGTACAACGTGGTCACGCCGTTGCCGTGGTCGATGATGGTGCAGTTCCCATAGCCACCCCGATAGCCGGCGTATACCACTGTTCCGTCTGCGGCCGCGACGATCGTCGCACCGTTGATGCTCCGGCCGACCGCTCCACCGCTTATGTCGATGCCGGTGTGGAGCCGCCGATAGCCGAGTATCGGATGGATGCGGTAACCGAACGCCGATCCACCGGTGGGCACCTGCTCGAATCCGGGGACGGGGAACGTCATGACGCCGGCGAAGACACCTGATCCCCCACCGTTGAGTTCTGCTGCGATCGCGGCGGACTCGGCTTCCTCGGCACGGGCGAGTGCGCGGAGCCGTTCGGCGTTGGCCTTGTTCTCCGCGACGAGTGCCGCCTTGCTGTCCTGCGCGTTCTTCTGACTGTCGAGCTTGCTCTGGTGGTCTGCGCGGAGCTGCTTGAGCCGCTTCTCCTCGGCAGCCGCTTCAGCACGTTTCTCGTCGACGGCGGCGCGGTCCTGCTGGAGGCTGGCCTGTGCCGCCTCGAGGGCGACGCGGGTGTCCTCGAGCATCTGCGCGAAGTCCTGGTTGGACTTGATCACCCGCGCCACGAGCGTCGTCCTCGTGATGAGGTCCTCGATGTTCTTGCTCTCGAGAATCAACTCGAGGTAGATGAGGTCGCCGTTCTTGTAGCTGGAGGCGATGCGCGCAGCGAGGAGCTCCTTCTGGTGCTCGTACTCTGCCTGGGTGACGTCGATCTCGGCCTGTTTCGTGGCGATGCGCGCGGTGAGGTCATCGACCTCTGCCTGGAGGCGGCGGGTCCGCGTGGTGGCCGAGTCGATGTCGTCGACGAGTGCGTTGATGTCGCCCTGGATGGAGGCTATCGTCGAGTCGAGTGCCTTGACCTCCGCAGAGAGCCGGCTCGCTTCGGCGTCGGCGGCATTGGCGGCCGAGTACGCGTCACGCGCGGCCTGCTGGTGCTCGCGAAGCTCCGCCTCCGTGACGGCGTATGCGGGCGCGATGAAGAGAGGGCCGAGGAGCGCGATGATGAGGAAGAGAACGAGAGCGCGGCTACGTCGCATGCTATGATTCCTCCGGATAGATTGTGCACGCTGAAGCGTGCCGCCGGGAGGGGCTACAGACGCATAGTAGCAGCCGCTCGTGGTCGGAGCAACGGCGTGCGACTCTCGGCATACCGAGTTCGCGAGAGGATGGATCACGATGGGCGACCCCACTCCGACGCTGACCTCGCCTCCTCAATCTCCGCCACCTCCGCCTCCGGCCACGTCGGTTCCACCGGAGAGTCCGGACTCACCGGGATCCATCGACAAGGTTCTGGCGGTTCTCGGCTACCTGACGGGCATCGTCGCGCTCGTGGCCATCCTCATCGACCCGTACAGAGGGAGACGGTTCGTTCGCCACCATGCCCTTTAGGCACTGGGCCTGTGGGTGGCTATCCTGATTCTCGACCCAGCGCTTTCCTGGACGGTTATCGTTCCTGTCGGTCTGTTCGTCCTGCAGGTGCTCGGTGCGGTACGAGCGTACCAGGGGGAGTACTGGAGGCTGCCGTTCATCCACGGTATCGTTGGTCGCTACATCTGACGCTCAAGCGCTGGATGCCCCGACGTGTGTCGACAGGTAGACTGTGGGCCGGTTATCGGCGCCGGATTCGCGTGCACCCTGTACCCTACGCTGTTCGCACTGCATGTATACTGTCGAACGCAAGCCCTCGCGACCGATGCGGTCATTCCTATCCAGGAGGATGCATGTTTCCGATCGTCCACGCACGCCAACTCTCGGACACGGTATTCGAACTCGGTGTCGACGCGCCGGCCATCGCCCGCAAGGCGAAGGCGGGACAGTTCCTGATACTGAGAATCGCCGAGGGGGGTGAGCGCATCCCACTCACGTTCTCGGACTGGTCGGCGGAAGAGGGGTGGATCAGGTTCATCTTCATGCGCGTGGGGAAGACGACACACCAGCTGTCTGAACTGGGCGTGGGCGACACGTTGGCGGACGTCGCTGGCCCCCTTGGGATACCGACGCACGTCGAGGGCCTCGGGCGTGTCGCGGTCGTCGGTGGGGGCGTCGGTGCGGCTGTTGCCTACCCGGTAGCCAGAGCGATGATCGAGGCGGGCAATGAGGTGACGGTCATCGTCGGCGCGCGCAACGCCGATCTGCTCATCCTCCAGGACGAGTTCCGCGCTCTGGCGCTCAAGGAGCTGATCATCACGACGGACGATGGCTCCGCAGGGCGACGGGACCTGGTCACCGCACCGCTTCGCGAGTTGTGCGAGGACGCCCGCATCGACCACTCCATGGCCATCGGTCCGTTGATCATGATGAAGTTCTGCGCCGCGACGGCGAAGACGTTCGATGTTCCGTGTGTCGTCTCCCTCAATCCGATCATGGTGGATGGGACAGGTATGTGTGGCGCGTGCCGTTGCACGGTCGGCGGCGAGACGAAGTTCGGATGCGTCGACGGGCCGGACTTCGACGGACACCAGGTCGACTTCGAGGAACTGATGAGCCGTCAGCGCATCTATGCGGATGAAGAGCGCATCGCTGCCGCCGAGTACAGCGGGAGGTGCTCATGCCACTCGTGAACGATGTCAGCGGGGGTGCACAGGCATCTCGCTGGAAGCCTTCACGCGCGCCCCGGCATCCGATGCCGGAGCGCGATGCACGCGAACGCGCGCACACGTTCTCCGAGGTGGGGTTCGGCTATGACGAGGAGACTGCCATCGCGGAAGCGCAGCGGTGTCTCCAGTGCAAGAACGCGCCGTGCATCGAGGGTTGCCCGGTAGGTGTGGACATCAAGACGTTCATCACGAGGATCGTGGAGCGGGACTACGCGGGTGGCGTCGCCGTACTGAAGCAGTACAACTCCCTGCCCGCGGTCTGCGGTCGCGTGTGTCCCCAGGAGGAGCAGTGTGAACTGCGCTGCACCCTCGGCAAGAAGGGCGAACCGGTGGCCATCGGCCGCCTTGAGCGATGGCTCGGCGACTACGACCTCGCCTGCGAGCTCGGTTCCCGCTGCGTTCCCGAGGTGAGTGAAGACACGGGCTACCGCGTGGCCGTGGTGGGTTCAGGGCCGGCCGGCCTCGCGTGTGCCGGTGAGCTCAGGCGTCTGGGCCACGGGGTCACGATCCTCGAGAGCCTCCATGCGACGGGCGGCGTCCTCACCTACGGAATCCCCGAGTTCCGTCTTCCGAAGCGGATCGTCGAGGAGGAGGTGGGAACGCTCGAGGCGATGGGCGTCGAGATTCGCTGTGACGTCATCGTGGGCGCCACCTACGATCTCGAGGAGCTCATGAAGACCGAGGGCTTCGATGCGGTCTTCCTCGGCGTCGGTGCAGGGCTGCCGGTGTTCATGGGGATTCCCGGAGAGAACCTGAACGGCGTCTACTCGGCGAATGAATACCTCACGCGCGTGAACCTGATGCACGCGTACGAGTTTCCCCGGGCCGACACACCGGTCTGGCGCGGTCGCAAGGTCGCCGTCATCGGTGGCGGTAATGTCGCGATGGATGCGGCGCGCACGGCGCTGCGCCTCGGCGCCCAGGAGGTCTCGCTCGTCTACCGCCGCACCGAGAACGAGATGCCCGCCCGGCGCGAGGAGGTGCACCACGCGCGGGAGGAGGGCGTCCGTTTCGAGATGCTGTGCTCGCCGCAGGAGGTCGTCGGCCACGACGGGTGGGTCACCGGGCTTGTTGTCAGCCGGATGGAGCTTGGCGAACCCGACGAGAGCGGCCGCAGAGCCCCCGTATGCCTTCTCGACTCGGACTTCGTACTTGAGTGCGACACGGTCATCGTGGCGATCGGCACCAAGGCGAACCCGCTCGTGGCCAAGACGGCCCCCGGTCTCGACCTCTCCTCACGCGGCTACGTCATCACCGACGCGAGCGGCGCGACGTCGCTCGCGGGCGTCTGGGCGGGTGGCGATATCGTTACGGGCTCTGCCACGGTCATACAGGCGATGGGCGCTGGGAAGAACGCAGCGCGGGCCATCGATGAGTGGCTCAAGAGGGCGACCGAATAGTCCGATAATTGCGATGTGCGGTACAATCGACGGTGCAGACGGCGCTGAACGGCAGCCTGCACGGGGAGCCGGTACCCACAGGCAGCAGGTGTCGTGACAGGAGGTCGTGGTGTCGGATCCCATCAGGGTGCTCGTGGTCGATGACGACCCGGCAATCGTCGGCATGATCGAGATGGGGCTGGAGTCCGAGGGTATGTCGGTCCTCACCGCCTCGGACGGTGCCGAGGGGCTCGATGTCCTGCGTCGGCGCCCCATCGATGTCATCCTTCTCGATATCATGATGCCGAGGGTCGATGGCTGGATGACGCTCATGGAGATCAGGAGCGACCCGCTCCTTGCGGACATCCCGGTCGTCATGCTCACCGCCAAGACCCAGGACCTCGCCCGGATCCTTGCGTTCAAGCAGGGCGTCCAGCAGTACGTGACCAAGCCGTTCAGTCTGCCCGAGCTGGTCGTTCGCATAGAAGGCCTGATGCGGGGACGTGGCCGACGTGAGACGATGCCGAGCGAGAGTGAGTTCCACAAGATGGCCGTTCGTAAGGGCGGCAGGACTGTCCTCCTGGATGTCGGCGACATCATCTACGTCTCGGCGAAGAACAAGTCGACGTACGTTCACACGTACGAGAACCAGTACCTGGTCGACCTCACCCTGGGGGAGCTGGAGGACCGGCTTTCGCGTGACATGTTCCGGCGGCTCCATAGAAGTTACATGATCAACCTGAACAAGGTGAAGGAGATCGTGCGGGCCGACGGGGCATACCAGGTCGTCGTGGCGGACCGTGACCAGACGCTCGTTCCCGTGGCCCGCCGTCAGGTGCGGGCGTTCCGCGAAGCGGTCGGCATCTGAGGTCTTCGTGTCCCCTGATCACAGGCGATGGTAGGCCGACGGAGTCGTGCAGTGTGCAGGGCTCCGTCGTCGCGTCGGTGTGATGCATCGACTTCGGCCCGGGATGCGGGAGCGCACCGAGATCATCTGAGGAGGGGCTTACATGCGGATAGGATTCCTCGGAACCGGCGGCGCCAACGGCGTTCCCTCTTTCTACTGTGACTGCGTGGCGTGCAAAGAGGCGACACTCGAGCCGCGGGCGCGCAGGTCCCGCTCATCGATTGTGGTTACGGGGACCCAGAACACACTCATCGACGCGTCTCCCGACCTGCGTCAGCAGCTCCTTCGTGAGGAGATCACGCGAATCGACAACCTGTTTCTCACGCACACGCACTTCGACCATGCGGGCGGGTTGCCTGAACTCGAGTTCTACGTTCGTCTGCGCCGAAGCGAACCGCTTCCAGCCTACATGACGCACGAGAGCGCGCGCTGGGTGAAAGACACGCTTCCGCACATGGCCGACTGTCTGGCCATCACACCTGTTGATGCGGGCGAATCAGTGACGGTCGACGGCGTTCGCTACACCGCACTCGAAGTCACGCACACGGGTGGAGCCGTCGGTTTCCTTCTTGAGGGTGCTTCTGGCGAGCGCGTAGCCTACATCCCCGACACGGGGCCCCTTCCGCCGGATACTGAGCGACGTGCGGCCGGTGTGGACGTTCTCATACTCGGCGCGACGTTCTTCGGCGAGAACTGGCTTCCTGCCGATCACCTCTCCGTTGATGAGGCCCTCGCAGTCGCCCGCGGCCTGCGGGTAGGGCGCGTGTACATAACTCATGTGTCGATGCACTACGACACCCCGGTCACGTGCGACGAACTCGCCGCCCATATTCGGAACGTGTCCGGTCTTGACGCACGACTCGCGTACGACGGGCTGTGGCTCGAGACACCGCTCGGCTGATGCAAGGGGAGTCGTCGCTCAGTCCGGTCGGCCGCGCTCGGCCGGACCGAAACGGAGTCTTGGCGGCGGGCGTCGGGATGTCCCGAAGTATCCTTCGAGGTTTCTGCAGCTCCCCGCTTCGAATCAGCCCCTCGGCATGATACGGTATGCCCATATCATCACCTCTGGGTGATGGCATGTCCGCACGCGCATGCACTACCATGTCAGGGTTGTTCGCCAGGCTGTGCTCGTGCGTCTTGCAGTCGGTATGTAGACAGGAGGATAAGTTGAAGTTCGACGACATCGATCTGAGCGATCCCGGAATCGAGGTGAAGAAGTCGTGCTGCTACTTCTGCCACCAGAACTGCGGTGTACTCGCGTACGTCAAGGACGGTGATGTGATCGCCATCGAAGGCGATCCTACGCACCCCACCAACTCGGGTGGGCTTTGCTGCAGAGGTAACATCGCGCTCAAGCACCTGGATCATCCGGCACGAATCAACTACCCGCTCAAGCGCAAGGGTGAGCGCGGTGCCAACGAGTGGGAGCAGATTCCCTGGGACCAGGCACTCGATGAAATCGCGGCGAAGCTTGCACAGATCAAGGAGGAGTCGGGAGCCGAGGCCGTAGCCACCGCCGGCGGAACACTCCGCACTGATGACTGGGCACGCAGAAGGTTTATGAACATCTTCGGAAGCCCGAACAGCTTCCACAACGCGCTTCTCTGCTGGATTCCGACGTTCATGATCGAGACCGCCATCTCGGG
>CAYMSA010000080.1:0-7020 GCA_964392965.1 uncultured Coriobacteriaceae bacterium
CACGTCTTCGGGCACGGTCACTTTCACGTTGTCGCGCGGACCCTCGGCCATGATGACCGCACCCCCCATCCGCTCGATAAGCGACGCATCATCCGTAGCTTCGAAGGCGTCCCGCCCGGCAGCATCGTAGGCAGCACGGAGTTCCTTCACCCTGAATACCTGGGGCGTCTGGGCCGCCCAGAGCGAGGACCGCTCGGGAGTCTCCAGCACTCTGCCCGAGCTGTCAACGCGCTTGAGCGTGTCGTAGGACGGGTGCCCGACGACGACCCCTGCAAGCCCCGGATCCGCCTCGAGGCGGGCTATCGCCCGCTCGATGGATTCGATGGTCACGAGCGGGCGAGCTCCGTCATGGATGGCGACTATGCTCGCATCCGCAGGCAGGGCCGCGAGGCCGGCGGCAACCGAGGCCTGGCGAGTGGCACCGCCCGGAACCACCGCAAGGAGCTTGCTGAGCGAGAGCGGGGCGAGCGCTTCTCGCCGGTACTCCTCAACGCGCTCCGGATGCGTGACCACGACGATGGCATCGATCGCATCGCAGTACTCGAACGCGGCGACTGCGTGCGAGAGCACGGGGCGACCGTCGACCAGCAGTAGTTGCTTCCCGCCAGGACGGCCAAGCCGGTCCCCGGAACCTCCGGCGACGATGAGCCCCACTCTCACCGGTCGTCCCTCCTTGCGAAGACCATGCGGCCCGAGGCCGTCTGGAGCACAGAGGTCACGCGCGTGTCGAGACGGGCTCCGACGGCGTCCGCAGCCTCGCTGATCACCACCATCGTGCCATCCTCGAGGTGTCCGACACCCTGCCCGGGCTCCTTGCCCTCACGCGTCACCAGCACGCTGAGTGCATCACCCGGCAGAAGCGTCGGGCGCAGCGCATCGGCTACCTGATTGATGTTCACAACTCGCACGCCCTGGACGCGTGCGACCTCCGTGAGGTTGTGATCGACCGTCACGACCGTGCCGAGGCTCTGCGTCGTCGCCCGGACGAGCTTGGCGTCGACCGCGGCAAGGTCGGGGTAGTCGATCTCGAGCACCTCGACGGCTTCGTCTCCTGCGCGCAGTGTCGCGAGCAGATCGAGTCCGCGTCGTCCACGGCCGCGCTTCCCCTCGTCTTCCGAATCCGCGAGCGTGTGCAGTTCTTCGAGGACGAACCGTGGTACCCGAAGCGGCCCCTCGAGAATGCCCGAGCGTGCGAGACCCACGAAACGGCCGTCGATGATGGCGCTCGTGTCGAGCAGCTTCGGCGGGAGCTCCTCAGCCACGACTGTTGAGGTGAAAGAGTGCTCGGTCAGCTGCTGACCCGAGAGTACGAACAACGAACTTCCGGCATAAGCGCACAGCACGTAGAGCACGATGGTGGCGACCAGCCCCAGCCACTGGGGACTGACGATGTAGCCGAAGAGTGAGGTGGAGATGAGGAAGGCGGCAAGCAGGCCCACGAGCAGACCCACGGCGCCGAGCACGAGGGCCGTCGGCTTCAGCTCGCTGATGCGGCGACGGCCCTCGCGGTACGCACGCGTGAGCTCGCGCCCCACCATGCCCCCCAGGATGTAGCCGATCGCTCCTCCGAGGACGACGAGCGCAAACGTCGTGTATTCCTGCGAGTAGCCCGCCTCGGCCATCCAGGCGATGTCCTCTGATAGCACATAGCCGACGAGGGCGATGACCACGACGAATACGAGGCGGGATAGCCAGACGCCTTTGGACTCAGGCTCGGAGCGCTTCAACATGGTCATCAATGAGCCTTCATCCTCCGCGGTACAGCACGATCACTGTGGAGCTTCTACCGGACGGGCTCACCGATGGTAGCATACGCCAGCCCGCACTCAGGCCGCGGTACGCTCCCGCATCCGGCGCAGCCCGTCCTTCACCGCTCGGGCGCGGCGAGCACCGACGCCGTCCACCTCGTCGAGCTGCTCCTCGGTCGCCACGAGGATCGCCGAAAGCGAACCGAAGCGGTCGACCAGGCGGTTGGTGACGGAGGTGGGCAACGCCGAGATATGGTGGAGCAGACGATACCCGCGCGAACGGATGTGGAGCTCGTCGACGTCGACCCGACTGCTGTAACCGAACGCGCTCGCGATAGCGGCCGGCTCGAGCAGCTGCTCGTGCGTGAGGGCCGAGATACGACCGATGACAGCCGACGCCTTGCGAGGACCGGGGTCCTTGACGAAGTCGCGCGCGAGCATCAGGTACTCGTCCTCGCTCCCGGCGGTGAGCTCGTCGGCCTGCAGTTTCAGGAGCCGCCCTTCGGTGCCGAGTTCGATGACGTGGCGGTTCACCTCCCGGGCGACACGCCTGAACATCTCCATCCGCTGCACGACCAGGACGACGTCGCCGACAGTCACCAGATCCTCGAATTCGAGCGCGGTCAGACGCTCATACACCTCGTCGAGGCGTGTCCGGTATCGCTCAAGGGTCTGGAGCGCCTGATTGGCTTTGGCGATCACGACATCGATCTTCTCGAGGACCACATAGCGTCCACGCCGATAGAGGCTCACGACCTCACGGCGTTGAGACACGGCGACGACAAGCGCGTCCGTCTGCCTGCTCACACGCTCGGCGGTACGATGGCGCATGCCCGTCTCCGACGTGGCGAGACCGGGATCAGGCATCAGGTGGACGTTCGCCTTTCGGATGACGGAGGCGTCGGCATTGAGGAGTATCGCTCCATCCATCTTGGCGAGCTCGAAAAGCCGCTGTGGAGTGAACGCCGCCTCGATGTCGAAGCCGCCGTTGGCGAGTGCGTCGACGTTCGCTTCGTCCCCGATGACGATCAGGGCACCTGTACGAGCGGCGATCACGTGTTCGAGCGCGATGCGCAACGGCGTGCCGGGAGCAACCGACTCCAGCGCACTGAGCATGATATCCTCGCGCATCACATCCATCGGGCCTCCTCGCTGCCCCGCGTGAACGCAGCCATTGCGCTACGACCTCGACTCACGTTACACGGACATCGCTTCAAGCGCCTCCGCGAGCGTCGGTACCACGATACACGAAGTTCCCGCCCCGCACGGCACTCCAGCGGGAACGAGGGCGCGAGAGAAGCCCATCCGTTCGGCCTCCCGGATACGCGCAGAGGCGTGCGGCACGGAACGGACCTCGCCAGTCAGTCCGAGTTCACCAAATGCGACGGTGTTCTGGGGCACCGGCCGGTCCTTGAGCGCCGAGTAGACCGCGAGCGCGAGCGGTAGGTCGATCGCCGGCTCGGTCACGCGCACGCCACCCGCCACGGAGACGTACACGTCGTGCGTGCCGAGACTCATGCGCCCTCGTCGCTCGAGGATCGCGAGCACCTGGAGCAGCCGTGACGACTCGATGCCGACAGAGAGCCGCCTCGGCATCTGCAGGTGACTCGGCGTAGCCAGGGCCTGCACCTCGACGAGCAGAGAACGCGAGCCCTCCATCGCGGGAAGGACAACTGAGCCGGAGACGTTCCCTTTCCGTTGCGCGAGAAGAGCGCTCGAGGGCTGGCCCACCTCGGCGAGACCGCTCCCGGTCATCTCGAATATGCCGATCTCGGCGATCGAGCCGAACCGGTTCTTGACCGCCCTGACGATCCGGAACGCATGGTCGGCGTCGCCTTCGAAGTACAGGACCGCGTCGACCACGTGCTCGAGGACGCGAGGACCGGCGATCGAGCCGTCCTTGGTCACATGGCCGACCACAACGACCGTGATGTCATGCGTCTTGGCGAGGCGCACGAGCCGAGCGGCCGATGCCCTCACCTGGCCCACGCTCCCGGGGACACCATCGAGGTCCGGGTCGTGGAGGGTCTGGATGGAGTCGACGATGACGACGCGTGGTCGCCTCTCGAGCACGACAGCCTCCACGGCCGTGACGTCCACACCAGGAAAGAGCGAGATGCCTGCCGACGCACCGACGCGGTCCGCCCGCGAGCGTACCTGCTGGGGGGACTCCTCGCCACAGACGTAGAGCACCGGGACGCCGTGGTCCCCGAGACGTCCTGCGGCCTGAAGCAGCAAGGTCGACTTGCCGATGCCGGGCTCACCGCCGATGAGGACCACCGAGCCGACCACAAGCCCGCCTCCGAGCACGGTGTCGAGTTCGCCGATGCCGGTGGCGATGCGCATCTCTGCGCTTGTCGTCACCTCGGCAAGTGAGACGACAGGGATCGAGGACTTCGGACCGGAACGCGAACGGGACGCCGCCGGGGAGGTGACCTCCTCGGCGAACGTCCCGTACTCACCACACTCAGGGCATCGCCCGAGCCAGCGAGGGGTGGTGTGGCCGCACTGCTGACAGCACCAGACGGTGCGCGCCTTCGACATCGGTTATGCGCCGGCCCCTCCGGTCGCCGCGCCCGAACCCTCGGCGCTGCGTCGCGAGCGTCGCGGCATCGTCGGCTTGGACGCCGGAGTGGACGGGGCGCTCGACGCGCCGCTCAGCGCCGCCGCCGAAGGGTCCCCTTTCCGGAAGACAACCGCATTCTCCTCGACATCGACGAGAACGACCTCGCCGGGCTTCCACTCGCCGGCGAGCAGTTGCTCGGAGAGCGGATCTTCGACCATGCGCTGAATCGCCCTGCGAAGTGGCCGTGCGCCGAACGCCGGGTCGAAGCCACTGCGCGCGAGCAGCGCACGCGCCTCCTGGGTGAGCTGGATTCCCACGCCCTGGGCGAGCAGCTGATCGCGAAGCCGGGCCACGAGCAGGTCGACGATAGCCTCGATCTCCTCGGAGGTGAGATCGTGGAAGACGATCACCTCGTCCACACGATTGAGCAGCTCGGGGCGGAACACCCGCTTGAGCTCGTTGGTCACGCGCTCCTTGATCGCCTCATACTCCATGGCGCCTGTCTGCTCCACCGAGAAGCCGATCGTCTTCTTACCTTTGACGATGTCGCGCGCGCCGAGGTTGGACGTGAGGATGATGATCGCGTTCTTGAAGTCGACCTTCCGGCCCTGTGCGTCGGTAAGGCGGCCTTCTTCGAATATCTGGAGCAGGACGTTGAAGACATCCGGATGCGCCTTCTCGATCTCATCGAACAGGATGACCGAGTACGGACGGCGGCGAACCGCCTCCGTGAGCTGACCGCCCTCGTCGAAGCCCACGTAGCCCGGAGGCGAGCCGACGAGTCGCGAGACCGTGTGCTTCTCCATGTACTCGCTCATGTCGAGCGATATCAGCGCATCTTCGCTGCCGAACAGGAACGACGCGAGCGCCTTGGCCAGCTCGGTCTTACCGACACCCGAGGGGCCGAGGAAGATGAACGAGCCAGCGGGACGTGCCGGGTCCTTGAGTCCGGCGCGGGTGCGGCGTATGGCCCTGGAAACCGCAGTGACCGCCTCGTCCTGTCCGACGATGCGCTCATGCAGACTCGCCTCCATGCGCAGCAGCTTCTCAGTCTCCTCTTCGGTGAGGCTGGCCACCGGGATACCGGTCCACATGGACACGACGTCCGCTATCTCACGTTCGGTGACCTGCACGCTGTGCTGTGACTCGGGGTTGCGCCACTCCTCTTCCATCGTACGACGCTCAGCCGCGATCTGACGCTCCCGATCGCGGAGTGCCGCGGCCTTCTCGAACTCCTGCGCCTCTATGGCGGCTTCCTTCTCGGTACGTACCTGGCGCAGCCGCTCGTCGATCTCACGAAGCCCATCGGGCGCCGTCATCATGCGGATGCGCATCTTCGCCCCGGCCTCATCGATGAGATCGATGGCCTTGTCCGGCAGGAATCGGTCGGAGATGTAGCGCGCCGAGAGTTGTCCGGCCGCATCGATCGCCTCGTCGGTTATGGTGACGCGATGGTGAGCCTCGTAGCGGTCGCGAAGTCCGTGCAGGATGCGGATCGTCTCCTCTACCGACGGCTCGCCGACCATGATCGGCTGGAACCGGCGCTCCAGGGCAGGATCTTTCTCCACGTACTTGCGATACTCGTCAAGGGTGGTCGCACCGATCGTCTGGAGTTCACCACGCGCGAGAGCAGGCTTGACGATACTGGCCGCGTCGATGGCGCCTTCGGCCGCGCCGGCGCCGACGAGCGTATGCATCTCGTCCACGAACAGGATGACATCCTTGCGCTCGCGGATCTCCTTCATGACCTTCTTAAGCCGGTCCTCGAACTCACCGCGGTACTTGCTGCCGGCCACAAGCGCTGCCAGGTCGAGCGTGTACAGCTGCTTGCTGCGAATGGTTTCGGGCACCTCGTCGGCTGCGATAAGCTGCGCGAGTCCCTCGACGACGGCGGTCTTGCCCACGCCCGGCTCGCCGATGAGGACCGGGTTGTTCTTCGTCCGGCGCGAGAGGATCTGCATGACGCGCTCCACCTCGAGCTGCCGGCCTACGACCGGGTCGAGCTTGCTCTCCAGTGCGGCGCGGGTCAGGTTGCGACCGAACTCGTCCAGCAGCGATGACTCCGAGCGAGAGCCCCGGCGCTCTTCCGGAGCCTCTCCAGGATGGGACTGGTAGCCGGACTGCAACTGGATGACCGCGGCGCGAACACTCTCGAGGTCAGCGCTGCTGTTAGCCAGGACCTGGGCCGCCACGCCCTCCCCTTCCCGGATGAGTCCAAGAAGGATGTGCTCGGTGCCGATATAGCTGTGGCCGAGCTGCAGTGCCTCCCGCAGCGACAGCTCGAGAACCTTCTTCGCGCGAGGGGTGAAGGGGATGTGCCCTGAGGGGACGTATGTGCCGCGCCCGATGAGCTCCTCCACTTGTTGGCGAACGTCCTCGAGCGAGACACTCATGCTTTCGAGAGCCTTCGCCGCAACCCCCTCCTCCTCGCGGAGAAGACCGAGCAGCAGGTGCTCGGTACCGATGTAGTTCTGGTTCAGCATGCGCGCTTCTTCTTGCGCGTACACGACGACCCGTCGGGCCTTCTCGGTGAATCGCTCGAACATGATGACTCCTATCTTGCGTACCGCCTCATGGCGATGGAGTGGTACACGCCGATTGTATCCGACACGACTGCGTCACAAACGTCGGGTACTTGACTGTCGCACATCCCCCGCCAGGGGATGCGCTATGAATCTGAGTCTATCACACTCAGATAATCGATGT
>CAYMSA010000081.1:0-4892 GCA_964392965.1 uncultured Coriobacteriaceae bacterium
GGGTTATGAGCCCGACGAGCTACCAGACTGCTCCACCCCGCACTGTGTACCGCCCCAGGCGGTTCGCACATAATACCAACCGTCCGGCGTTCATGCAATGGGACTTCCTGCCACCTGCGCCCCGTCGCCGCCGCCCCTACCGCGCCTCCTGCACGAGCTCGGCCCGCACCTCGCCCCCGGCGTCCTCGGCGAGCGCCGCATTGCCCACGATCTCCTCGATCCTCGCGCGCAGGTTCGCGCCGGCCACCCCATGACGCTCCTTGGCCGTGGTGATCATGAGCCGCAGCCGGTTGATCTGGTTCGTCTCGGACGCGCCGGGATCGTAGTCCACGGCCACGATGTTGGCCTCGGGATGCAGGCGGCGGATCTCCTTGATGACGCCCTTGCCCACCACGTGGTTGGGCAGGCACGCAAACGGCTGCACGCACGCGATGTTGGGCACGCCGCGCGTGATGAACTCGCGCATCTCGCCGGTGAGGAGCCACCCCTCGCCCATCGCGTTGCACGGCGAGAGCACGTCGCGCGCGAGCTCGAGGATCTCGCCCACCTTGGCCGGCGGCTCGAAGCGCTTGCTCGCGGCAAGCGCCGCACGCGCGGGGCGCTGCAGGAACTCGAGCCCCGCCACGCCGAGCCGGCCGACGAACGCCCGCACCCACGGCAGCGCGAGGTCGCGCTTGCGCACGAAGCTGCCGCTCAGGGAGTACACGAGAAAGCCCATGAGGTCGCCGATGGTGGCCTCGCAGCCCTCGGCCTCGATGACGTCGATGATGCGGTTGTTGGCGTCCGGGTGGTACTTCACGAGGATCTCGCCCACGATGCCCACGCGCGGACGCCGCTCGCCCTCGATGGGCAGCGCGTCGAAGTCCGCCACGATGTTCCGCAGGAGGCGGGCGTACCCGCGCAGCGTGAACCGTCCGCCAAGAAACGCCTGCCCGCGCTCGACCCACGTGCGCACGAGCGCCTCGGCAGAGCCGGGCTCCACCTCGTACGGCCGCGTGCGATAGAGGCAGCGCGCGAGCGTGTCGCCGATGACGATCGCCGCGAGCCCGCGCACGAGCATCGGCCCGCCGATCTTGAGGCCCGGCGCCTCCTCGCCCGTCTTGGCCGCCGTGAGCGAGATGACCGGCACGTGCGCGAGACCTGCGTCGGCAAGCGCCTTGCGCAGCATCGCGATGTAGTTGGTGGCCCGGCAGATGCCGCCGGTCTGGGAGAGCACCACCGCCGTGCGGTTGACGTCGTAGCGGCCTGACTTGAGCGCCTCGATGAGCTGCCCGATCGTCAGGAGCGACGGGTAGCAGGCGTCGTTGTTGACGTGCCGCAGGCCCTCCTCCACCGCGCCCGGCCCGGCCACCGGCAGGAGCTCGAAGTTGTGGCCGTAGGCGTGGAACACCGCCGAGAGCAGCTCGAACTGCAGCGGCGCCATCTGCGGCGAGAGGATCGTCCAGCCCTCCTCGCGCATGCGCTCCGTGTACTGCGGGCGCGCCACACGCAGCTCCGCGCGCGTGCGCTGCTCGGCGGCACGCTCGTCGAGCGCGGCCAGGAGCGACCGGATGCGGATGCGCGCCGCGCCCACGTTGCTGATCTCGTCGATCTTGAGCACGGTGTGGATCTTGCCCGAGGCGGCGAGCTGCTCGTGCACCTGATCGATGGTGAGCGCGTCGAGCCCGCAGCCGAAGGAGTTGAGCTGCACGTACTCGAGGTCGTCACGCTCGGCCACGAAGGCCGCCGCCGAGTAGAGGCGCGAGTGGAACATCCACTGGTTGAAGACGCGCAGCGGGTGCTTGAGAAGCGACGGCTGCGCCACGCTGTCCTCGGTGAGGACCGCGATGCCGAGCCGCGCGATCATCTCGGGGATGGCGTGGTTGATCTCCGGGTCCAGGTGGTACGGCCGCCCCGCGAGCACGATGCCGCGGCCGCCGGTCTCCTTCACCCACGCGAGCGCGCGCCGGCCTTCGGCACGCACGTCGGCCTTGAAGCGCCGGTCCTCGGCCCACGCCGCGGCGACCGCCCGCTCGGCGGCATGGCGCGTCACGCCCCAGTCGGCGAGCTCCTCGGCCAGACGGCGTCCGAGCGCGCGACGGTCGTCGTACGGGATGAACGGGTTGCGGAAGTCGACGCCCTCGCTCACGAGCCGCTCGATGTTGAGCTTGAGCGCCTCCGAGTAGCTCTGGACGATGGGGCAGTTGAGGCTGTTGTCCGCGCCCGGGTCTTCGCGGCGCTCGCTGCGCACGCACGGCATGAAGATGCGCTTCACGCCGTGGTCGATGAGGTTCTCGATGTGCCCGTGCGAGAGCTTGGCCGGGTAGCAGACCGACTCGGAGGGCATGGAGTCGATGCCGTTGCGGTACGTCTCGCCGGTGGTGGGGTCCGAGAGCCGCACCGAGAAGCCGAGCTCGGTGAAGAACGTGAACCAGAACGGATGGTTCTCGTACATGTTGAGCGCGCGCGGCAGACCCACCACGCCGAGCGGCGCCTCGTCGGGCGGAAGCGGCGTGTAGTCGAACAGGCGCCGGTACTTGTACTCGAAGAGGTTGGGCGGGCGCTCGGCGTCCGGGGTGGCGGCGGCCAGGCCCGCGCTGCCGCCCGCGCCGCGCTCGCAGCGGTTGCCCGAGACGAACGAGCGCTCGCCGTCGAAGCGCGTGATGGTGAGACGGCACGCGTTGGAGCAGCGCTTGCAGCGCGCGGTGCGGTGCTCGATCGTGAGCGCCGCGAGCTCCCCGGCCGAGACCAGCGTGGATGCCGGCACGGAGTCCCCCTCGGCCTGCACGCGGTCGCGCGCGAGGAGCGCCGCGCCCCAGGCCCCCATGAGCCCGGGGATGTCCGGCCGGATGACCTCACGGCCCACGAGCTGCTCGAAAGCGCGCAGCACGGCGTCGTTGGCGAACGTCCCGCCCTGCACGACGATGTCCTCGCCCAGCTCGGAGAAGTCGTTCACGCGGATGACCTTGTAGAGCGCGTTTCGCACCACCGAGTAGCACAGGCCGGCCGCGATGTCGGCCACGCTCGCGCCCTCGTTCTGCGCCTGGCGCACCCGCGAGTTCATGAACACCGTGCAGCGCGAGCCGAGGTCCACCGGGCTTCGAGCGGTGAGAGCCTCGGCCACGAACTCCTCCACCGACAGGCCGAGCGAGGTGGCGAACGTCTCGATGAACGAGCCGCACCCCGACGAGCACGCCTCGTTGAGCGAGATGCGGTCGATGACGCCGTCCTTGAGGTGCAGGCACTTCATGTCCTGCCCGCCGATGTCGAGGATGAAGTCCACGTCGCTCGAGAACTGCCGCGCCGCGCGCGCGTGCGCGATGGTCTCGATCTCGCCGTGGTCGACCTTGAGCGCCGCCTGCAGCAGCGACTCGCCGTAGCCGGTCGCAAGCGACGACGCGATCGTCACGCCCTCGGGCATGCGCTCGTAGAGCTCGCCGAGCACCCGCACCGCCGAGCCGATGATGTTGCCGTTGTTGGAGCCGTAGTGCGCGTGGAGGAGCTCGCCCTCCTCGCCCACGAGCGCGATCTTGAAGGTAGTCGAGCCCGCATCGATGCCCAGGTAGGCGCGGCCGCGGTAGTCGGCGAGCAACGCGCGGCGCACCGAGGCGCCCGCGTGACGCTCCCGGAACGCGTCGAACTCGGCGGGCGAATCGAAGAGCGGCGGCATGGCAGCCACGACCGCCTCGCGCTCGGCGGCCATCGCATCGAGCCGCGTGACGAGCGCCGCGAGGTCGATGGGCTCGTCGAGCACCGACGTGAGGGCCGCACCGAGCGCGACGAAGAGGTGCGCGTCCTCGGGGCAGATCGCCGTGCGCTCATCGAGGCCAAGCGTCTCGCGGAAGCGATCGCGCAGCTGCGGGAGGTAGTTGAGCGGCCCGCCGAGGAAGACGACGTTGCCGCGGATCGGCCGACCGCACGCGAGGCCGCTGATCGTCTGCGTCACGATGGACTGCAGCACCGAGGCCGCGATGTCCTCGCGCCGCGCGCCCTCGTTCAGGAGCGGCTGGATGTCGGTCTTGGCGAAGACGCCGCAGCGCGCGGCGATCGGGTAGATGGTGCCCGCATCGGCGGCAAGTGTGTTGAGACCGGCCGCGTCGGTCATGAGGAGCGTGGCCATCTGGTCGATGAACGCCCCCGTCCCGCCCGCGCAGCTGCCGTTCATGCGCTCTTCCACGGCGCCGTCGAGATAGACGATCTTGGCGTCCTCGCCGCCGAGCTCGATGACCACGCTCGTGTCCGGCGCGTACGTCTCCACGGCGGTCCGCACCGCCACGACCTCCTGGACGAACGGGATGTCGGCGCGCCCGGAGAGCCGCAGGCCGCCCGAGCCGGTCATCCGCAGCGTCGCGGGGCGGTCGCCGACCTTCTCGGCGATGTGGCGCAGGAGCGCATCGACAGTCCGCACCGTGTCGGACTGATGCCGGCGGTACGAGCTCGCGAGCACCTTCAGCTGCGTGTCCAGCACGACCATCTTGACGGTGGTCGAGCCGACGTCCACGCCTATGTAGAGTCTCTCGTCTATGGGGGATCAGCACCTTCCCGGATTCGGCGCGCGAAACGCGGCCGGGAGATACATCCGACAAGCCCGGCCCGTGATGCTCACGAGAACCGGGAGAGTATCAGCGGGACCCTCGGGAGCCCTCCCCGCGCCCGATCGTCCATACCAGCCAGGCACCGCAGACCAGAAGCGCCAGCCCTGCAGCATCGAACACCACGAACCGTCCGATACTCCCTGCGAGCACCTCGTGTCCGAGGGGCACACCCGTACGAATCCATGTCTCACCGACGAGCCCGATCAGCTGTTGCACGATGATGACGACGAGGAACGCCCGGTGCCGCCACGGGTCGATGAGAACCGGGACGTAGGTGACGTTCCACATCGCGAACAGTATACCAAGTCCCCGCACGGC
>CAYMSA010000081.1:4992-6988 GCA_964392965.1 uncultured Coriobacteriaceae bacterium
CCCCGCCGGAGCGCGAGCACGGTGACCCCGTGGCGCTCGCGCAGACCGCTCTCCTCGATCGTCATACCCACCAGCGGCGAGTCGGGCCGCACGCGGAACGTGCGCGTCTGAAGCTCGGGGAAGATGGCCTTCAGGTCCTGCATCCGGATGTCGGGCGGGATGAGCGCGCGGGCCATCTGACGCCACTCGCCGCGCACCTCACTCGCGAGCTCCTCGATCTCCTCGCGGGGCACGAGGCAGCGCGCGAGCACACGGGAGAGCACCTCGACGGAGACCTCCACCTCGTCGGCGATGACCTCGTCGGCGCCGAGTGCGTAGAGCAGCTCTGTCTCGCGAACGTAGCGGCTGCGCACGATGATGTAGGCGTCAGGCGCAACGGCGCGGGCGTTCGACACGATGCGCCGAGCGGCGAACGGGTCGTTGATGGCGATGACGAGCGCGCGCGCCTTCGCTGCGTTCACCTGGTTGAGGATGCCCGCGTACGTGGCATCACCGTAGTACACGGCCTCGCCCGCCTTCTGGCCGATGCGCACGATCTCGGCGTTCATCTCGAGTGCCGCGTACGGCACGCCAGCCTGGCGCGCCGCGCGTGCCATGGTGTGTCCGGTCACGCCGAAGCCGACGATCACGATGTGACCCTCGAGCTCCTCGTGCACACCGCGCTCGACGCCGGCGGCTCCTCGCCGCCAGCGTGCCGGGACCGGCAGGCGCTGCGCGAGGTCGCCCACCTTGGGCGCGATGGCGGTCATGACCGGCGCCAGGATCATCGTGAGGATGGCCGTGTCGAGCACGATCTGGAAGACGCCGTTGTCCACCAGCCCCGCAGTGACGGCCGCCGTGGTGGCCACGATGGAGAACTCGCCGATCTGCGCGAGCGACATACCGGCGATCGTGGCGTTGCGGATGGGCAGGCCGGCGGCCAGGCCCGCGAGCGCCCCGGCGAGCGGCTTGATGAGCAGCACGCCGAGCGTGAGAAGCACGATGCGGACGGGCTGCGAAAGCAGCGTGGGGATGTCGAGGAGCAGTCCGAGCGAGACGAAGAAGAGGCTCATGAACACGTCGCGGAACGGCATGATGACGCAGACCGCCTGATGGGAGTACTCGGACTCGGCGATGATGAGACCCGCGAGGAAGGCGCCGAGAGCGAGCGAGAGGCCTGCCTGCTCGGTGAGCATGGCGACGGCGAGACAGACCGTGAGCACGCCGAGGAGGAACGCTTCGCGGCTGCCTGTGCGCGTGACCTGGCGCAAGATCCACGGCACCGCCCACCGGTACGCGACGAAGGCGAGAGCCGTCACGGCCACGACGCGCAGCAGCAGCCCCACCACGGCGGCTCCGGCGCCCTCGCCCGAGCCCACCGCGAGTAGCGGCGCCGCGAGCATGAGCGGCACGACCGCGATGTCCTGGAAGATGAGCGCGCCGAGCACGAGGCGCCCGTGTGGCGTGTCGACCTCGGCACGCTCCTCGAGCGCCTTGAGAACGATGGCCGTGCTGCTGAGCGCCACCACGAAGCCGAGGTAGATGCTCTGGTTCACGGTGGAGCCCATGAGAACGGTGGCGATGCCGATGATGAGGGCGGTCCCGATCATCTGGACGCTGCCGCCCACCATGAACTGCTTCTTGATCTCGCTGATCCTGCTGATCGAGAACTCGAGGCCGATGACGAACAGCAGCAGCACTACGCCGATCTCGGAGATCTGCTCGATCTGCTCGACGTTCGTCATCAGTTCGAGCGCGTCAGGGCCGATGAGCACGCCCGCGAGCAGCAGCCCCACCGTGGACGGGACGCGCACCCGGTGGCAGATCACCGTGGCGATGGCGCCGACGGCGAAGATGATGGCGATGTCCAGCAGCATCGACATGCGTGCCCCCCGGTGCGTGACAGTCAGTGCAGGCCCGTGACGGCAGACGGCGCAAGGCGCATCCGCGCCGAGGGTCTCGCCCGCCGAGAGGACCGACGCAACTCTACCACGAGCGGCGGCTCATCCGGCTCGGG
>CAYMSA010000082.1:0-1999 GCA_964392965.1 uncultured Coriobacteriaceae bacterium
CGCCTGCGCGCCCGCCCACTCGTTCTGCAGCGTGCCGAGGAAGTTCACGATCTGCCCGACGGCGCTCGAGAGGTGCTTGGGCGGCGCCGCCTCGATCTTGCCGGGGACGCCGTTCAGGCCCTCGTTCAGGAGCGTCCTGAGCGACCAGCCGGCGCAGTAGCCCGCGAGCATGTCGAGGTCGTGGATGTGGATGTCGCCCTCGCGGTGAGCGAGGCCCACCTCGGCGGGGTAGACGTGGCTGAGCCAGTAGTTGGCCACCACCTTGCCTGAGACGTTCATGATGAGGCCGCCGAGCGAGTAGCCCTGATTGGCGTTGGCGTTCACGCGCCAGTCGGCGCGGTCGAGGTACTCGTTGATCGACGTCGCCACGTTCACCACGGTGGCGCGGTCCTGGCGCAGCCGTGCGCGCTGCTCGCGGTAGACGATGTAGGCGCGCGCCGTGGCGAAGTGGTTCGCCGAGATGAGCACCTGCTCCACGACGTCCTGGATGCGCTCGAGCTCGACTTCGGTGCCGGCCTGCTGGTGGGAGAGGACCTTCAGTACCTGGGCGGTGAGGAGCTGTGACTCCAGCGCGTCGAACTCACCGGTGGCGATGCCCGCTCGCTCGATCGCCGAGCGGATCTTGTCCGCATCAAAAGGAACACGGACGCCCTCGCGCTTGACGACTACCGTTGGCATTACCCCGCTGAATTCGCCCATCTGCTGCCTCCTCGTGTCGATCCCATCGCGCGGGGACAACGTGGGCGCTGCGCCTTCACGGTGTTCGTGCAGTGCGCGGGCTCCGCTCTCGGCCCCAGATATTGATACCGGGAGAACCTCGGCACAATATATAGTAGGCAGGGGTTGAGCGAGAGTCAACGCGGTTTTCGGGTTGAATGTCGCGGGAGCACGTGGTATTCGAGAGTACCTGTGAGGCGATTGCGGCATGCAGTCGGGGTGAGAGCGGATGCGTTTCCTCGCCCGATGACGATACGTGATGACTACCCGATCGTCTCCGGGAACGGCCGTTCGTCGGCGAACCAGTCCTCGTCCATGTCTCCCTCGGCGATCTTCTCGATGGGAAGACGCAGGTAGCGCCCCCTCGCCTCCACAGCCACGCTGCCATCGGCGAGGCGGATTTCGCCGGAGCCCTCGAACATCCGGCCAGAGTCCTTCGTGATGCGAGCACGCGCGACGACCTCACCGTCGAGCGGAACCGGCTTGCGGTACTTCACGGTCAGCTCGATGGTCACACCCCAGGCGTCGGGGTCGGTCATGTTGACCGCCCGGCCGATGGTCTCATCGAGGATGGTTGATGCGAGTCCGCCGTGGAGCCGACCGGGATAGCCCTGGTGTTCCTCCTGTGGCATGAAGACGCCCGCGAGTTCGCCGCTCTCCAGCGTGTAGAAGCGCGCGCCGAGGCTTGATGTGTTCTCCATGCCGCAGACGGCGCACATCCGACTGACGTTCTGCACACCCGTGACCCGCTCGGTCATGATCAAGGTTCCCTTCCGTCGCCTATCTGGCCATTGTACGCGTCGGGTACGATAGCGGACGGGCATCTCGCCCATGCGTTCCGAGCGCCACTGGAGGATTCATGCTCGATGACATCGTGACGGTGCTCCGGTGCCCGATGTGCGGCGTGGGGCTTGTCCAGCGCCAGGGCTCGCTCATCTGTGAGTCAGGGCACGTCTTCGACATCGCGCGGCAGGGCTACGTGAGCCTCCTGAGTGGCACTGCCGGCGTCGGCACCGCCGACACTGCCGAGATGGTCGCCGCTCGGGCGCGCGTGCTCGGCAGCGGCGCGTACCGGCCGCTGCTCGACGGCGTGGCCGCAGTGGTCGCGATGGCTCTCGCGCGCCCCGGGCGCGATTGCGAGCGGCCGCCCGTGATCGTGGACGCCGGCGCCGGCAGCGGCGAGTACCTGGCCGGGGCACTCGCGCGGGACCCTCACGTGCTCGGCGTGGCGCTCGACCTCTCCAAGCACGCGATGCGTCGGGCTGCGCGCATCCACCCGCGC
>CAYMSA010000082.1:2099-6873 GCA_964392965.1 uncultured Coriobacteriaceae bacterium
GCCCGGGAGGTGGTGTCGTCGTGCACACTCGGCCACGACCTCCTGGTAGACGTGGTGCGCATGGGGCCGAGCGCGCGGCACATCGACGCCGACGAGGTGAGGCGCCGCGTCGAGGCGCTCCCGGCTCCCATGGCCGTCACGCTCGCCGCATCGATCTCCGTGTGGCGGCGGTCATCGTCCCCGCAGGCGGGTCCCGCGCTTCCCTACAGCTTGTAGCCGATCGTCTTGAGGAACCCGGTCCGCCAGGTGACGCCGTCCGCGTCCTCGATGCCGAGCGGTGGCTGGCCGTCCACGACGCCGACAACACCGCGGCCGAGCGCCGTCTCGGCCACGACGATCTCCAGCGGGTTGGCGGTCGCGCAGAAGATGCGGCAGACCTCGGGCACCATCTTGAGGGCGTTCAGCACGTTGATGGGGTAGAAGCCTTCGGCCAGGTGCAGCACGAACGTGTGGCCGGCGCCGATCGCGTATGCGTTGCGGGCCGCTAGCTCCTTCAGCCCCTCGTCGGTGCCGCTCACCCGCACGAGTCGCGCCCCCGAGGCCTCACAGAACGCCACGCCGAAACGGATGCCCGGCACCGCGTTCACCATCGCCTCATGGATGTCCTCGACGGTCTTGATGAAGTGCGACTGGCCGATGATGACGCTCACCGGTTCCGGTTTGTCGATGGCGACGGTGCTCAGGTTCATGTGCGGCTCCTTCCAGGCGTGGGGCAGGACGGCTTCCCGCGAGACGTGTCGAGACCTTCGGCAGGTCGCGGCGCTTCCCGTAGATGATGCCCGAGCGGCTCCGGTTGTGCACGGCCACGCACCTCGGAGTGCGGCGGCCCGCCAGAACGACGACGCCCCGCCCGCTGAGCGGACGGGGCGTCGGGCGGAACGATCATGCGGTCGACTGTCGTGCGTACTACCGCCGACGGCCGCGGCTGCGGTTCGAGCTGTACACCGTCCGGACCGGACGAGAGGCAGCGCGCTCGGGATTGGGGACAAGGCGCTGCTGGGAGTACTCGAAGCCCGGCGCGTCGTGCGTGCTGAGCACCGTGCCGATCTTGACCTCGATGTCCCGCAGCAGTTCGTGCTCCTCAGGCGCGAGGAGCGAGATGGCCACGCCGCTCTTGCCTGCCCGCGCGGTGCGGCCGATGCGGTGGACGTAGTCGTCCGCCGAGTTGGGCAGGTCGTAGTTCACGACGTGGCTCACGTCGTCGATGTCGATGCCGCGCGCCACGACGTCGGTCGCCACCAGCACCGAGCAGCGGCCGGTCTTGAGATTGTCGAGCGCGCTCTGGCGCTGCGACTGCGAGCGGTCGCCGTGGATCGCCGCCGACTTGATCCCCGACTGCTGCAGTACCTTCGTGACGCGGTCGGCGCGGTGTTTCGTGCGGGTGAAGACGATGGCGCGGTCGACGCCCTCCTGTCCGATGAGGTGGACGAGGAGCTGCGCTTTCTGCTGGCCGGAGACCGGGTAGACCTGCTGCTCGATGAGCTCGATCGGCTTGGCAGACGGCGCGACTTCGACCCTGACCGGGTCGTGCAGCGTCGAGTTCACGATGCGCATGACGTCGGTGGACATCGTCGCCGAGAAGAGCAGGTTCTGGCGCTCGGGAGGAATCGTGGCGATGATCTTGCGCACCTGCGGCCAGAAGCCCATGTCGAGCATGCGGTCGGCCTCGTCGAGGACGAGCACCTCCACGTTGCCGAGCTTGGCGACGCCGCGTTCCATGAGGTCGATCAGACGGCCCGGTGTGGCGACGAGCATGTCGACGCCACGCTTCAGTGCCTTGATCTGCGGATCGTAGCCAGCGCCACCGTAGGCAACAGAGACGCGATGACCGGTCGCCTTGGCGACCTGCGAGGCGACGCCTTCGATCTGGAGCGCGAGCTCACGGGTGGGAGTGACGACGAGCGCGCGGGGGCCGCCGGGCTTGGCGGTGATGCGCTGCATGAGCGGCAGCACGAACGCCGCGGTCTTGCCGGTGCCGGTCTGGGCGCAGCCCACGACGTCCCGGCCTTCGAGGACGTACGGAATCGCGTCACGCTGGATGGGAGTGGGGCTGGTGTACCCCATGGAACGGACGGCCTTCAAGAGGCGGTCGTCAAGACCTAGATTGTCGAAACTCAAGTATGAGCTCCTTCCTCGTGCGCCATGTCAGGCTGCACTGCGGCAGACGCAGTCGTTCCGACACATCACGAGGAGGGAGGGACAACCGAGTCTTGGGTGGGGCGCCCCGACGGGGCGCTCGTGTTCCGGCCAGTATACGCGCTCCAGGGACAAACGCCAACAGTACCGATGCGGCCGCTACCGTGGTACGGTTCGCCCATGGACTCCCACCTGCGCCTCATAGCCACGTGCCCTAAGGGGATCGAGCACCTGCTCGCGGACGAGCTTCGCGCTCTCGGCGTCTCGCGACTCACGCAGACGCGCGCTGCGGTGACGTTCGAAGGCTCACTCGGCGACGCGTACACCGCATGCCTCTGGTCGCGCCTGGCGAGCCGCGTGCTCCTTGCGTTGGCCGAGTTCCCCGCCCCTGACGCCGAGGCCCTCTATGCGGGCATGTACGAGGTCGCGTGGGAGGACCACATCCCTTCGGACGGGACGATCGCCATCGATGTCGCTGGGACGAGTTCGGGCCTGACGCACACGCGGTTCGTCGCGCAGAAGGCCAAGGACGCTGTCGTGGACCGGCTGCGCGAGCGCACCGGCGAGCGGCCTTCGGTGGAGTTCGACCGGCCGGCCGTCCGCATCAACATACGCTTGCATCGTGAACGGGCGTCGGTCTCCATCGATCTCTCGGGAGCGCCGCTCCATCAGCGCGGCTACCGGTCGCCCGGCGAGCAGGTCGCAGCGCCGCTCAAGGAGAATCTCGCCGCAGCGCTTCTCGTGCGCGCGGGTTGGCCGGAGATCGCTCAGTCGGGCGGTCCGCTCGTCGATCCCATGTGCGGGTCGGGGACGTTTCTCGTGGAAGGCGCGCTCATCGCGTCGGACCAGGCGCCCGGACTGTTGCGCGACTACTGGGGCTTCGCGGGCTGGCTCGGCCATGACGCGGACCGGTGGGACTCGCTCATCGCTGAGGCAGACGAGCGTGCCGAAGCCGGCCGCGAGCGGCTTCCGCTGATCGCGGGCTACGACGTCGACGAGCGCTCTCTTGCGCTCGCCCGCGGCTGCGCTGCGCGTGCCGGGTTCGGCGGCGACATCGTGCTCGGGCGCCGTGACGTCGCCGAGTTCGCGCCGCCTGTGGCGGAGGCCGGGGACACCGGGCAGCCGTCGCCTGCGGGACTCGTCATCGTGAACCCGCCGTACGGGGTGCGCCTCGACGCGGACGAAGGGTTGAGCTCCCTGTACGCGACGCTCGGGAAGCGCCTGCTCGCCGCTTTCGAGGGCTGGGAGGCCGCTGTCTTCACGAGCGATGAGTCGCTCGCTCGTGCCACAGGCCTGCGCAGCCACTCGGCCCATACGTTCTTCAACGGCCCGATCGAGACGCGTCTCTATCGTTTCACCGTCGCAGCAACGCAGGCGCGCGCCGAGGTACGAAAGGCGCCGCCAGCACGCTCGGCCGGTGCGGAGATCTTCGGCAACCGGCTGCGCAAGAATGCGCGCCACCTCGGCAAGTGGGCGCGCCGGCAGGGCATCACCTGCTATCGCGTCTATGACGCCGATCTTCCGGAGTACGCGGTGGCCATCGATCTCTACGAGGGCGCCGGGCCGGATGCTGGGCGGCGTTTCGTGCATGTCGCCGAGTACGCCCCTCCGTCGGACATCGATCCGGACGTCGCCTCCCGGCGTCTTTCTGAAGCCGTGGAGATCGCTGCCGAAGTACTCGAGATCGCGCCCGACGACGTCGCGCTCAAGGTGCGCAGGCGTCAGCGTGGCGAGGGGACGCAGTACCAGCGTATGGCCGAGCGCGGTGAGTTCGTCGAGGTCGAAGAGGGCGGGCTCCTCTTCCTCGTCAACCTGCATGACTACCTCGACACCGGGCTCTTCCTCGATCACCGGCCGGTGCGAGCACTCATCGGGGAGCTCGCGCCCGGTCGTCGCTTCTGCAACCTGTTCGCGTACACGGGTACCGCGAGCGTCTACGCGGCAGCGGTGGGGGCGAGCGCCGTGCACACGGTGGACCTGTCGCCCACCTACACCGAATGGGCCAGGCGCAACATGGCACTCAACGGGTTCGCCGACCGTCCGGGCGTCCGCTTCTTCACGACCGATGCCCGCCGATGGCTCACCGAGGAGCGCCGGCGGGTCGAACAGGGGCTCGCCGACCCTTACGGACTCGTCTTCTGCGACCCTCCCACGTACTCGTCGAGCAAGGGTCGGAGAGCGGCGACATTCGATGTGCAGCGGGACCATGTGGCGCTTATCGATGACGCGGCTGCGCTTCTCTCGGACGACGGTATCCTGGTGTTCTCGACCAACGCAAGGACGTTCACGATCGATAAGGATGCCCTCGGGCACCTTGCCGTCGAGGACATCACAACCAGTACGATTCCGCAGGATTTCGCCCGCAATCCCCGCATACATCGCTGCTACCTGGTGCAGAAGCAGATACTTGATTTTTCTGAATAGGTACTGGCGCGCCTGGATGCACTCGCGTAAACTGCACCTGGGCCAGAGGCGGCCCGGGGATATGCGGCAAGACACCCGCTGGACGCGGGGGACGAGTTGAGTCGCAATGGTTTTGCCCTGCGGGGCGAGAGGATGGGTTCTATGGCACAAGGTACCGTTAAGTGGTTCAATCCGGACAAGGGCTACGGCTTCATCTCGCGTGAGGATGGCGACG